>NZ_BAAANT010000001.1:0-305569 GCF_039529945.1 Kitasatospora kazusensis | reverse complement strand
CCTCACCAACCCCAACAACACCGTCAACGCCTTCGCCAACAACGGCATGGACGGAAACGGCGGCTGGATCGACTACGGCCAGATCGCCGCCGGCGCCTGACAGACCGCCGACAGGGCACAGCACGAAAGCCGCCCCCGGGGACTCCTCCCCGGGGGCGGCTCGCTCGCGCAGCGGCTCAGACCAGCCGGCGGGCGGTGGCCCAGCGGGTGAGTTCGTGACGGTTGCTCAGCTGGAGCTTGCGCAGCACGGCCGAGACGTGGCTCTCCACCGTCTTGACCGAGATGAAGAGCTGCTTGGCGATCTCCTTGTACGCGTAGCCGCGCGCGATCAGCCGCAGCACCTCGCGCTCGCGCTGGGTGAGGCGGTCGAGGTCCTCGTCCACCGGCGGGGTGTCGGTCGCGGCGAAGGCGTCCAGCACGAACCCGGCCAGCCGCGGCGAGAAGACCGCGTCGCCGTCGGAGATCCGGAAGATCGCGTTGACCAGGTCGGTACCGGTGATGGTCTTGGTGACGTAGCCGCGCGCGCCGCCCCGGATCACACCGATGACGTCCTCCGCGGCGTCCGAGACCGACAGTGCGAGGAAGCGCACCCCGGCCGGGTCGGACATCAGCGGCGCCGAGCGGCGCAGCACCTCGACCCCGCCGCCGCCGGGCAGGTGGACGTCGAGCAGGACGACGTCCGGCCGGGTCTCGGCGACGACCTGGACGGCCGACTCGACGTCGTCCGCCTCGCCCACCACGTCGATGCCGGTGAGCTCCGTCCGCCCGATCTCGGCGCGGACGCCGGTCCGGAACATCCGGTGGTCGTCGACCAGCACCACCCGCGCCACCCGCTCGGGTCCCGCCGTCGGCTCAGTGGGTTCAGTCATCTGCTCTCTCCATCTCCAGCTCGACCTCGGTCCCGCCGTCCGGCGCGGGCCGCACCCTCGCGGTGCCGCCGTTGCGCTTCATCCGGCCGATGATCGACTCCCGTACGCCCATCCGGTCCTCGGGCACGGTGTCCGGGTCGAATCCCGGGCCGTGGTCGCGGACGAACACGGACACCGTCCGCCCCTCCACCTCTGCGTACACCTGGACCGGTCCCCCGCCACCGTACTTGGCCGCGTTGACCATCGCCTCCCTCGCGGCCTGCATCTGCGCCGAGATCCGGTCGTCCATCGGGCAGTCGCCGACGCAGACCAGCTCCACCGGCACCCCGTGCAGGTCCTCCACCTCGGCGACCACCGACCGGATCCGCTCGGCCAGGGTGTCCGGGGCGGCCGCGGCGGCGGCCTCCGGGCGGTACAGCCAGAGCCGCAACTCGCGTTCCTGGGCCCGCGCGAGCCGCAGCACCTCCTTCGCGTCGTCGGCGTTGCGCTGGATCAGCGTCAGGGTGTGCAGCACCGAGTCGTGCACGTGGGCGGCGATCTCGGCGCGTTCCTGGGCCCGGATCCGGGCCGTCCGCTCGGCGCCGAGGTCCTGCCACATCCGCAGCGCGTACGGTCCGACCAGCACCAGCACGCCGGCCAGCACCGCGAGGGCCGCCTCCGCCACCGAAGTCCAGGTCGAGTGGGTGCCCTGGAGGATCAGGAAGCCGACGATGCCGGCCACCACCAGCAGCACACCGGCGCCGACCCTGGTGTACGCGCTGCGCTGCTTGGACGCCTCCTCCAGGCCGAACCAGCGCTGCCAGTGCGAGTCGTCGGCCTGCCGCCAGACCAGCGCCACCCCGACGCCGACGGTCAGCAACGGCCAGACGTACGGCTTGGCGGTCTGGATGTGCAGCACGCTGAGCAGCGCCATCAGGCCGACCACCAGCGCCAGCAGCGCGGCGAGTTGGCCGAGCCCGCCGCGTGCCGTCCCGGGCGGACCGGCGGCCGTGGCCCCGGCGGGGGCCGGCTCGCCGTGGAAGGTGCGCTGGAGCAGCTCGCGCAGGCGGCCGAACCAGCGCCGGTCCTCCTTGCGCAGCTCGCCGAATCCGGCGCCCCCGACGGCGCCCGCCTGCACGAACGCGCCGTTGACGTAAGCCCACTGGGCGCCGCCGCCGACGGCGGGTTCGCCGATGCCGATCGGCACCACGAACCAGAACGCCGCGTACAGCAGCCCGCCTATGCCCTGGGCGAAGAACAGCAGGATGAACGCCCCGCGGACCCAGGTGACGGGCAGTCCGAGGTGGACGGCCAGTCCGTGCGCGACACCGCCCAGCATCCGGCCGTGCGGGCTCCGGTAGAGCCTGCGGTACGGCGGACGCTCCGCGCCGGGCGCGGCGAGGTCGGACCCGGCCGCGGTCTGGGCGTCGGGGGCGGGGGGTTTGGGATCGGTACCGGGGGCTGCCACGCCACCGATGGTCACACGTACGCGGGCCCGTGCGCATCAGGGTCGGCCCCCTAGCCCGGACTCAGGGACAGATCAGGGTCCGTCCCGGGCCCCGGACGGTTGGGCCCGGGCCCGCCGACCAGCAGGATAGGACTCATGACGGACGACCACGGCACAGCGGCCCACCCGACGGGCGCACCGGGCGGCACCTCGGCCGACGCCCCGGCCGGCCCACCGGCGGACCCGGACGGGACCCCGCCGGACGGCACCCCACCGGCCGGGCAGCGCCCGCCGCTCACCCGCAGCGAGCAGCACCGCGTGGTGGCGGGGGTGTGCGGCGGCCTCGGGCGGCACCTGGACATCGACCCGGTGGTCTTCCGCGTGGTCACGGCGGTGCTCTGCCTCTCCGGCGGGCTCGGCCTGTTCCTCTACGGGCTCGGCTGGCTGATCGTCCCGAAGGAGCCGGTCGAGGGCCGCCCCGGACGGACCGAGCTCCAGCGGGTGCTGACCGGCCGGGTGGACGGTCAGTCGATCGGCGCGGTGCTGATGACGGTGATCGGCACGGGCGTGTTCTTCTCCTCGATGGACGACGACGGGCAGCTCTTCCCGCTGCTGCTGCTCGGCGGCCTGGTGTTCCTCGCCGTCAGGTACGACCCGGAGCGCCGCCGCCGGGGCGGCCGGAGCGGCCTGCGGCACCACCTCGGCGGACCGGCCGACCGGCCGCCGGGCGGGCGGCCGGCCTGGAAGGAGCAGTTCGCCGAGGACTTCCACCGGGAGTGGCAGGGCCGCCGGGCGGGATTCGACGCACAGCTGCGCGAGCGCTTCGGCGCCGCTCGCGGGCAGGCCGCCGACCGGCCCGCCGACACCCCGCCCCCCGGCCCGTCCGGCTACCTCTGGGATCCCCGGCACCCCGAGCGCAACCCGTACAGCGGCCAGACCCCCTGGTGGCAGCGGACGGACCTGCCGGAGGGCGACCCGCTGCGCAAGTCCGCGCCCGCCGCCCCGGCCGCGCCCGTCCCGCCGCCCGTCCCGCGGCGGACCGCCCGGTCGCGCTCCTTCCTCGCCCCGCTGGGCCTGCTGCTCGCGGCCGCCGCCGGGACGGCGACCTGGTGGGCGGCGTGGTCGCACGGCGGCGACGTCCGGATCTCCACGGTGCTCGCGGCCGCGCTGCTGGGCCTGGCCGTACCGCTGCTGGTGGGCGCGAAGTTCGGGCGGGCGCGCGGGCTGGCCGTCCCGGCGCTGCTGCTCACCCTGGCGCTGGCGGGGAGCGCGGCCACCGACACCACGGTGCGGTCCGGGTTCGGCGACCGGTCCTGGGCGCCGACCACGGCGGCCGGACTCCAGCCGCGCTACGACCTCGGCGTGGGCGACCTCCGGCTCGACCTGAGCGGCCTCGACCCCGCCGGGGCCACCCTCACCAGCACGGCGGCGCTCGGCATCGGCGACCTGCAGCTGACCGTCCCGGGGGACGTCGAGGTCCGCCTGGTGGTGCACGACGCGATCGGCAGCGTCCAGCTCCCGGGCGGCGAATCGCACTCCGGGGTGAGCGGCACCCAGGTGTACCAGCTGCATCCGTCCGACGGTCGGGCTGCCAAGGGCACCCTCGACCTGACTCTGACCGTCCGCATCGGCGACATCCAGGTGGTCCAGGCATGAGGAAGCACCGGCTCGACCCCTTCTCGCTGATCGCGGGCGCGCTCTTCACCACGATCGCCGTCCTCTACCTGGTCGCCTCGCTGAACGACCGGGCGGTGAACGGGCGGATCGTCATCCCCGTGACGCTCATCGTGCTCGGCACCGCCGGGCTGGCCGGCGCGGTGGCGGCGATGTCCCGGCGCGGCCGCGGCGGCGGCCGGCCGTCCGACGGCGGCCCGGACGGCGGGTAGGACGACGGCCCGGCGGCGGGTCAGCTCTGGACGGGCCCGAGGTCCAGGCGGTCACCGTTCTTGGTGACGGTGTACCTGGGCAGCGGCTTGGTGGCTGGGCCGTTGACCACGGCGCCGGTCGCCGCGTCGAAGCGGGAGCCGTGGCAGGGGCAGCTCAGCTGGCCGTTCTTCGGCGCGTCCACCGCGCAGCCGGCGTGGGTGCAGATCGAGGAGAACCCGCAGTACTGGCCGGCCTTGGGCTGCACGATGTAGACCGCGTCCCCGCTGGCGGGGTCCTTGACCTGCGCGGATCCGCCGACCGGGACGGCGGAGGCCGCCACCGAGACCGGGGCCGCTCCGGACGGCTGGGCGGCGGCCGGGGCCGGCGGGGAGGCGGCGGCGGCCTTCCGGGGCCGCCAGAAGGTCGCCGTCAGCGACCCGGCCAGCAGCCCGGCGCCGCCGAGACCGACGGCCGCGATCCCGCCGTCCAGCACCGACCGCCGCCGGACCCCCTCCTCCGCCAGCCCGCGCTCACGGTCCCGCCCGGCCCGCCGGGCGAGGTAGCCGTCGATCGAGAGGTACGGCGTCCCGGCCAGCACCAGCGGGGTCCAGGCCAGCAGGTAGGCGAGATCGTTGCCGAGGTAGTACGGCGAGGTGTTCCAGCTGACGGTCAGCCACAGGCTCAGGCTGATCAGCGCGCCGCCCAGTGCGGCGAACCGCCCCCAGAGCCCGAACAGCGTGCCCAGCCCGACCGCGAGCTCGCCGAAGGCGATCGCCAGGGCGAACAGGGTGGGCTCGTGCAGCGCGGGCCCGAGCGCCCAGCCGACCGGGCTGGACGGCCGGACGGCCTGGCTCTGCGCGACGAACGAGGCCGTGTCCCCCGCCCCCGCCAGGTAGTGCGGGTCGGCGAGCTTGTCGAAGGCGGCGTAGGCGAAGGTCGCTCCGAGGAAGAGCCGCAGCGGCAGCAGCGCGAAGCGCGCGGCCGTCTCCCGCCATGCGGCCACCAGTGCCGCTCTGCCCGACTGCTCCGCCATGCCGTTCCCTCCGCTCACACCCCGTCAGCCGCTGACGGGTCCGGTCCGATTCTGCCCGCTCCGCCCGGCTTCCGCCGGTAGGCCGTCGGCGCACCCCCACGCGCCCCGAGGCGGTGCGGCCGGGCTGCGGACCCCGTACTGCACGGCAAACGGCCGCGCCGCCGCTCCCCTTGCAGTACGGGAGTGGCGGCGCGGCCGTTCAACGCTGGAGGGGATTACTCCCACTCGATGGTGCCCGGCGGCTTGCTGGTGCAGTCGAGCACCACGCGGTTCACGTCGGGGACCTCGTTGGTGATGCGGGTGGAGATCTTGGCCAGCACCTCGTACGGCAGGCGCGACCAGTCGGCCGTCATGGCGTCCTCGGAGGACACCGGACGGAGCACGATCGGGTGGCCGTAGGTGCGGCCGTCGCCCTGGACGCCGACGCTGCGGACGTCCGCGAGCAGCACGACGGGGCACTGCCAGATCTCGCGGTCGAGACCGGCGAGGGTCAGCTCCTCGCGGGCGATGGCGTCGGCCTCGCGGAGCAGGTCGAGCCGCTCCTTGGTGACCTCGCCGACGATCCGGATGCCGAGGCCCGGGCCGGGGAAGGGCTGGCGCTGGACGATCTCCTCCGGCAGGCCGAGCTCCTGGCCGACCATCCGGACCTCGTCCTTGAAGAGCTTGCGCAGCGGCTCGACGAGCTCGAACTCGATGTCGTCGGGCAGGCCGCCGACGTTGTGGTGCGACTTGATGTTGGCGGTACCGGTGCCGCCGCCGGACTCCACCACGTCCGGGTACAGGGTGCCCTGGACCAGGAAGCCGACGGCCGGGCCCTCGTCCGCGATGATCTCGGCCTGGGCCTGCTCGAAGACGCGGATGAACTCGCGGCCGATGATCTTGCGCTTCGTCTCGGGGTCGGAGACCCCGGCCAGCGCGGTCAGGAAGCGCTCCTCGGCGTCCACGACCTTCAGCTTGACGCCGGTGGCCGCGACGAAGTCCTTCTCGACCTGCTCGGTCTCGCCCTTGCGCATCAGACCGTGGTCGACGTACACGCAGGTCAGCTGGTCACCGATGGCCTTGGCCACCAGCGCGGCCGCGACGGCCGAGTCCACGCCGCCGGAGAGGCCGCAGATGGCGCGCTTGTCGCCGACCTGCTCCTTGATCAGCGCGACCTGCTCCTCGACCACGTTGACGGTCGTCCAGGTCGGGGCGAGCCCGGCACCCCGGTAGAGGAAGTGCTCCAGGATCTGCTGGCCGTGCGTGGAGTGCAGCACCTCGGGGTGGTACTGGACGCCGTACAGCTTGGCCGCGTCGTTCTCGAACGCGGCGACCGGCACCACGTCGGTGGAGGCGGTCACGGTGAAGCCCTCGGGCGCGGCGGAGCAGGCGTCGCCGTGCGACATCCACACCGACTGCTCGGCCGGGGTGCCCTCGAACAGCGTCGAGCCGGTCTTGGTGACCTGCAGCGCGGTGCGGCCGTACTCACGGGCACCGGAGTTGTCGACGGTGCCGCCGAGGGTGATCGCCATCAGCTGGAAGCCGTAGCACATGCCGAAGACCGGGACGCCGGCCTCGAAGATCGCGCGGTCGAGGCGCGGTGCACCCTCCTCGTAGACCGAGGACGGGCCGCCGGAGAGGATGATCGCCTTGGGGTTCTTGGCGAGCATCTCGGCGACCGGCATGGAGCTCGGCACGATCTCGCTGAAGACCCGCGCCTCACGCACCCGACGGGCGATGAGCTGGGCGTACTGGGCACCGAAGTCGACCACCAGGACGGTGTCGAGCTCGGGTGCGTTCTGGTCGGGGGTAGCAGAGGACACGTACGGCCTTCCGGCAGCGAATCGGGAGGGGTCGCGCGCAGCGTGCCCTCGGAAGGGGGCCGCGGCGGGTGACGAGTGGGGGTGTCGCTCCCGATTCTACCGGGCGGCCCGGGCGGTTCCGGCTTCACCCGCTTGCCGGGGCACCCGGCCGTGACCGGGGCGGGCGCCTGCTCGTTGTTCCGGACGGCCGTACGACCGCGTCGCACCCCCCAGGTGCGGGGCACCGTCGCACGGGCGACGAACCACGCGTGGATCACTCGGTCCACCCGCGCGCGTGGCGCGCCGCGGCCGGCTCCGTGCCGGGCGCGGCCCGCCGTGGGACCGCGCGGGGGTGCCGCGGCCGGCCAGCAGGGGACAGCGAACCCGGCCGCGACCGAACAGGGTCAGCCCCGGGGACGCCCGGGGCTGACGCCGGACAGACGACTACTACGGAGCGTAGTCGTCACGGTCCGGTGCGGCGGGCAGGATACGGCACCACCCCCGCCGGAAATCGGACTGTGCCGAACTGCGTCGAACCGGTTGCAGAGTAGGGGCCGCGTCCACCACGATGCTGACAGTGGGGTTCCCGGACCCCGGCCCGAAGCGCCCGACCGAGTCGACGGTGACAACGGTTATCACCTCACGCTCCGTGAAGGTCACCTCGTGCCGCGTGCCTCCCCGCCGGCCCACCCCGGCAGGCGTCAGGCACCACCCCGAAGCCATCCGTCCAGACGGCGCTCATCCCCCGGCGCCGTCGCCCCAGCACCGGCGCAGCCCTGACGCCGAGTGCTGAGCGACAAAGGGCCCCGTTCCCCCGCGGGGCCCTTTGCCCTGTCCGGGCCTCCCCCGGCGGGCGGGCCCGGTCGAAGCGGGCCTCCCCCGGCGGGCGGCCCGGTCAGGCCTCCCGCTTCGGCACCACCGGGACCGGCAGCAGCGGCAGCCGCAGCTCGCCGAACGCCCCGGCGGGCACCGCCGGGCGGACGGGCACGACGGCCGGCACCCGCCGGTACGCCTCGTCCTGGGCCGGGCGCGGATCGGCCTCGCCCTTGTTCGGCCACATCGACATCGCGCGTTCGGCCTGCGCGGTGATGGTGAGCGAGGGGTTGACGCCGAGGTTGGCGGAGATGGTGGAGCCGTCCACCACGCTGATGCCCGGGTAGCCGTACAGCCGCTGGTACGGGTCGACGACCCCGTGCTCCGGGCTGTCGGCGATCGGGCAGCCGCCGATGAAGTGGGCGGTCATCGGGATGTCGAAGATCTCGCCGACGGTGCTGCCCGCGAAGCCGTTGATCTCCGCCGCCAGTGCGTCGGCGCCCCGCTCGGCGGCCGGGATCCAGGTCGGGTTCGGCGCACCGTGGCCCTGCCGCGAGGTCAGCTTGCCCTTGCCGATGCCCGACTTCTTCAGCGAGACGGTGATCGAGTTGTCCAGGGACTGCATCACCAGGCCGATGATGGTCTTCTCCGACCACCGGTGCCGGTTCATCGACTGCGCGAAGACCACCGGGTGCCGGGCGGCCGTGACGGCGTAGCGCAGCCAGCGCGGGCCGGAGCCCGCGCCCGGCACCTGCTGGACGCTCAGGAAGCCCATCGCGTTGGAGCCCTTGCCGTAACGGACCGGCTCGATGTGGGTGTTCCCGTCCGGGTGGATCGAGGAGGTGATCGCCACGCCCTTGGTGAAGTCGACCTTCTCGCCGTACCGCCGGTCGGTGGTCGAAGCACCCACCAGCGCCTCGGAGTTGGTCCGGGTCAGCTCGCCGAGCCGCGCCGAGACGGCGGGCAGCCGGCCACTGTCGCGCATCCGGTGCAGCAGCGTCTGGGTGCCGTACGTCCCGGCGGCGACCACCACCCGGGCGGCGGTGATCGTCCGGGCGCCGGCCTTCACCGGATCGCCCGAGCGGGAGTCGGTGCGGCGGACGTCGACCGCGAAGACCTGGCCGCCGTCGGCCCCGGCCAGCGGCCGGATCCGGGCGACGGTGGTCAGCGGGTGGATCTCGGCGCCGCTGCGCTCCGCCAGGTAGAGGTAGTTCTCGGTCAGGGTGTTCTTCGCACCGTGCCGGCAGCCGGTCATGCACTCGCCGCACTCGATGCAGGCCCGGCGGCGCGGCCCGGCCCCGCCGAAGTACGGGTCCGCCGCCTCGTCGCCCGGCGCGGCCTTCGCGGAGCCGTCGGAGTCCTTGCCGTCACCGAAGAAGACGCCGACCGGCGCGAGGTGGAAGGTGTCCTCCACGCCCATCCGCCTGGCGGCCGCCTTGAGGTGGACGTCCGAGGGCGTCATGGTCGGGTTGGTACGCACCCCGAGCATCCGCTGCGCCTGGTCGTAGAACGGGGCGAGCTCCTGCTCCCAGTCGGTGATGTGCTGCCACTGGCGGTCCTCGAAGAACGCCTTCGGCGGTACGTACAGCGTGTTGGCGTAGTTGAGCGAGCCGCCGCCGACCCCCGCGCCGCCGAGCACCAGGACGTTGGCGAGCAGGTGGATCCGCTGGATGCCGTACAGGCCGAGCGCGGGGGCCCAGACGTAGTTCCTGGTGTCCCAGGAGTTCTTCGGCAGCTCCTCGGGGGTGAACCGGCGGCCGGCCTCCAGGACGGCGACCCGGTACCCCTTCTCGGTCAGCCGCAGCGCGGCGACCGAACCGCCGAAGCCCGATCCGACCACGACCACGTCGTAGTCGGGCTCACCCGTACTCGCCATCTGACGCTGCTCCTTCTGAAGAGAGGGTGTGCCCGGGGCCCCGCCGGGCGGGCCCGCGCACCGGCGGGCCCTCCCGTCGGGCGGGCCCGCTCGAAGCGCCGGGCGGGCCTAAGTGCCGGGCGGGCCTACTTGAAACGCAGCGCCTTCATCGCCTTCAGCCCGGTGGTGAAGAGCGCCGCGAACTTCTCGTCGTCCATCCCGAACGAGGGCCCGATCGGCAGCAGCCGCTGGGTGGAGACGGTCTGCGCCTCGGTGAAGCGCAGGATGCCCTCGCCGCCGTGCCGGCGGCCCAGGCCCGAGTCGCCCATGCCGCCCATCGGTGAGGCGATCGAGCCGTAGGCCGCCGCGTACGCCTCGTTGATGTTGACCGTGCCGGTGCGCAGCCGGGCCGCGACGGCGCGGCCCCGGCGGTGGTCGGTCGTCCAGACGCTGGAGTTCAGACCGTAGGCGGTGGAGTTGGCGGCGGCGACGGCCTCGTCCTCGGTGTCGAAGCGGTAGACCGAGACCACCGGGCCGAAGGTCTCCTGCGCGCAGATCTCCATCTCCGGGGTGACGCCGTCCAGGATGGTGGGCTCGAAGAACAGCGGCCCGAGCTCCGGCCGGGCCTGGCCGCCCGCGAGCACCGTGGCACCCGCCTTGACGGCCTCCTCGACATGCCGGGTGACGGTCTCCAGCTGCTGGACGGAGACCAGCGAGCCCATGTCGGCGCCGTACGCCAGGCCGCCGCCGAGCCGCATCGCGCTGGTGCGGGCCGCGAACCGGGCGAGGAAGTCGTCGGCCACCGAGCGGTGCACGTAGAGCCGCTCGATCGAGATGCAGAGCTGCCCGGCGGAGGAGAAGCAGGCCCGGACGGCGCCCTCGGCAGCCTTGTCCAGGTCGGCGTCGGCGAGCACCAGCATCGGGTTCTTGCCGCCGAGCTCCAGCGAGGCGCCGACCAGGCGGGCGGCGGCCTTCTGGGCCACCTCGCGGCCGGTCCGGGTGGAGCCGGTGAACGAGACGTAGTCGGCCCGGTCCACCACGGCGGGGCCGATCACCGGCCCGTCGCCGATCACCAGCTGCCAGAGGTCGGCGGGCAGCCCGGCCTCGACCAGCAGCTCACGCGCCCACAGGGCGGTCAGCGCGGTCTGGGTGTCGGGCTTGGTGACGACGGCGTTGCCCGCGACGAAGGCGGGCAGGGCGTCGCTCACGGACAGTTCGAGCGGGTAGTTCCACGGCGAGATCTGCCCGATCACCCCCTTGGGGCGCCGGGACTCCACCGTGTGGGTGAGCACCGGCAGCGCGCCCGAGCGGCGGCGGTCGCGCAGGTACGAGGACGCCTTGCGGCCGTAGTGCCGGGCGGCCAGCGCCGCCGCCAGCACCTCCTCGAAGGCGTGCAGGCGGGACTTGCCGGTCTCGGCCTGGACGAGGTCGAGCGCCTCGTCCCGGCGGGCCAGCAGCAGGTCGTGGAAACGCAGCAGGACGGCGGCCCGGCGGCCGACGGGCAGCGCGGCCCAGGTCTGCTGCGCCCGGCGGGCCAGCTCGTACGCGAGCTCCACGTCGGCCGGGGTCGAGCGCGGCAGGCGCGCCAGCGGGTCGCCGGTGAGCGGCGCGGTGGTGTGCACCCAGTCGGGCTCGCCGGTCGCGG
This sequence comes from Kitasatospora kazusensis, assembly GCF_039529945.1. NCBI lineage: Bacteria > Bacillati > Actinomycetota > Actinomycetes > Kitasatosporales > Streptomycetaceae > Kitasatospora > Kitasatospora kazusensis. The sequence goes on along the minus strand of NZ_BAAANT010000001.1, from coordinate 294,281 downwards.
TGACGCCCTTGGCGAGCCGGGCGACCAGCGCCGCCGGGACAGCCGAAGCGACGGTGCGCGCGGCGCCCGGCGCGGCCGGGTTGCGCCTGGACGTCTGTCGATCTGCCGTGATGTCCGTCATGAGGCGCAGCCTAGGCGCTCGGGAGCGACTTCGGTACCCGTCGGTAACAGGAAAAGATCTGTGTCAGATGTTTGATCAGCGGGTCGGCGTGAAGTAGTTGATCACCGTGGTGAGAAGGTGCGCCCCGTCCAGCCAGTTCGCCTCCGGGCAGGACTGGTAGATGGTGTAGGAAGTGCCCTTCTCGTCCAGGTACTCCTCCTCCATGACGTGCCGGTGCGATCCGTCCGCCCGCACGGTGTAGGTGAACTCCCAGACCGCGCCCGGGTGGCCGTTGACCAGGACGTCGGAGAGCTGGACCCGCTGGTAGTCCCTGGTGTTCGTGGCCTTGCTGACCTTCTCCTCCAGTTGGAGCATGTGGGGGACCGGCTTCAGCGGCTGGCCGGCCTGCACGGCGAACTGCAGGTAGCGCAGCTTGTGGTCCGGGCTGTAGACGATCTGGGTGCCCTCGGTGGTCCTGACCCAGGGCGCGCCACCGGTCGGTATCGGGAACCGGAACCCGGCCGGGTCGTCGACCCACTGGTAGCCGTCGGGCACCGGACCCGGCGCGGTGAGGTCGGTGCGCGCGGCGCCGGTGGGCGTGCTGACGGGCACGCCGGGCGAGACCCGGGTGATCCGGGCCAGCCCGCCGGTGGCGAGGTAGCCGCCGCCGGCCAGCAGCGCCGCCACCAGGGCGGTCGTGGTGAACCACAGGGCCTTCCGGCGCCGCCGCCGTACCGGCGCGGCGGCGGGCGCCGTCGCCACGGTCGACGCGGTGGCGCTCACCTGCTCCGCCTGCTGCTCCTCGGCCGCCAGGGCCGCGAAGACCGGCTGCTCGGGACGGTCCACCACCGGGACGGCCTGGGTCGGGAACTTCTGCAACTGCCTGGGCGGCGCCTTGATGCCGACGGTGTGGCCCGCCGTCACCTCGGACAGCATCCGCAGCGCCTCGTCGGCGCTCGGCCGCTCGGCCGGGTCCTTGGCCATCAGCGCCGCCAGCACCGGTCCGAGCGCCCCGGCACGGTGCGGCTCGGGCAGCGGGTCGCCGACCACCGCCGCCAGCGTGGTGAGCGGCGAGGAGCGGCGGAAGGGGGACTCCCCCTCGACGGCGGCATACAGCGTCGCGCCGAGGCCCCACAGGTCCGAGGCCGGGCCGGGACGCTCGCCCTGGGCCCGCTCGGGCGCGAGGTAGTCGGGCGAGCCGACCAGGTCGCCGGGGCGGGTGAGCTCGACGTTGCCCTCGAAGGTCGCGATGCCGAAGTCCAGCAGCACCACCCGCCCGGTGCCGCGCTCCAGCAGGACGTTGGCCGGCTTGACGTCCCGGTGCAGCACTCCGAGCTGGTGGCCCCGGTGCAGGGCGGCCAGCACCTGCGCGCCGACGTCCGCCGCCTCGCGGGGCAGCAGGGTGCCGTCCTGGCTGATCACGTCGGCCAGCGAGCGGCCGTCGATCAGCTCCATGACGATCCACGGCCGGCCGTCCTGCTCCAGCACGTCGTGGATGGTGATGACGCCGGGGTGCTTGATCCGCGCGGCGGCGCGCGCCTCCCGCATCATCCGGGACTTGAGGATCTGCTGGTCCTCGTCGTCGAGGTGTCCGACCGTCAGCTCCTTGACCGCGACCTCGCGGTCGAGCATCTCGTCCTGGGCGCGCCAGACGGTGCCCATGCCGCCCCGGCCGAGCCGCTCGCCCAGGACGTACCGTCCACCGAGCATCCGCTGCGCGTCTCTCGCCTGCGCCGACTGATCCTGCACGCCCATGGCGACCGTTCCCCCTCATCAGCCCACCGTCACCCTGACGGAGGTTCCGGTGCACCGCTGACTCACCGATAGGACAACTTCCGAACACAGATTAGGCGCCCCGGAGCGGCACCGGAATCGCGACCCGGCCCGGAGACCGCCCTGTGACCTTGACCCGGGCCCCGGCCCGGCGGACCGGGCCTCCCCGGGAGCCGACAACCCGTCGGCGGAGCCCCCGGCCGGTCAGCCCGCGAAGGCCACCACGGCGGCCAGCGCCGCCAGCATGGCCAGCAGCACCCCGCCCACCAGCAGCGGGCCGAGCAGCGTCGGCGGCACCAGCGGACGCCTCCCGGCGTGCCGCCCGTGCTCCACCTCCCGGCCCGTCCGCCGACGGAGCACCAGCCGCCCGCGCGGCCGCAGGACGGGCAGCGGCGCCGGTCCGTCGGCCGGACCGGCGGCCGCCGGACCGTACGGCTCCGGGGAGGACGCGAGCAGTTCCCCCAGCCACCGCCGGACGGCGGCCGCCGTCGGACGGGCGGCCGGATCGGGCCGGAGCAGCCGCTCGACCAGCGGACGCAGCGGGCCGCAGCCCTCGGCCGGTTCGGCGGCACCGGCCCGGATCGCGGAGAGCAGGACCGGGAGGTCGTCCTCCGGGTAGGGGGCGCGGCCGGTCAGCAGCCGGTGCAGCAGGACGCCCAGCGCCCAGCAGTCCGCCTGCGGGCCCACGTCGGGGGCCCAGCGCTCGGCCCGGGGGCCCAGCAGGACGGCGCGGGCCTCGTACACCCGGCGCGGGACGGGGCCGCCGAGCTCGGCGCAGAGCGTCTCCTCGGCCACGCCGAGGAGCAGGCCGCCGAGCATGGTGGCACCGTCCTCGCAGACCAGGACGGTGTCCGTGGTGACGTTCCCGTGCGCGCGGCCGACCGCGTGCAGCGCGCGCAGCGCACCCGCGAGGTCCGCCGCGATCTCGGCGACCCGGTACGGCGGGAGCGGGCCCGCCCCGGCCGGCTCCGCCAGCGGAACACCCGCCGGACGCTCCTCCGCGACCCAGAGCAGCTCCTCGTCGGCGAAGACCTCGACCCCTTGCAGCAGCCTCGGGTGCGACGGCGTCCGGCCCGCCCGGTCCGTCACCAGCGCGGCCAGCCGGCCCCCGCCGTACTCGTCGACGGAGGCCTGGTCAGGACCCTCCGGCGGCTCGTCCGGCATCGGCTGACCCGGTATCAGCAGTTCGGGCAGCTCCAGCGCGCGCAGCAGCACGGACTCGCCGGTGCGGACGTCCTGCGCGGGTACGGCACCCCCCGCCGGATCGCCTGTCACCCGGTACCGCCCGGCGACCACCTGCCCGAGGCCCGCTGCTCGCATGAGCCATCCTTACGAAAATATGTTGGGCCTTCCGTCCGGCCAGCGTACGTCGTTTCCGTGCGGAATCCGGCTGCTCAGGGCGCGGGTTGGAACGAATCGAAGGCGGCCTTGCGGGCAGCTGCGCTCGCCGGGTCGTTCCACAGCGAGTCCGGGGTGGTCCAGTAGATCGCGTAGCCGTACTTGCCGGTGACGAAGCCGCGGTCGAGCGAGTGCATGGCGGTGCTGCTGCCGAAGGTCCACTCCCAGTCGGCGGCGTTGGTCCACGTCCGGTAGGTGAGGGCGGCGAGGTTGACGCGGTGGTAGTTGGAGAAGGTGCCCTGCTTGTCCGACTCCTGCTGCTGCCACGCACCGAGCGCGCTCGCCCCGGGGCTGGTGGTCCACTCGACGACCAGCTTGCTGCCGTTGCCGCTGAAGGTGGTCCGGCTGTCGCCCGCCGAGGGGGAGCCGAGCCAGTCGGGCAGGATGATCGAGAAGCCGCTGTCGTCGCGGTACGCGTGGTAGCCGGCCGGTACGGTGCCGCCGGCGCTCCCGCTCGGGCTGGGACCGCCGCTCGCGCCGGCGCTGTCCGACGGCTTCGCGGAGGCCGAGGCGGACGCCGACGCGGACGGCGAAGCCGACGGCGAGGAGGAGGGCGCGCCGGCCGAGGCCGCAGGCGTCCCCGGAGTGGCGGGCACCGGGGCGGCCGCCGTGTGCGCGGTGGGCGAGGTGGCCGCCGGGGAGGACGCCGCGCCGGTGGCGCCGGCCTTGTCCCGCAGCAGGACGACGGCCAGGACCGTCAGCAGCAGCACGATCACCAGTGCACCCCCGGCGAGCAGCAGCCTGCGCCGGTCCGGCCGCGCGGGCGGCGCGGCTATCAGCACCGTCTCCGGAGCCGCCGCGGGGGCGGGCGCCGCGGTGGGCGCCGGTGCGGGCGCGGGCGCGGGCACCAGGACGGCGGCGGGCTCGGCCGAACGGCTGCCCACCCGCACGGTGCCGAGCAGCCCGCCCACCCCGCGCTTGGCCTTGGCGGCGGTCGGCGGCGTCTCGGCGGCCGCAGCCGCCGGGTCGGCGTTCGGGGCCGTGGCCGGCGCCGTCGCTGTCACGGTCGCGGTCGGCGTCGGGACGGTCAGCCGGGTGGTGGCCTCGGCCTTGGCGGTCTCCTGGGCGACGATCCGCTTGAGCATCGACCGGGTGGTGGAGGCGTCCAGCCGCCGCACCGGGTCCTTCTCCAGCAGCCCCTCGATGACCGGCCGCAACGGCCCGGCGTTCAGGGGCGCCGCGAGGTCCTCGGTCATCACCGCCGTGAGCGTGGCGAGCGCCGAGCCCCGGTCGTACGGGGGCTTCCCCTCGACCATCGCGTACAGCGTCCCGCCGAGCGACCACATGTCGGCGGGCGGTCCCGGCTTCTGGCCCCGGGCGCGCTCCGGCGAGATGTACGAGGGTGCGCCGACCAGCATGCCGGTCGAGGTGACGGAGGTGTCGCCCTCGACGCTGGCGATGCCGAAGTCGGTGAGGACGACCCGGCCGTCCTCACCGATCAGCACGTTGGACGGCTTGACGTCCCGGTGCAGGATGCCGTGGCTGTGGGCCGCGCCGAGCACCCCGAGCAGGTCGAGCGCGATCTCGGCGGCCCGGGCCGGCGTGACCGGCCCGTCCTCCTTGACCACCTCGGCCAGCGAGCGGGACTCGACCAGCTCCATCACGATCCACGGCCGGTCGTCCTCCTCGACCACGTCGAAGACGGTGACGGCGGCGGTGTGCCGGATCCGGGCGGTCGCCTTGGCCTCGCGCAGCGTGCGGACGATCAGGCGACGCTTCTCGTCCTCGTCCACCCCGCCGTGCATGCGGAGTTCCTTGACCGCGACGATGCGGCCGAGCATCTCGTCCTCGGCCCGCCACACCGTGCCCATCCCGCCCTGGCCCAGCACTCCGAGCAACCGGTAGCGACCGGCCAGGAGACGGCCGGTGGAACCTTGCGCCTGGGTCATCGGTGCATTCCCCCATGTGCTGCTGACGATCTGTGCCGCCGGCGATCTGTGCTGTCGGCGATCGAGGTGACGGCGCGTCGGCGGAGTCCGGCGGTCCTTTCGAACAGGCACGCGGCCACGCGCGGCGACGTGCTCCGAACGCCAAGCCTCCATCATCCCCTGTCGCGCGGCTCCCCGACCACCCACCCCGGTGTTCCCGGCCGCCGAAACGGCCGGGCGGCCAGCCCTACGTACCCGACCGGTGGCCGGAAAAGGCCTCTGACGCACCGAAACCTCCACCGGAGTGGAGGTTTCGGTAAAAATCAGACGAACCGTCAGCCGGAAACGGTCAGCCGTGCCGCAGGCCCGGGTTGACCGTCACCTCGACACGCTGGAACTCCTTGAGCTCGGAGTAGCCCGTGGTCGCCATCGCGCGGCGCAGCGCGCCGAACAGGTTCATCGTGCCGTCGGGGGTGTGCGACGGACCGGTCAGGATCTCCTGCGTGGTGCCGACGGTGCCCAGGTCGACGCGCTTTCCGCGCGGCAGCTCCTCGTGCACGGCCTCCATGCCCCAGTGGAAGCCCTTGCCTGGGGCGTCCGTGGCACGGGCCAGCGCGGCACCGATCATCACCGCGTCCGCGCCACAGGCGACGGCCTTGGCCAGGTCGCCGCTGTAGCCGACCCCGCCGTCCGCGATCACGTGCACGTAGCGGCCGCCGGACTCGTCCATGTAGTCGCGGCGGGCGGCGGCCACGTCGGCGACGGCGGTGGCCATCGGGACCTGGATGCCCAGCACGTTGCGGGTGGTGTGCGCGGCACCGCCGCCGAAGCCGACCAGCACACCGGCGGCGCCGGTCCGCATCAGGTGCAGCGCGGCGGTGTAGGTGGCGCAGCCGCCGACGATCACCGGGACGTCGAGCTCGTAGATGAACTGCTTGAGGTTGAGCGGCTCGAACGCGCCTGACACGTGCTCGGCGGAGACCGTGGTGCCGCGGATCACGAAGACGTCCACGCCGGCGTCGACCACGGCCTTGGAGAACTCGGCGGTGCGCTGCGGCGACAGCGCGGCGGCGGTGACGACGCCCGACTCCCGGACCTCCTTGATCCGCTTGCCGATCAGGTCGGCCTGGATCGGGGCGGAGTAGATCTCCTGGAGGCGGCGGGTCGCGGCGGCCTCGTCCTTGATCGTGGCGATCTCGTCGAGCAGCGGCTGCGGGTCCTCGTACCGGGTCCAGAGGCCTTCGAGGTTCAGCACCCCGAGGCCGCCCAGCTCACCGATCGCGATGGCCTGCGCGGGCGAGACCACGCTGTCCATCGGGGCCGCCAGGAACGGCAGCTCGAAGCGGTAGGCATCGATCTGCCAGGCGATCGAGACCTCCTTCGGGTCCCGGGTGCGACGGCTGGGGACGACGGCGATGTCGTCGAATGCGTACGCCCGTCGGCCGCGCTTGCCTCGCCCGATCTCGATCTCAGTCACTTCGAGCCCTTCTGCTGCCTCATGCATGTACCGACCGGGTCACCCCGGCCGCCCCCAGTATCCCGCACGGGGACACCGCAGTGCGGCAGGCGTCCACCCAACGATGCCGGGCAAGCACAACAGGGGCGCGGGGAACTGCGCGAACCGGAAGGCCACGACCCGCAGCTTCCGACTCCGGACAGTTCCCCGCGCCCCTGCGAGGATGCCTCAGCGACTGGTGTAGTTCGGCGCCTCGACGGTCATCTGGATGTCGTGCGGGTGGCTCTCCTTGAGGCCCGCCGAGGTGATCCGGACGAACCGGCCCTTGCTCTCCATCTCGGCGACGGTCGCCGCACCCACGTAGCCCATGGTCTGCCGCAGGCCGCCGACCAGCTGGTACAGCACGGCCGACAGCGGACCCCGGTACGGGACCTGGCCCTCGATGCCCTCGGCGATCAGCTTCTCGTCGGAGGAGACCTCGGCCTGGAAGTAGCGGTCCTTCGAGAAGGACCGGCCCTGGCCGCGCGACTGCATCGCGCCCAGCGAGCCCATGCCCCGGTAGGACTTGAACTGCTTGCCGTTGATGAACATCAGCTCGCCCGGCGACTCCTCGCAGCCGGCCAGCAGGCTGCCGAGCATCACGGTGTCGGCGCCGGCGGCGAGCGCCTTGCCGATGTCGCCGGAGTACTGGAGGCCGCCGTCACCGATCACCGGCACGCCGGCCGCCTGGCAGGCCAGGGCCGCCTCGTAGATCGCGGTGACCTGCGGGACGCCGATGCCGGCGACGACGCGGGTGGTGCAGATCGAGCCGGGGCCGACGCCGACCTTGACGCCGTCCACGCCCGCGTCGATCAGCGCCTGGGCGCCGTCCCGGGTCGCGACGTTGCCGCCGATGACGTCGACGTCCACGGCTGCCTTGATCTTGGCGATCCAGGCCAGCGCGTTGCTGCTGTGACCGTGCGAGGTGTCGACGACCAGGAAGTCCACGCCCGCGCCGACCAGCGCCTGGGCCCGGTCGAAGGCCTCCGCGCTGGCACCGACGGCCGCGCCGACCAGCAGACGGCCCTCGGCGTCCTTGGCGGCGTTCGGGTACTTCTCGGCCTTGACGAAGTCCTTGACGGTGATCAGGCCCTTGATCCGGCCCTCGTCGTCGACCAGCGGGAGCTTCTCGATCTTGTGGCGGCGGAGCAGCCCGATCGCGTCCTCACCACTGATCCCGACCTTGCCGGTGATCAGCGGCATCGGCGTCATGATCTCGCGGACCTTGCGGCTGCGGTCCGACTCGAAGGCCATGTCGCGGTTGGTGACGATGCCGAGCAGCTTGCCGGTCTCGTCGGCGATCGGCACGCCGCTGATCCGGAACTTGGCGCAGAGCGCGTCCGCGTCGCCGAGCGTGGTCTCGGGGCCGACCGTGATCGGGTCGGTGACCATGCCGGACTCGGAGCGCTTCACCAGGTCGACCTGGTTGACCTGGTCCTCGATCGAGAGGTTGCGGTGCAGCACGCCGACGCCGCCCTGACGGGCCATCGCGATCGCCATCCGCGACTCGGTGACCTTGTCCATCGCGGCGGAGAGCAGCGGGATGTTCACGCGGACGTTGCGGGAGACCCGCGAGGAGGTGTCGACCTGGTTGGGCAGCACCTCGGAGGCCCCGGGCAGCAGCAGGACGTCGTCGTACGTGAGCCCGAGCATCGCGAACTTCTCGGGTACGCCTGCGGCGTTGTAAGACATGTGAAGGGGACCTTCCGTGGCGTGGCCGAATCGATTGATGCGCCCTGCTGAGGGTGGGGGCGCGTTGGTCGCTCAGTTGAGGGCGGACGTGGACCGCTGTACAGCCTCCGTCGCACCCGCGCGCACCGGCACAGGCTCAGGCCGCCAAGACACCCCGGGGCGTTTGGAGGAACCTCCGAAGGAAGCCCGCTCACACCCGCGAAACTTTGGCGACCTGCCCAGGCGCCGATACCCCATCGTACTGGCACCGGCATTGAAGGCTCGCGCCCCCTTGACAACACTGTGATCAGGAATACTCTTCCGCGGCGCGCTCAGGCCGCCGGCCGACCACGAAGAGGGGCGCGGGGAACTGCGCGAAACCGGAAAAGTGCAGACCATCGCCTTCCGAAGTCGCGCAGTTCCCCGCGCCCCTGTCTGTGGCTGAGCGAGTGCCTAAGAAGACTCTTCCGCCAGCGCCCGCAGCCGGCTGAGCGCCCGGTGCTGCGCGACCCGGACCGCGCCGGGCGACATCCCGAGCACCTCCCCGGTCTCCTCGGCCGAGAGCCCCGCGGCCACGCGGAGCAGCACCAGCTCGCGCTGGCGGGCCGGCAGGTTGGAGAGCAGCTCCTTCGCCCAGGCCGCGTCACTGCTGAGCAGCGCGCGCTCCTCCGGGCCGAGCGCCTCGTCGGGCAGCTCGGGCATGTCGTCGGACGGGACCACGGTGGAGCCGGGCCCGCGCATCGCGGCCCGCTGCAGATCGGCGATCTTGTGCGCGGCGATACGAAAGACGAACGCCTCGAACGGACGCCCCTCGTCCTTGTAGCGCGGCAGGGCGCAGAGCACCGCGACGCAGACCTCCTGGGCCACGTCGTCCACGTGGTGGCGCGCGTTGCCGGGCAGCCGGACCAGCCGGCCCCGGCAGTACCGCAGGGCGAGCGGGTGGACGTACGCGAGCAGGGCGTCGATGGCGGGGTTCTCACCGCGGACGGCGGCGGCGACCAGCTCGCCCATCAGGGGCGACGCGCCGGAACCGAGCACCGGGCGGCGGGATTCGGCCGGATCGGCGCTCCTCGGGTACGACGGGTCGGCGGCCTGACCCTTCGGAGCGACCCCGTCGCTCTCCACCTCGTCGTCGCGCATCGGTCCATGGTGCCTGGTCGGCCCGGAAAACGCGGCACCGCGTCCGGAGTTGTGCATCGGAACGTTATGCGCCAGAACGTCGTGCGCCGCTTCGGGCACCGGCTCGTGCGCCGCCTCACGCGTTGGCACCGTACGCACCGCGCCGCCTTCCACCACGCTGCCGCTCTCCGAGCCGACTGCGGCCACGCCCGTCTCCGCAGTGCCTGTCCGCTGGTCCCCGAGGTGCTCCACTACTCCATGGTGCAGCCTCGGGACCGCAACGTCATACGTCTGATCGAACGGAACGGCCGGGTGGCCGCCCCTGAGAGCCCGGATCTGAACCCGCGGCAGGGCTCAGCGGACCAGGCCCCAGCGGAAGCCGAGCGCCACCGCGTGCGCACGGTCCGACGCGCCGAGCTTCTTGAACAGGCGCCGGGCGTGGGTCTTGACGGTGTCCTCGGAGAGGAACAGCTCGCGGCCGATCTCCGCGTTGCTCCGCCCGTGGCTCATGCCCTCCAGCACCTGGATCTCACGGGCCGTCAGGGTCGGCGCCGCCCCCATGTCCGGGCTGCGGAGCCGACGCGGGGCGAGCCGCCACGTCGGGTCGGCGAGCGCCTGGGTGACGGTGGCCCGCAGCTCGGCGCGCGAGGCGTCCTTGTGCAGGTAGCCGCGGGCGCCGGCGGCGACCGCGAGGGCGACACCGTCGAGGTCCTCCGCGACGGTGAGCATGATGATGCGCGCGCCCGGATCGGCCGAGAGCAGCCGCCGGACGGTCTCCACCCCGCCGAGGCCGGGCATCCGGACATCCATCAGAACGAGATCGGAGCGGTCGGCCACCCAGCGGCGGAGGACCTCCTCACCGTTCGTCGCAGTGGTCACCCGGTCGACACCGGGCACCGTCGCCACCGCGCGGCGAAGCGCCTCCCGGGCGAGCGGGGAATCGTCGCAGACGAGTACGGATGTCATGACCGTCCTCCGCAGCTGATCCGCGTCACGTTGAGCCTCCTGGCTGGTACGAATCTCTCCGACACGGCCGATTGACGACAGGTTTCGTAAGGATCGCCGGTCTCCCCGCGATCGTTCCGACGCCCGGCGCCCGCAAACCGCCTCCGCACATCCAACGACCGTCACTCGAATGAGTTACGGCTTTCAGGGCCATCTCCACCACTGTACGTGGCCGACCCGTTACCGATCAGCCGCATCGCGGTGCATATGCCGCACTTTTGTGCTGTTCGGGCGTGGCCCGCGCACCCCGAGCGCATCCACGGGGCCGTACACGCCCCCGGAGCCACCCGATTGCCACGTCGGCGCCTGCCAAACGTCATGCCCGCTTTGACCGGTTTTATAGCTTCTGGACGGTCATTGACTGTTGTGTAACTCTGTGGGTGACTTGTCCCAGTGGTTGCCGTAAGTCATATTTCCAGGTGTTCGTACTGACCCGCCGCAGCCTCGCCGCACACGAGCCCGCGCCGGGTCCCTGAAGGGAATGAGCCATGGCAGATTTCTCCCGCCTCCCCGGCCCGAACGCAGACCTCTGGGACTGGCAGCTCTCCGCCGCCTGCCGCGGCGTCGACAGTTCGCTCTTCTTCCACCCGGAAGGCGAACGCGGAGCGGCGCGAAGCTCGCGCGAGGCCAGCGCGAAGGAGGTCTGCATGCGGTGCCCGGTGCGGACCGAGTGCGCGGCGCACGCGCTGGCGGTCCGCGAGCCGTACGGCGTCTGGGGCGGCCTGACCGAGGACGAGCGCGAAGAGCTGATGGGGCGTTCGCGCAACCGCCTGGCCGAGGTACCGATCGCCCTCCCGACGACGATCCGCCGCTGAAACGTTCCTGCACCAGCGCTCACGCACCAGCCAGGCACCCCCCAGGGGCGCGGGGAACTGCGCGAAACGGGAGTGACGGTGGTGCACGGTTGATCGCGCAGTTCCCCGCGCCCCGAGGTGGTTACCCGCGTCAAAAAGGGCTAGCGGCGCGCCGCAACCGCGCCGGAGAGCTGATCCAGCATCAGGGCGACGGCCGGCACCTCGGCCAGGTCGGGCAGGGTGAGCGCGACGACCTGGCGGACGGCCGGACGGCCGGACGCGGCGCGGAGCGGGACGGCGGCCACGCCCGCGCGGCTGACCGAGGCCAGCGCCAGCCCCGGGAGCACCGCGACGCCGAGCCCGGCCGCGACCAGGCCGACCACGGCGGGGTAGTCGTCGGTGGCGAAGTCGATCCGGGGTTCAAAGCCCGCCGCGCCGCAGAGTTCCACCAGGTGGCCGCGGCACTGGGGGCAGCCGGCGATCCACTGCTCGTCGACGAGTTCGGCCAGGTCCACCGGCCGGTCCTCGTCCCGCCCGGCGAGCGGGTGCGCGGCCGGGAGCAGGCCGACCAGCGGGTCGTCGAGGAGTGGGCGGACCACCAGGTCGGACCAGTCGTTGGCGGCCAGCGAGGCGGCCGCCTCCAGCGTCGCTTCGGCGCGGACCGCGCGGGGTGTGCCGTGGGCTGCCGGGCGGACCGGGGTGCCCGGGGAGTCCGGGTAGCGGAAGGCGAGCGCGATCTCGCACTCGCCGCCCCGCAGCATCGCCAGCGACTCCGGCGGTTCGGCCTCGACCAGCGAGACCCGGATCCCCGGGTGGGCGCCGCGCAGCCCGGCCACCGAGGGCGGCACGAGGGTGGAGCTCGCGGTGGGGAAGGACACCAGCCGCACCCGCCCGGCCCGCAGCCCGGTGATCGCCGCCACCTCCTCCTCGGCGGCGGAGAGCCCGGCGAGGATGCCGGTGGCGTGCTTGAGCAGCACCTGTCCGGCCTCGCTCAGCTGCATGCCGCGGCCCGAACGGACCACCAGCGGCGTGTCGACCGACTTCTCCAGGGCCTTCATCTGCTGGCTCACGGCGGGCTGGGTGCAGCCCAGCTCGCGGGCGGCGGCGGAGAAGGAGCCGGTGCGGGCGACGGCACGCAGGACGCGCAGGTGACGGGCCTCGATCATGCCTCAGTTATAAGGCAATCTTTGATTCGAACAAAATCATCCTGATGCGACACGCCGGAGGCCCGGCACGCGCCCCTGGGGGTGCGTGCCGGGCCTCCGGGCCGCTGACGGGTCAGCGGGTCGGACGTCAGTGCGCGTGGCCGTGGCCGCCGTGCGAGTGACCGTTGCCGGCCTCCTCGTCGGCGGGCTTCTCCACCACGAGGGTCTCGGTGGTGAGCAGCAGCGACGCGATGGACGCGGCGTTCTCCAGCGCGGAGCGGGTGACCTTGACCGGGTCGATGACGCCGGCCTTCAGCAGGTCGCAGTACTCACCGGTGGCGGCGTTGAAGCCGTGACCGGCCTCCAGCTCGGCGACCTTGTGGGTGATGACGTAGCCCTCGAGGCCGGCGTTCTGGGCGATCCAGCGCAGCGGCTCGGCGAGCGCCTTGCGGACGACCGCGACACCGGTCGCCTCGTCGCCCGACAGGCCCAGGCCGCCGTCGAGCACCTTCTGGGCGTGGACGAGAGAGGCGCCGCCACCGGCGACGATGCCCTCCTCGACCGCCGCGCGGGTCGCCGAGATGGCGTCCTCCAGACGGTGCTTGCGCTCCTTGAGCTCCACCTCGGTGGCGGCGCCGACCTTGATGACGCAGACGCCGCCGGCGAGCTTCGCCAGGCGCTCCTGCAGCTTCTCGCGGTCCCAGTCCGAGTCGGTGTTGGCGATCTCGGCCTTGATCTGGGCGACGCGGCCGGCCACGGCCTCGTGGTCGCCGGCACCGTCGACGACGGTGGTCTCGTCCTTGGTGATGGTCACGCGGCGGGCGGTGCCCAGCACGTCCAGACCGGCCTGGTCGAGCTTGAGGCCGACCTCCTCGGAGATGACGGTGGCACCGGTCAGGGTGGCCAGGTCGCCCAGGATGGCCTTGCGGCGGTCACCGAAGCCGGGGGCCTTGACGGCCACGGCGTTGAAGGTGCCACGGATCTTGTTCACCACGAGGGTGGACAGCGCCTCGCCGTCGACGTCCTCGGCGATGATCAGCAGCGGCTTCGAGGTGCCACCCTGCAGGACCTTCTCCAGCAGCGGCAGCAGCTCCTGGATGCTGGAGATCTTGCCCTGGTTGATCAGGATGTAGGGGTCCTCCAGGACCGCTTCCTGACGCTCGGCGTCGGTGACGAAGTACGGCGAGAGGTAGCCCTTGTCGAACTGCATGCCCTCGGTGAAGTCCAGCTCCACGCCGAAGGTGTTCGACTCCTCGACGGTGATGACACCGTCCTTGCCGACCTTGTCGATCGCCTCGGCGATGAGCTCGCCGACCTGCGGGTCCTGCGCGGAGAGGGACGCGACGGCGGCGACGTCGTCCTTGCCCTCGATCTCGCGGGCGCTGGCGAGCAGGTACTCGGACACGGCCGCGACGGCCTTGTCGATGCCCTTCTTCAGGGCGGCGGGGCCGGCGCCGGCGGCGACGTTGCGCAGACCCTCGTTGACCAGGGCCTGGGCCAGCACGGTGGCGGTGGTGGTGCCGTCACCCGCGACGTCGTTCGTCTTGGTGGCGACCTCCTTGACCAGCTGGGCGCCGAGGTTCTCGTACGGGTCGTCGAGCTCGACCTCACGGGCGATGGTGACACCGTCGTTGGTGATGGTCGGCGCGCCGAACTTCTTGTCGATGACGACGTTGCGGCCCTTGGGGCCGATGGTCACCTTGACGGTGTCGGCCAGCTTGTTCACGCCGCGCTCCAGCGAGCGGCGGGCGTCCTCGTCGAACTGCAGGATCTTCGGCATGGTGTTTCCTTCGGGGAGTGTCTTTGTGACGTGCGCGTGAGCCAACAACCGCGCCCCGGGCCCCTGTCAGTAGTGACACGGATCCGGGGCGGGCTGGAACGTCTTACTTCTCGACGATGGCGAGGACGTCGCGGGCCGAGAGGACGAGGTACTCCTCGCCGTTGTACTTCACCTCGGTGCCGCCGTACTTCGAGTACAGGACGACGTCGCCGACGGTGACGTCGAGCGGAAGACGGTTACCGTCCTCGAAGCGGCCCGGGCCGACGGCCAGGACGACGCCCTCCTGGGGCTTCTCCTTGGCGGTGTCCGGGATAACCAGGCCGGAGGCCGTGGTGGTCTCGGCTTCGAGCGGCTGGACCACGATGCGGTCCTCGAGCGGCTTGATGGCAACCTTGCTGCTGACGGTGGTCACGTCCGAGCTCCCCTTCGGAGAATACGGGGTTGTTCTTCAGGTAGGTGGCGACGTCCGCGTGCCTGCCGTCGCGGGGGTCAGGCACACTCTGTCGCGTTAGCACTCTCCCTGGGGGGAGTGCCAGGAACGACCATAGGCCGCCGTTAGCACTCAGTCAACCAGAGTGCCAACGGCGTGGCTCGAAGGCTGTCCGGTGTCCGGGGACAATGGCCGGGTGGAGATCGAATCGTTCCGGGCCCTGCTGACCGACGAGGGCCAGGCACTGCTGGCCGAGCTGCGTGACTTCAAGCCGGGGGAGGAACTCGCCCTGGCCACCAGGCTGCGCCGCACGCACCCGGCCGGGCTGGTGTCCGCCGCCCTCGCCCAGGCGGCCCTGCGGCAGCGGGCGCGGGCCAAGTTCGACGTGGACGCGGACGCGCTGTACTTCACCCCGGACGGAGTCGAACAGGCCACCCGCCGCAGCGTCGCCGAGTGGCGGGCGGAGCGGTTCGCGGCGCTCGGCGTCCGGCGGCTGGCGGACCTGTGCTGCGGGATCGGCGGGGACGCGATCGCGCTGGCCCGGGCCGGGATCGCCGTGCTCGCCGTCGACCGCGACCCGCTGACCTGCGCCGTCGCCGAGGCGAACGCCGCCGCGCTGGGCCTGGCCGAGCTGATCGAGGTGCGCTGCGCGGACGTCACCGAGGTCGACGTGACGGGTTTCGACGCGGTGTTCACCGACCCGGCGCGGCGCACCTCGCGGGGCCGGGTGTTCGATCCGGAGGCGTACTCGCCCCCGCTCTCCTGGGCGGTCGAGGCGGCCCGCCGCACCCCGTTCGGGGCGCTCAAGATCGCGCCGGGGATCCCGCACGAGCTGGTCCCCGAGGACGCCGAGGCCGAGTGGGTGTCGGACCACGGGGACGTGAAGGAGGCCGGGCTCTGGTTCGGCACGAAGCCCGCCGAGCCGCACCGCGCCACCCTGCTGCCCGGCGCGCACACCCTCACCGGCGGCCGCCTCCCCGATCCGGCGGCCGGGCCGGTGGGCCGCTACCTGTACGAGCCGGACGGCGCGGTGATCCGGGCGCACCTGGTCGCCGAGGTGGCCGAGCAGGTCGGCGGCCGGCTGATCGACCCGATGATCGCCTACCTGACCTCCGACCGCCTCGTGCCGACCCCGTACGCCCACGCGTACGAGCTCACCGACGTGCTCCCGTACAACGTCAAGAAGCTGAAGGCGCTGCTGCGCGAGCGCGGGGCCGGCACCGTGGTGATCAAGAAGCGCGGCATCGGCATCACCCCGGAGGAGCTGCGCCGCCAGCTCAAGCCCGCCGGCCCGAACACGGTGACGGTGATCCTGAGCCGGGTCGGCGACGGGCACCTCATGATGCTCGGTCAGCCTGTCGGCTGATCAGGCAAAGGGGCACGAAGAACTGCGCGAGGCGGGAGCCTGCGGACCGTTGCCTCCCGACTCGCGCAGTTCTCCCCCAGCCTTCGGCCGGAAGGTGCCCCCACGCGCCCCTGTCTGTGGCTGACCAGCTGCCTGCCCGACCGGTGGTCAGCCTGCGGGCGCCTGGATGTAGTCGTCCAGGCGGGCGACGGCGAAGCCCTGCTCCTGGATGCGGCTGAGCATCTCGCCGAACATCGCCGTCATCGTCTCGCCCTTGAGCTCCGACGGACCGCGGAAGTGCGCCAGGATGATGTCGCCGGGCTTCAGCTTCTTGTCGGCGGTCTGGTACTGCATGTCGTGGATCTGCATCGTCTCGCGCCAGAGCACGATGGCGCGCGGGCCGCACTGCTGCACCGAGGTGTTGAGGGTCGGCGTGTTGGCGCCGTCGCCGAACGGCGGGCGGAAGAGCAGCGGGGCGGTGCCGTACTGCTGGGTGAGGGTCGCCTGGTCCACGCAGATCTCGGACTTCTGCTTCGCCGCCGAGATCTTGCTCATCTGCGGGTGGCTGACGGTGTGGTTCTGGATGTGGTTGCCCAGCGCCTGGAGCGGCTTGAAGTAGCCGTAGTTGTTCTCGATGATGTCCTTGGTCAGGAACATCGTGACCGGGATCTTGAGGTCGGTCAGCATCTCGACGAACTTCGGGTCCTTCTCCGCGCCGTCGTCCAGCGTGATGAAGACGACCTTGTCCTTGGTCGGCACGTCGCTGATGACCGGGACGGTGCCGCTGGCCGTCAGCTTGACCGGCCTGTCGGCGGGCGGGGCGGGCGCGGCCGCCATCGGCTGCAGGCCCCACTTCGACCAGGCCGCGGCCTGCGGCGAGGCGGACGCGGCGGACGGCGGCGCGGCCGCGGCCTGGGTGGTCTCGGCCGGCGGGGCCGCGGGAGCGGCCGCCGGGGCGGCGCTGCTGCTGCACCCGGTCACCGCTGCCAGCACGGCCAGTGCCGCCACCGCGTAGGTCCTCGTCCTGCTCTTCACCGTTGGGTGCTCCCCTGCGTCGTCCGGCTCTCGGACAGAACGCTACCGGCTGGCGGTCCGGGTCATTCCACGTGCTCGCTGGTGAAGCTCCAGCGGTGCACCGGGCGGCCCAGCAGCTCACCGGGCGGATCCGGGACGGGCAGCGGGGCGTCCGACCACCAGGTGACCAGCAGCACCCTCTCCCCCGGCGCGGTGAACACCTCCAGCCGCTCCAGCCCGGCCGCCCCGCGCAGCGCCGGGACGGCCCGCTCCCGGACCCAGTCCCGCAGCTCGCCGGCCCGGCCGTCGGCGGCCCGGGCCTCCCACATGGCGGCCGTGGTCACCCGAGGGCCTGGTGCGCGGCGGCGTGCAGGTCCGTGTGGGGCACCGAGACCTCGGTGACCGGCAGCGAGGAGTCGGCCGACAGGTCGAAGGAGGACGGCGCGCGGTCGCGCCAGACCATCTCGGAACCGAGGGCGGCGACCATCGCACCGTTGTCCGTGCACAGCCCCGGGCGCGGCACCCGCAGCACGATGCCCGCCTTGTCGCAGCGCTGCTGGGCCATCTCGCGCAGCCGCGAGTTGGCCGCGACCCCGCCGCCGATCATCAGGTGCTCGACGCCGTTCTCCTTGCAGGCCTTGACGGCCTTGCGGGTCAGCACGTCGGTGACGGCCTCCTGGAAGGACGCCGCGACGTCCGCGACGGGCACCTCCTCGCCCGCCCGGCGCTTCGCCTCGACCCAGCGGGCCACGGCGGTCTTCAGGCCGGAGAACGAGAAGTCGTACGCCGGGTCCTTGGCGCCGCTGAGCCCGCGCGGGAAGGCGATCGCCTTCGGGTCGCCCTCCCGGGCCAGCCGGTCGACGGCCGGTCCGCCGGGGAAGCCGAGGCCGAGCACCCGGGCGATCTTGTCGAACGCCTCGCCGGCCGCGTCGTCGATGGTCGCGCCGAGCGGCCGGATGTCGGTGGTGATGTCGGCGCTGAGCAGCAGCGAGGAGTGCCCGCCGGAGACCAGCAGGGCCATCGTGGGCTCCGGCAGCCGGCCGTGCTCCAGCTGGTCCACGCAGATGTGCGAGGCGAGGTGGTTGACCCCGTACAGCGGCTTGTCCAGCGCCCAGGCGTACGCCTTCGCCGCCGAGACGCCGACCAGCAGCGCGCCGGCCAGGCCGGGCCCGGCCGTGACGGCGATGCCGTCCAGGTCGGAGGCCTTGATCCCGGCGGTGTCCAGGGCGCGCTGGATGGTGGGGACCATCTCCTCCAGGTGCGCCCGGCTGGCGATCTCGGGGACGACCCCGCCGAAGCGGGCGTGGTCGTTGACGCTGGAGGCGACCGCGTCGGCCAGCAGGGTGGTGCCCCGGACGATGCCGACACCGGTCTCGTCGCAGGAGGTCTCGATGCCGAGGACGAGCGGTTCGTCAGCCATGGGGAGTGTCCTTCACGTCGTACCGGTCCTGCTGGGCGTCGTCCTGCCGCAGGTCTTCTGGCGGGCCGTTCTCCTGCAGGCCCTGGCGGCGCATCACCAACGCGTCCACGTCGGCGGGCTGGTAGTAGCCCTTGCGGATGCCGATCGTCTCGAAGCCGAAGCGCTCGTACAGCTGCCGGGCGCGCTCGTTGTCGACCCGGACCTCCAGCAGCATCTCCTCGCAGTCGCGCCGCACGGCGGCCGCGATCAGGTCGGTGAGCAGCGTGGCGCCGATGCCGGAGCCCTGGTGGCGGTCGTCCACCGCGATGGTCTGCACGTCGCCCTCGCCGGTGACCACCAGCAGGCCGGCGTAGCCGATGACGGTGCCGTCCTCCGTGGTCGCGACGGTGTAGTGCCGGGTGCCGCCGGGGCGGGCCTCGGCCAGCTCCGACCAGTACATGCCGGCGGTCCAGGCGTCCTCGGGGAAGAGCCGCCGCTCCAGCTCCACCACCGCCTCGATGTCCCACCAGCGCATCGGCCGCAGGGTGACCGCGCTCACGCGGGCAGCACCGCCTTGTAGCCCGCGGGCACCTGGGCGTCCGGGCGGCGCAGGTAGAGCGGCACGTTCGGCAGCAGTTCGCGCCCGGCCGCCAGCTCGGCGGCGGCGAAGCCGGCCAGCGAGCCGGCCGACACGTGCTCGGGGCCGTGCGCGCCGGGGAAGCTGTCCGGGTAGAGCAGCGCGCCGGCGCCCACGGCCTGCGGTTCGGACGCCAGCTCGGCGGGGCGGTCCACCGCGGGCCCGGAGACCCGGCGGCCGTCGGCGTCGTAGGAGGCCCAGTAGACCTCCTTGCGGCGCGCGTCGGTGGCCACCGTGAACGGCCCGGCGAGGCCCTGCTCGCGGGCCTGGTGGGCGATGGCGTCGAGGGTGCAGACGCCGTGCACGGGCAGCCCGAGGGCGTGGCCGAGCGCGGCGGCGGTGACCAGGCCGACCCGCAGCCCGGTGTACGGCCCGGGGCCGACGCCGACGGCGATGCCGGTGAGCTCGCGCTTGTCGACCCCCGCCGTCCGCAGCACCCGGTCGATGGTGGGCAGGAGCAGCTCCCCGTGGCGTCTGGCGTCGACCTCGTACGTCTCGGCGAGGACGCCCGAGCCGTCGTGGACGGCGGCGGTGACGGCGGGAGTGGCGGTATCGAACGCGAGCAGCAGCACGGGTCAAGGTTAGAGGGTCGCGGGAGCCGCTCCTGCGTACCGGTTCGGAACACACGTCCGAATCGGTCCGGCAGGGCGCCACAGACCTGGCACGATGGGCCGAGCAGCATGAGCCGACAGTGGGAGCGCACGTGGCGAAGACGCGTCCTGGAGTGGTGGTCACCGGTCTGACCCTGGGAGCCCTGGCAGCAGTGAGCCTGCTCGCCTTCCAGGCCGACGGCGCCGTCACCCGCACGCCCGCGGCCGCGCCCGCGGCCAGTGCCGCCGCGGCCTCGCCCTCCCCCACCGCCGAGCCGGGCCCGGCCGTCGCCGCCCTGCCCGCCGTA
The DNA here is from genome assembly GCF_039529945.1 of Kitasatospora kazusensis. NCBI lineage: Bacteria > Bacillati > Actinomycetota > Actinomycetes > Kitasatosporales > Streptomycetaceae > Kitasatospora > Kitasatospora kazusensis. The sequence goes on along the minus strand of NZ_BAAANT010000001.1, from coordinate 274,410 downwards.
TCCGGCAGCGGCCGACGGGTGGTCTACTCCACCGGCCTGCACCAGGTCTGGCTGGTCGACCCGAAGAAGACCCCGCCGGTCCAGGGCGCGTTCAAGGTCACCCCCGGCACCGTGGAGCCGCTCCCCGGCAGCTACTCGGTCTACAGCCGCGCGGCGGCGGGCACCGGCACCGACGGACTCTCCATCGAGCACGTCATCCGCTTCGTCCAGCAGGGCAGCACCGTCTTCGGTTTCAGCGCCGCGGTCGACCCGTCCCCCGCGACACCCCCCGCCGACACCACCCCGAAGAAGACCGGCGGCATCCGCTCGAACCGCGCCGACGGCCAGGCCCTCTGGGACTTCGCCCCCACCGGCACCCGGGTCACCGTCATCCCGTGACCAGGCCCGGCCGGGGGCCCGGCGCCGGGCCTCAGGCCGCCTTCGGCGCGGCCGGGAAGGGCTTCGGGCCGGCCGGCAAGGGCTTGGGTGGGGTCGACACGGCGGCGGCCGCCGCGCACGCGGCGAGGACGGCGCGTACCGGCGTCTCGGCACGGCCGGATCCGGCGGCCCGCTGCTGCGAAGTGGGCTCCGCAGTGGGGGTGGTGCTCGACATGGCGCCTCCCTAGTTAGGCATACCTAACCGCAGCACCCATCCCACCATGCCGGGACGCCCGGTCGCAACACCTTGCCGACAGCCTGTCGGAAACCTACCGCCGGGGAGCCCGGACGTCACCCAATCCGGTGAGATCCGCGCCGTCCCAGCGGGCACCGAGCCCGGACAGGGTCACCTCGCGCGGGTCGGAGTCGTCCGTGGCGGTGCCGCCGACGGCCCGCTCGATCCGGACCTCCAGGCGGTCGTCGCTCAGCTGCTCGACCTTGCCCTCGCCCCACTCGACCACCACCACCGACTCCGGCAGCGAGACGTCGAGGTCGAGGTCCTCCATCTCGTCCAGCCCGCCGCCCAGGCGGTACGCGTCCACGTGCACCAGAGCGGGCCCGCCGGTCAGGGACGGGTGCACCCGGGCGATCACGAAGGTCGGCGAGGTCACCGCGCCGCGCACCCCGAGCCCCTCGCCCAGGCCCCGGGTCAGCGTGGTCTTGCCCGCACCCAGCTCGCCGGAGAGCAGCACCAGGTCGCCCGGGCGCAGCAGCGCGGCGAGCTCCCGGCCGAGCCGGCTCATCCGCTCGGGGGTGGCGACGGTGAGGGTGGTCTGCGAACCCATCGGGGTCTCGGTGTCCTTCCGGAGAGGGGTCATCATTCGGCCAGGGCGGCGGGCACGGCCGCCAGGTCCCGGACGGCCTGCGGGAGCGGCGCCGCGCCCGCGTGCCCGGCGGCGCGCAGCAGCAGGGCCGCGAGCCGCTGGTCCACCAGGGCGGGGCACTCCAGCATCACCAGGTGCCCGGCGTCCTGGACGAGCACCAGCTCGGCGTCGGGCAGCGCCCGGGCGATCGCCTCGCTGTACTCGGGCGGGGTGAGCAGGTCCCTGGTGCCCGCCAGGACGAGGGTCGGGACGCCGGTCAGGGCCGCCAGCGCGGCGGTCTTCTCGTGCGCGGCGAAGGCGGGGTAGAACTCGGCGACCACGTCGATCGGGGTGGCGTCCAGCAGCTGCTCGGCGAACCGGACGACGCCCGGGTCCACGTCCTTGGTGCCGAAGGAGAACCGGCGGTAGAACACGCCGGTGAGGTCGGCGCCGAGGCGTCTGGTGGCCTCCACCAGCTCGACCTGGCGGCCGAGCAGCTTCACCACGCCGGGGGCCAGCCGGCGCACCAGTTTGGCGCCGGCGGCGGGCAGGCCGAGCGTGACGGAGTTCCAGTCCCCGGCCAGGGTGCCGACCAGCGCCACCCCGGCGACGCGGTCGCGGAACAGCCCGGGGTGCTGGTCGGCCAGTGCCATCACGGTCATGCCGCCCATGGAGTGGCCCACCAGCACCAGCGGGCCCTCGGGGGCGACGGCGTCCAGGACGGCCTTGAGGTCGCCGCCGAGCTGGTCGATCCCGGCGGGCTCCCCCGCCAGGTACGAGCGCGAGCGCTCGGAGCGGCCGTGGCTGCGCTGGTCCCAGAACACCAGCCGCACGCCGTCGCCCACGGCCTCGCGCAGGGCGGCGCGCTGGAAGTGCCAGCTGTCCTGGCTGAGGCAGTAGCCGTGGCAGAACACCACGGTGAGCGGCGGCGCGGCCGGTGCGGGCGGTGCGGGCGGCTCCACCGCGACGGGCGGCTGCGCGGGCGCCTCGGTGCGCCACCGCGCGAACCAGCCCCGCCGGGGCTGGCCCTCCTCCGGCGAAGGCGAGGGCGCGGGTGCGGGTGCGGGTGACGGTGCCGATACGGATACCGGTACGGACGCGGGCACCCGCAGCCCGGTGCCGTCCAGCTCGACGTAGAGCCCGGTGCCGTCGGGGGCGGCGACCGTACGCGGCCTGCCGCGCAGCGAACCGTACGGCGCGGCCGCGTCCAGCTCCTCCTGGGCCCGGCGGCGCATCGTCCGTCCGACGGTCAGGCGCTCTATCGCCACCCCGGCGGCGGCCCCGGCGGCGACCACGCCGACCGAGATCCCGATCAGCCCGGCCCGGCTCACCCCGGCCGAGGCGGTCTCGGCCGCGCGCGCGACGGCGGCGACGGCGACGGCGCTGACCGGACCACCACCGGCCGGGCCGCTGCCGACCGGGTTGCCGACGGGCTCGCTCATGCCCCGCTGCCGCCCACGTACCGGCGGGGCACCCGGGCCCCGATCCGGGTCACGATCTCGTACGAGAGGGTGCCGCAGGCCCGGCCCCAGTCCTCGGCCGTGGGCTCGCCGTTCCCGCCGGGGCCGAAGAGCAGCACCGGCTCGCCGACCTCGGGCGTGTCGCCGCCGAGGTCGACGACGAACTGGTCCATCGCGACCCGTCCGGCGATCGTCCGCCACTTGCCCGCGACCTGGACCGGCCCGCTGCCGCTGGCATGGCGCGGGATGCCGTCCGCGTACCCGACCGGGACCAGGCCGAGGGTGGTCTCGCCGGGGGTGACGTAGTGGTGGCCGTAGCTGACCCCGTGGCCGCCGGGCACCGTCTTGACCAGCGCCAGCCGGGCCGTCAGCGACATCACCGGGCGCAGCCCGAAGTCCGCCGGGGCGCCGACCTCGGGCACCGGCGAGAGGCCGTACATCGCCAGCCCGGTCCGGCAGAGGTCGTAGTGCGACTGCGGCAGCAGCAGCGTCGCCGGGGAGTTCGCCAGGTGCCGGACCTCGGGACGGACCCCGGCCTGCTCCGCGTACCCGAGGGCGGCGGCGAAACCGTCCAGCTGGGCCTGGATCGACGGGTGGCCGGGCTCGTCGGCGGCGGCGAAGTGCGACCAGAGGCCGACCACCTCGATCAGCCCCTCGGCCTGCGCGCGCAGCGCGGCGGCCACCAGCTCCGGCCAGTCGCGCGGCTGGCAGCCGTTGCGGCCGAGACCGGTGTCGGCCTTCAGGTGCACCCGGCCGGGCACGCCGGTCTCCCGGACGGCCCGGACCAGCTCGGCCAGTGCCCAGAGCGCGCTGACCGACACGTCGATCCCGGCCCGCAGCACCTGCTGCCAGGGGCCGCCCGGCGTCCACAGCCAGCACAGCACCCGGGCCTGCTCGGGCCCGATGCCGGCCGCCCGCAACGCGAGCGCCTCCTCCGGCGTGGCCGTACCGAGCCAGTTCACCCCGGCCGCTACCGCCTCCCGGGCACACCGGACCGCGCCGTGGCCGTAGGCGTCCGCCTTGACCACGGCCATCAGTGCCGAGGCACCGGTACGCTCCCGCAGCGCCGCGAGGTTTCCCCGCAGCGCCGCCAGGTCGATGGTCGCCTCGGCGCGCACCCCGTCGGTGAGGGTGGCCGTCCCGGTCGTGTTCGCAGTTGTCATCGCGTATCAGTCTCCCAGACCCGCGCACCGGCGAACGCCCCGCCATGCGCCCCCACGAGCACGGCGAGCCCGAACGCCTCCCGCGGAACCGTAGGCACACGATGAGCCACTACAGGGGCGCGTGGGGGCACCTCCCGGCCGAAGGCTGGGGGAGAACTGCGCGCACAACCACGCACCTCCGTAAAGCCCTGGCCCCTCCCCCGGACACCGCATCGGCAGGCCCCCCGCCCTCCGGGCTACCCCCGCACCGCGCCCCAGGCCCCCGGCAGCGCCCGCGCCACCTCCGTCGCGGTGACCGGAACGCCTCCCGCGGAGGCCTCGCGGCCGGCCAGCCCGTGCAGGTAGGCGGCGGCCGTGGCCGCGTCGAGCGGGTCGAGTCCGGCCGCGAGCAGCGAGCCCGCCAGTCCGGCCAGTACGTCGCCGCTGCCGGCCGTGGCCAGCCAGGGGGTGCCGGTCGGGTTGACCCGGACGGCACCGCCGGGCGCGGCGATCACCGTGGTCGAGCCCTTGAGCAGCACCGTCGCCCGGTACGCGGCGGCCAGTCGCCGGGCGGTCGCCAGCCGGGCGGCGGCGAGGTCGTCGGCGGCGGGCGGCGCCTGGCCCGACACGCCGGCCAGCAGCCGGGCCGCCTCGCCGGTGTGCGGGGTGAGCAGGGTCGGCGCGGTGCGTCCGGCCAGTGCGGCGGGGCCGGTCCGGGCCAGTTCGGTCAGCCCGTCGGCGTCCACCAGGACGGGGACGGGGCTCGCCAGGGCCTCGGCGAGGGCCTGGGCCGCGCCCTCGCCGCTCCCGGGGCCGACCACCCAGGCCTGCACCCGCCCGGCCGCCGCCGGACCGCCCTCGCTCACCAGCGTCTCGGGGAAGCGCCGCACCACCTCCTCGGCGGCCCGCCCGGCGTACCGGACGGCGCCCGCGCCGCCCCGCAGCGCCCCGGCCACCGCGAGCACCGCCGCGCCGGGGTAGCGCGCCGATCCGGCGGCGATCCCAACCACCCCGCGCCGGTACTTGTCGCTCTCGGCGGAGGGGGCGGGCAGCAGCGCGGCCAGATCGGCGTGCTGCCACGCCTGCACCGCCGGCTCGGGCAGCGTCAGCCCGATGTCCACCAGGTGCACCACGCCCGCGTACGAGGCCCCGGGGTCGACCAGCAGCCCAGGCTTGTACGTGCCGAAGGCCACCGTGACGTCCGCCCGCAGCGCCACCCCGGGCACCTCGCCGGTGTCCGGGTCGACCCCGCTGGGCACGTCCACGGCCACCACCGGGCCCCGGCGCTCCAGCGCGGCGTACGGCTGTGCCTCGGGCCGCAGGCCGCCCCGGCCGCCGATCCCGACGATGCCGTCCAGCACCAGGTCGGCCCGGCCGAACTCGCCCTGGTCCGCCGTCACCCGGCCGCCCGCCGCCAGCAGCGCGGCCAGCCCGGCGGCGTGCACCCGCTCGGGGGCGAGCAGCACGGCCCGTACCGAGGCGCCGCGCCGCGCCAGCAGCGCCCCCGCGTGGAGCGCGTCGCCGCCGTTGTCGCCGCTGCCGGCCAGCACCAGGACGCGGCTGCCGTACACCCTGGGCAGCAGCCGGGCGCAGGTCGCGGCCAGCCCGGCGGCGGCCCGCTGCATCAGGGTGCCCTCGGGCAGCCGGGCCATCAGCACGGCCTCGGCGGCCCGGACCTGTTGGACGGTATGGGCCCGGCGCATCCGGTCCTCCTCGACGCTAGCCTTCGGCGATCACCACGGCCGACGCTACGCCCGCGTCGTGGCTGAGCGATACGTGCCACGACTTGACGCCCAGTTCGGCCGCGCGCGCCGCGACCGTCCCGGTCACCCGCAGCACCGGGCGGCCGGAGTCCTCGGTGTGCACCTCGGCGTCCGTCCAGCGCAGCCCTGCGGGTGCCCCGAGTGCCTTGGCGAGCGCCTCCTTCGCGGCGAACCGCGCCGCCAGCGAGGCGGCGCCACGCCGCTGCCCGGACGGCAGCAGCAGCTCGGCCTCGGTGAACAGCCGCTGCGCCATCCCGGGGGTCCGCTCCAGCGAGGCCCCGAACCGGTCGATCCCGGCCACGTCGATCCCGACTCCGATGATCATGAAGTACCTCGCACAGCAGACCTCCGCAGGACAGCGGGCCGGACATGGGAAGGGGAGGGCGCGGCACCGGCGCCCTCCCCATGATCGTGCACCGGCTACTCGACGGTGACGGACTTCGCCAGGTTGCGCGGCTGGTCCACCTCGTGGCCCTTGGCCGTGGCCAGCTCGCAGGCGAAGACCTGGAGCGGGACGGTCGACACCAGCGGCTGGAGCAGGGTCGACGTGGCGGGGATCCGGATCAGGTGGTCGGCGTACGGCGCGACGGCCTCGTCGCCCTCCTCCGCGATCACGATGGTCCGGGCGCCACGGGCGCGGATCTCCTGGATGTTGGAGACGATCTTGTCGTGCAGGATCGACCGGCCGCGCGGCGACGGGACGACCACGACCACCGGCAGGCCCTCCTCGATCAGCGCGATCGGGCCGTGCTTCAGCTCGCCCGCCGCGAAGCCCTCGGCGTGCATGTACGCCAGCTCCTTGAGCTTGAGCGCACCCTCCATGGCGACCGGGAAGCCCACGTGCCGGCCGAGGAACAGCACCGACTTCGCGTCCGCCAGCGAGCGCGCCAGCTCGCGCACCGGCTCCATGGTCTCCAGGACCTGCTCGATGTGGGTCGGCGCGTCGCCGAGCTCCTTGATGACGGCGAGGATCTCGTCGCCCCACTTGGTGCCGCGCACCTGGCCCAGGTACAGCGCCACCAGGTAGCAGGCCACCAGCTGGGTCAGGAACGCCTTGGTCGAGGCGACCGCCACCTCGGGCCCGGCGTGCGTGTAGAGCACGGCGTCCGACTCGCGCGGGATGGTCGAGCCGTTGGTGTTGCAGATCGCCAGCACCTTGGCACCCTGCTCGCGCGCGTGCCGCAGCGCCATCAGGGTGTCCATCGTCTCGCCGGACTGCGAGATCGCGATGACCAGCGTGCGGTCGTCGAGGATCGGGTCCCGGTAGCGGAACTCCGAGGCGACCTCGACCTCGCAGGGGATCCGGGTCCAGTGCTCGATCGCGTACTTGGCGATCATGCCGGCGTGGAACGCCGTGCCGCATGCGACGATGACGACCTTGTCGACCCGCCGCAGGTCCGAGGCGGAGATCCGCAGCTCGTCCAGGGTCAGCCGCCCGTCGGTGCCGATCCGGCCGAGCAGGGTGTCGGCGACGGCCTTCGGCTGCTCGGCGATCTCCTTGAGCATGAAGTAGTCGTAGCCGCCCTTCTCGGCGGCCGAGGCGTCCCAGTCCACGTGGTACTCGCGCACCTCGGCCGGGCTGCCGTCGAAGTTGGTGACGGTCACGCCCTCGCGGCGCAGCTCGACCACCTGGTCCTGGCCCAGCTCGACCGCCTCGCGGGTGTACGCGATGAAGGCGGCCACGTCCGAGGCGAGGAAGTTCTCGCCCTCGCCGCGCCCGACCACCAGCGGCGAGTTCCGGCGGGCGCCGACCACCACGTCGGGGGCGTCCGCGTGCACCGCGACCAGCGTGAACGCACCGTCCAGCCGGCGGCAGACGGTGCGCATGGCCTCGGCCAGGTCGCCCTCGTACGCCTCGCCCAGCAGGTGGGCGACGACCTCGGTGTCGGTCTCCGAGCGCAGGGTGTGGCCGCGCTCGGCGATCTCCGCACGCAGCTGCGCGAAGTTCTCGATGATGCCGTTGTGGACGACCGCGACCCGCTGGGAGTCATCCAGGTGGGGGTGGGCGTTGGCGTCCGTCGGGCCGCCGTGGGTGGCCCAGCGGGTGTGGCCGATACCGGTGGTGCCGCCGGGGAGGGGGGTCTCGGCGAGCGACTTCTCAAGGTTCGCGAGCTTGCCGGCCCGCTTGTCCGTGGCGAGGCTCCACTGCCCGTCGGAGCCCTGCGTCTGGACCGAGACACCGGCCGAGTCGTAACCCCGGTATTCCAACCGCCGCAAACCTGTGATCACTACGTCAAGGGCTGAGGATGAGCCCACATAAGCAACAATTCCGCACATGCGAGTCAGCATAAGCGGGGCCCGGGATCACCCTGGTCACGCCGGTCGCGACGCCTAGTGACCGACACCACAGCATCGACAGGACCCGGGACGGCCCACAATGGAGCACGTGCTGACCGAACTCTGTACGCGGGGCGCCCCCTCCACGCCCACCCCCTCCCCGTACGTGGACCTGAGCCGGGCCGAGTGGAGCGCCCTGCGCGAGCGCACCCCGCTGCCGCTCTCGGCCGAGGAGGTGGAGCGGCTGCGCGGTCTGGGCACGGCGCTCGACCTCGACGAGGTCCGGGACGTCTACCTGCCGCTGTCACGGCTCCTGAACCTCTACATCCACGCGACCCACGAACTGCGCGGCGCCCTCGGCACCTTCCTGGACAAGCAGGACACCGAGCAGGTCCGCACGCCGTTCGTGATCGGCGTGGCCGGCTCGGTGGCGGTCGGCAAGTCGACCACCGCCCGCCTGCTGAAAGCCCTGCTGGCCCGCTGGCCCGAACACCCCCGGGTCGAGCTGGTCACCACCGACGGCTTCCTGCTGCCCAACGCGGAGCTGCGGCGCCGGGGACTGATGGCGCGTAAGGGCTTCCCCGAGTCGTACGACCGCCGGGCGCTGATGCGGTTCGTCGCGGACGTGAAGGCGGGCAAGGACCGGGTCTCCGCGCCGGTCTACTCGCACCTGTTCTACGACATCGTGCCGGACGAGCGGCTCGTCGTGGAGCGGCCCGACATCCTCATCGTCGAAGGCCTGAACGTCCTCCAGCCCGCCCTGCCCGGCACCGACGGCCGGACCAGGCTCGCGGTGGCGGACTACTTCGACTTCTCCATCTACGTCGACGCGCGTACCGACGACATCGAGCGCTGGTACCTCGACCGCTTCAAGAAGCTCCGGGACACCGCGTTCCTCGACCCGAGCTCCTACTTCCGCCGCTTCACCGAAGTGCCGGAGGAGGAGGCCCTGGAGTACGGCCGCCAGGTCTGGCGCACCATCAACAAGCCCAACCTGGTGGAGAACGTCCTCCCCAACCGGGGCCGGGCCACCCTGATCCTCCAGAAGGGCGCCGACCACAAGGTCCGCAGGGCCCTGCTCCGCAAGCTCTAGAAGCTCACCGCAACCACAACAGGGGCGCGTGGGGGCACCTCCCAGCCGAAGGCTGGGGGAGAACTGCGCGAAGCCGGAAGGCACCGGACCGTCACTTCCGATTTCGCGCAGTTCCCCGCGCCCCTTGGGTTGGCCCCGACTGTTGAGTCCCCCTGAACATGCGTCAGCGCCCCTCGCCGTGAGCAGGCGAGGGGCGCTGACCCGCACTCAGCCCAAGTGGAGACGTACCGCCTCGGCCAGCCGCTCCGCGACGGCCTTCGCCTGGATCTGGTCCGCCGCCTCGACCATCACGCGGACCAGCGGCTCCGTGCCGGAGGACCGCAGCAGGACCCGCCCGGTGGCGCCCAGCTCGGCCTCGGCCTCGGCCACTGCGGCCTGGAGCTCGACGCAGGTGTCGACGCGGCTCTTGTCGACGCCCTTGACGTTGATCAGCAGCTGGGGCAGCCGGGTCATCACGGCGGCGAGGTCGGCCAGCGACTGCTTGGTGGCCGCCAGCCGGGCACCGAGCATCAGGCCGGTGAGGGTGCCGTCGCCGGTGGTCGCGTGGTCGAGCAGGATGACGTGGCCGGACTGCTCGCCGCCGAGCGCGAAGCCGTGCTGCTTCATCTCCTCCAGCACGTAGCGGTCGCCGACGGCGGTCTGGATCAGTTCGATGCCCTCGCGCTCCATGGCCAGCTTGAAGCCCAGGTTGGACATCACGGTGGCGACGGCGGTGTTGCCGCGCAGCGTTCCGGCCTCGCGCATGGCGACGGCGAGGATGGCGAGGATCTGGTCGCCGTCCACCTCCTCGCCCTCGGCGTCGGCGGCCAGGCAGCGGTCGGCGTCGCCGTCGAGCGCGATGCCGAGGTCGGCGCGGTGTTCACGCATCGCGACGCGCAGCTTGTCCAGGTGGGTGGAGCCGACGCCGTCGTTGATGTTGAGGCCGTTGGGCTCGGCGCCCAGGGTGTAGACCACCTCGGCGCCGGCCCGGGCGAACGCCTCGGGGGCGACCCGGGCGGCCGCGCCGTGCGCGCCGTCGATGACGACCTTGATCCCGTCCAGCCGGTTCGGCAGCACGGCGACCAGGTGGGCGACGTACCGGTCGAAGCCCTCGGTGTACTGGCGGACCCGGCCGACGGCGGCGCCGGTGGGCCGCTTCCAGTCCTCGCCGCCGAGCGCGTAGCGCCGGTAGTGCGCCTCGATGGCGTCCTCGATGGCGTCGTCCAGCTTGTGCCCGCCGCGCGCCAGGAACTTGATGCCGTTGTCGGGCATCGCGTTGTGGCTGGCGGAGAGCATCACGCCGAAGTCGGCGCCGAGCGAGCCGGTGAGGTACGCCACGGCGGGGGTCGGCAGCACGCCGACCTTGAGCACGTCCACCCCCGCGCTCGCCAGTCCGGCGATCACGGCGGCCTCCAGGAACTCCCCGGACGCGCGCGGGTCGCGGCCGACCACGGCGACCGGGCGGTGCCCTTCGAAGGCCCCGGCGTCGCCGAGCACATGTGAGGCCGCCACCGAGAGGCCTAGCGCCAGTTCGGCGGTCAGCCCTTCGTTGGCCACACCACGTACGCCGTCCGTACCGAAGAGTCGTCCCACAGCCTGGTCCTCCGTCATGCCGCCCGTACCGAATTTCCTCTGTCTCCCCGGCCTCCGCACAGGCTCGGGAAGAGAAAAGCACGACGCCCCGGAGCACACAGGGTGCTCCGGGGCGTACGACTGCACCCAACGGGGGTGCGAACCATCGCAGATGGTACGCCCCCCGGCGGAGGTGCTTAGCGCTTGCTGTACTGCGGGGCCTTGCGGGCCTTCTTGAGACCGGCCTTCTTGCGCTCGACGGCACGCGCGTCACGCATCAGGAAGCCGGCCTTCTTCAGGGCGGCGCGGTTGTTGTCCTGGTCCGCCTCGTTCAGGGCGCGGGCCACGCCGAGGCGCAGCGCGTAGGCCTGACCGGAGACGCCGCCACCCGAGATGCGGGCGACAACGTCGTAGCGGCCGTCGAGCTCAAGGAGCTTGAACGGCTCGTTGACGGTCTGCTGGTGCACCTTGTTGGGGAAGTAGTTCTCCAGGGTGCGACCGTTGATCTTCCACTTGCCGGTGCCCGGGACGATCCGCACGCGGGCGATCGCCTCCTTGCGACGGCCGAGGCCGGCGCCGGGGATGGCCTCGCCGAAGCGGCCGGCGAGCGACTCGGAGGTGTAGGTCTCCTCCGAGGTGAACTCCTCGACGCCCTCGGCGTCGAAGTCGACCTCAACCTCAAGGGGGGTCTCAATGGCAGTCTCGGCCACGGTGTTCCTCAGCTTCTCAGTGATGGGGGGGCTTGTGGCCGGAATTACTGCGCGACCTGGGTGATCTCGAACGGCACCGGCTGCTGGGCAGCGTGCGGGTGCACATCGCCCGAGTAGACCTTCAGCTTCGAGAGCATCTGGCGGCCCAGGGTGTTCTTGGGGATCATGCCCTTGATGGCCTTCTCGACGGCCTTCTCGGGGTTCTCGTCCATGAGCTTGTCGTAGCGCACCGAGCGGAGACCGCCCGGGAAACCGGAGTGGCGGTAGGCCAGCTTCTGGTTCTTCTTGTTACCGGACAGGTGCACCTTGTCGGCATTGATGATGACGACGAAGTCACCCATGTCCATGTGCGGCGCGTAGATCGCCTTGTGCTTGCCCCGGAGGAGGTTGGCGGCCTGGGAGGCCAGGCGGCCGAGCACGACGTCTTGCGCGTCGATGACGTACCACTGACGGGTGACGTCGCCGGGCTTGGGGCTGTACGTACGCACGGTCGTAGCCTTCGCTTTTCAGTGAGTGTGTCCTGACAGGAGCACCTGGCGAAGAGATCAGCCCGGTCCCGCTTAGGACGCAATCCAAGGGGGAGCCGCTGGTCATCGGCCTGGTGTCTCCGGCGTACCGACCTCTCACGTGAGATGGAGCGAGCCAATACGCACAACAAGCGCCCAGCCTACCGGGCCATGCCCGAGGGGTCAAAAACGGTCGGCGGCCACGTCCCGTTCACACCCCGTCCAGGCCCGCCGATCCGGGCCGGCGGTCCGGATCGGCGGGCCTGCGGGCGGCGGGCCCGCTCAGCGGTCGCGGACCACCCGGGCCTCGTCCCAGACCGGCTCGGGCGCCTCGTAGACCCGGCCGTCCGAGCCGAAGACCAGGAAGCGGTCGAAGGTCCGGGCGAACCAGCGGTCGTGGGTCACGCACAGGACAGTGCCGTCGAAGGCCTCCAGGCCCTCCTGCAGCGCCTCGGCGCTCTCCAGGTCCAGGTTGTCCGTCGGCTCGTCCAGCAGCAGCGCGGTGACGCCGGAGAGCTCCAGCTTGAGGATCATCAACCGGGCCTGCTGGCCGCCGGAGAGCGACTCGAACTTCTGCTCCTCCTGCTTGTCCAGCTCGTACCGGCGCAGCACGCCCATCGCGGCCTTGCGGTCGAGCGCGTGCTCCTCCTCGACGATCGACCGGACGGTCCGGCCGAACAGCTCGGGGTGGGCGTGGGTCTGCCGGAAGTGACCGGGGACGACCCGGGCGCCGAGCTTCCAGCTGCCGGTGTGCTTCACCGACTCGTCGCCCGCCAGCATCCGCAGGAAGTGCGACTTGCCGGAGCCGTTGGAGCCGAGCACCGCGACCCGCTCGCCGTAGAAGACCTCCAGGTCGAAGGGCTTCATCAGGCCGGAGAGCTCCAGCTTCTCCAGGGTGATCGCGCGGACGCCCGTCCGGCCGCCCTTGAGGCGCATGGAGATGGACTGCTCGCGCGGCGGCTCCTCCGGCCGGCCGGCCTCCTCGAACTTCTTCAGCCGGGTCTGCGCGGCGGCGTAGCGGGTGGCCAGCGCGTGGCTGATCGAGGCCGCCTGGCGCAGGGTGACGACCAGCTTCTTGAGCTTGGCGTGCTCCTCGTCCCAGCGGCGGCCCAGCTCCTCGAAGCGGGCGAAGCGCTCCTTGCGGGCCGCGTGGAAGGACTCGAAGCCGCCGCCGTGCACCCAGACGCTGCTGCCGCCGCCCCCGAAGCCCGACTCGACGCTGATGATCTTGTCGGCGGCGCAGGAGAGCAGCTCACGGTCGTGCGAGATGAACAGCACGGTCTTCGAGGTGGCCTTGATGGCCTCCTCCAGCCAGCGCTTGCCCGGGACGTCCAGGTAGTTGTCCGGCTCGTCGAGCAGCAGCACCTCGTCCGGACCGCGCAGCAGCGCCTCCAGGACGAGCCGCTTCTGCTCACCGCCGGAGAGCGTGTTCAGGCCGCGGAACTGGGCCCGGTCGAAGGGCATGCCGAGGGCCGCCATGGTGCAGACGTCCCAGGTGGTCTCGTAGTCGTAGCCGCCGACGTCCGCCCAGTCGGAGAGCGCCTGCGCGTACGCCATCTGCGACTTCTCGTCGTCCTGGGCCATCATCGCCAGCTCGGCGGCGTCGACGGCCTTCGCGGCCACCGCGATCCGGGTGGGGGCCACCGAGACCAGCAGGTCGCGGACGGAGGCGTCCGGCGCCAGTGCGCCCGGGGTCTCGCGCTGGTCCTCACGGCCGGTGGTCCCGACGAACTGGCGCATCACGCCCAGCCCGCCGCTCACCGTGACGGTGCCGCCGTGCGACTGGGTGTCCCCCGCGATCATGCGCAGCAGGGTGGTCTTGCCGGCGCCGTTGGCGCCGACCAGCGCGACGGCGGCGCCCTCGCCGACCCGGAAGGACGCGTCGTCGAACAGCACCCGCCCGTCCGGCAGGTAGTACTCAAGGTGCGAAATCTCGACGTGTCCCATGCATCGGATTTTGCTACGACCGACCCCCTGGGCCCAAACGGATTAGCCGGTGGCCGGGCATCGGCTCGGCCACAGAACGGCCGACCTGGCGGCTCGTCAATGCGATAGCACTACAATCCCGGCTCATGAGCGACGCATCAGACTCCCAGCCTCCCGTCGAGAGGACGCAGCCCGCTGAGGGTCTGCCGCAGCCCCAACAGTCTCAGGAACCCCAGGCGCCCCAGGCCCAGTCGCCCTGGCCGTATCCGCAGCAGGGGGGGTTCCCGCAGCAGCAGGGATTCCCCCAGCAGACCCCGCCGCAGACCCCCGGCTTCCCCCAGCAGGGATTCCCCCAGCAGGCCTACGGGCAGGAGACGCCGCAGACCCCGGGCTTCCCCCAGCAGGGATTCCCGCAGCAGGCCTACGGGCAGGAGGCGCAGCAGCCCTTCCCCGCGCCGGGCTTCCCGACGCAGCCGTCGGCCGAGCCGGACTGGGTCGCGATGGCCCAGGAGCAGGAGAAGTCCAGCAGCCGCCGCAAGCGCCTGTACCTGATCGGCGGCATCGTCCTCGGCGCGGCCGCGCTGGCCGGGATCGTGTTCACCACGATCGCGCTGACCGGCGGCAATGCCGGGAAGGACATCACCACGCTGAACTCGCCGTCCCCCTCGCCGAAGAAGCCGGCCGGCCCCACCACGCCGCTGGACGTCCTCAGCTCGGACACGACGGACACCACCCCGGTGAGCATCGCCACGCTCTTCCCGGCCCCGAAGATCACCGTCGACGGCCGCGACTACCTGCTCACCGCCCACGACACCGACAGCTGCACCAAGGCCGGCGCGCACGGCCTCGGCGAGGCGCTCACCGCCAAGGGCTGCTACCGCGCCTACCGCGTGACGTACGTGAGCGGTCCGAACGAGATCACCGTCGGCGTCTTCGCGTTCCGCGAGGCGGCCGGCGCCACCTCCGCCAAGGCCACGGTCGGGACGGGCACCGTGGCCCCGCTGGTGGCCGGCAAGGTCACGCCGTTCTGCCAGAACGTGGTCTGCCAGACCACCCAGAGCTCGCTCGGCCGGTTCGCCTACTTCACCATCGCCGGGCCCGGGAACGGCAAGCCGTCGCCGGACAACGACCAGGTCGCGGTGCAGGCCGGCCGCGACCTGTCGGCCTCCATCCACGACACCCTGTGGGCCCGGGGGACGGCCGGCCTCGCGAGCCTGACGGCCACCGCGCGCCCGGCGGCGCCGGGCGCGGCCGTCCCCGGCAGCAGCCCGTCGCACTGACCTCCGCTCAGCCGTCCGCCGGCTGCACGCCCGCCGGCTGCACGCCCGGCAGGGTGCGCAGCCGGCGGGCCGCCCGGTTCCGCGCGGCCAGCTGGTCGTCGGCCGGGTAGCCGACCTCCTCCAGCGTCAGCCCGTGCGGCCGGACCACGTTCACGGCGGAGTTGCGCACCCGGCCCGCCAGCACCTGGCCGGGGAACTCCACCGGCCGGTGCCCGCCGCCGACCAGCAGCATCGAGCCGACCAGCGCCCGCACCATGTTGTGGCAGAACGCGTCCGCCCGGACGGTGGCCACCGCCAGCTCGCCCGCCGACCCGGCGACGAACGGGTCCGCCGGAACGCGCTCCCAGTGCAGGTCGAGCAGCGTCCGGATGGTGGTCGCACCCTCGCGCTTCTTGCAGTACGCGGCGAAGTCGTGCTCGCCCAGCAGCAGCGCCGCCGCCTCGTTCATCTTCTCGACGTCCAGCGGCCGGTCGTGCCAGAGCACGTGCCCGCGCAGCAGCGGGTCCACCCCGCCCGGGTTGTCGGCCACCCGGTACGCGTACCGGCGCCAGACCGCCGCGAACCGGGCGTCGAAGCCCGCCGGGGCCTCCGACGCCCGGTACACCCGGATGTCCCCCGGCAGCCGCCCTGCGAGCCGCCGCAGCAGCTTCTCCCCGTGCTCGGCCCACAGCTCCACCGGCAGGTCCACGTGCACCACCTGCCCCCGCGCGTGCACCCCGGCATCCGTCCGCCCGGCCACCGTCAGGTCGTACGCCCGCTCGCTCCGCGTCACGACCTGCAGCGCGCTCTCCAGCTCCCCCTGCACCGTCCGCCGCCCGGGCTGCCGCGCCCACCCGGAGAACTCGGCCCCGTGGTACGCCAGGTCCAGCCTGATCCGGACGGTCCCCTCGGCGGGGCCGTCCTGGCGCTCCGGCCGCTCACAATCCTTGAGCACTGCTTCCACTCCCACTCGCACTGGAAAAGGAACGGGCCCGCTCCCCCATCGCTGGGAGAGCGGGCCCGTCAACACCTCAGGGTGTTCAGGCGGTCTCGACCTCAGTGGTCTCAACGGCGGCAGCCTCGGCAACCTCGGCGTCCTTGGCGGCACGCTTGGTGGCGCCCTCGGCCTCGCCGACGGCGGTCTGCGCGACGGTGAGCGCCTCGACCAGCTCGATCACGGCCATCGGGGCGTTGTCGCCACGACGGGGACCGATCTTGGTGATACGGGTGTAACCACCCGGGCGGTTCTCGTAGCGCGGCGCGATCTCGGTGAAGAGGGTGTGCAGCACGGAGACGTCGGTGATCGTCTTGCGGACGATGCGACGGTTGTGGATGTCGCCGACCTTGGCCTTGGTGATCAGCTTCTCCGCCAGCGGGCGCATCCGACGGGCCTTGGCCTCGGTCGTGGTGATGCGGCCGTACTGGAACAGCTCCCGGCAGAGGCCGGCGAGCAGCAGCGGCTCGTGGTGCGGGCCGCCGCCGAGGCGGGCACCCTTCGCGGGACGGGGCATGGTAGCTCCTTAAATCTCCGAATCCGGCCGTATCAGGTACCGGAACGGGCGTGGGGGCACTGTTGCCCCCACGGCTTGCTTGCTACTTGCATCGAACAGGGGGCGGCCCGAGGGCCGCCCCCGTCCAAACTCAGTACTGCTCGGTCTCCGCGTAACCCGCGTCGTCCAGGTCGTCGGCGCCGAAGGCGTCGGCGGCGGCGGTCGGGTCGAATCCGGGCGGGCTGTCCTTGAGGGCCAGGCCCATGCCGGCCAGCTTCGCCTTGACCTCGTCGATCGACTTCGCACCGAAGTTGCGGATGTCGAGCAGGTCGGCCTCGGAGCGGGCGACGAGCTCACCCACGGTGTGGATGCCCTCGCGCTTGAGGCAGTTGTACGACCGAACGGTGAGCTCCAGCTCCTCGATCGGCAGGGCGAGATCAGCGGCCAGGGCGGCGTCCGTCGGGGACGGGCCCATGTCGATGCCCTCGGCGTCGATGTTCAGCTCGCGGGCGAGACCGAACAGCTCCACCAGGGTCTTACCGGCCGAGGCCATGGCGTCACGGGGGCGCATGGCGGGCTTGGTCTCGACGTCGACGATCAGCTTGTCGAAGTCGGTCCGCTGCTCGACACGGGTGGCCTCGACCTTGTAGGTGACCTTCAGCACGGGGCTGTAGATCGAGTCGACCGGGATGCGGCCGATCTCCTGGCCGGAGGCCTTGTTCTGGACGGCGGAGACGTAGCCGCGACCGCGCTCGACGGTCAGCTCCATCTCCAGCTTGCCCTTGCCGTTGAGCGTGGCGAGGACCAGCTCCGGGTTGTGCACCTCGACACCGGCCGGGGGCGCGATGTCCGCGGCGGTGACGACACCCGGGCCCTGCTTGCGCAGGTACATCACGACGGGCTCGTCGTGCTCCGAGGAGACGACCAGCTGCTTGATGTTGAGGATGAGGTCGGTGACGTCCTCCTTGACGCCCGGCACGGTGGTGAACTCGTGCAGGACACCGTCGATCCGGATGCTGGTGACAGCAGCGCCGGGGATCGAGGAGAGGAGCGTGCGGCGCAGGGAGTTGCCGAGGGTGTAACCGAAGCCCGGCTCAAGCGGCTCGATAACGAAGCGCGAGCGGAACTCGTCGACGACCTCTTCGGTCAGCGAAGGGCGCTGAGCGATCAGCATGTTTTCAGATCCTCCAGTTGTCTTCGGCACCCACTATTTGATGCCGAACAGAACCAGCGTACGGGGTCCCGTACAGAACGGGACCCCGCACGCAGGTTTAAAGCAAACACCGAGCCCGAAGGCGCTCCCCTCTCACCCGGAGGCGAGGGGGGATTACCGCGTCAGACGCGGCGGCGCTTCGGCGGACGGCAGCCGTTGTGCGGGGTGGGGGTGACGTCCTGGATCGAGCCGACCTCCAGGCCGGTGGCCTGCAGCGAACGGATCGCGGTCTCGCGGCCGGAGCCCGGACCCTTCACGAAGACGTCGACCTTGCGCATGCCGTGCTCCTGCGCGCGACGGGCAGCGGCCTCGGCGGCCATCTGCGCGGCGAACGGGGTGGACTTGCGCGAGCCCTTGAAGCCGACGTGGCCGGCAGAGGCCCAGGAGATCACGTTGCCCGCGGGGTCGGTGATCGAAACGATGGTGTTGTTGAACGTGCTCTTGATGTGGGCGTGCCCGTGAGCGACGTTCTTCTTCTCCTTGCGGCGGATCTTCTTCGCGCCTGCAGCCTGACGACCCTTAGGGGGCATAAGTCTGTTACTCCTACTGAGGTGGTCGGTCCGCTACCCGCGGGCCGGAGGGGTGTCCGGGTGAGGGGCGGACTACTTCTTGCCGGGCTTCTTCTTGCCGGCGATCGCGCGACGCGGGCCCTTGCGGGTACGCGCGTTGGTGTGGGTGCGCTGACCGCGGACGGGCAGGCCGCGACGGTGACGCAGACCCTCGTAGCAGCCGATCTCGACCTTGCGGCGGATGTCGGCGGCCACCTCACGGCGGAGGTCACCCTCGACCTTGTAGTTGGCGTCGATGTACTCGCGCAGCTTGACGAGGTCTTCCTCGGACATCTCGCGGACGCGGACGTCCGGGTTGACACCCGTCTCCTTCAGCGTCTGCTGGGCGCGGGTGCGGCCGATGCCGTAAACGTACGTGAGGGCGATCTCGATCCGCTTCTCGCGCGGGAGATCAACGCCGGAAAGGCGTGCCATTCATGGCTCCTGTGATTCTTCAGAGGTCTTACGAGCTACCTACTCCGACACCTCTCGGTGTGGGAGCCCCGGCCTCTGACCGGGGGTGGCAGTCCGTCCGCGAGGACGGATCGGGCAGCCCGCGTATGACGTGGTGCGCGTCGCGCGGACGGTCGGTCCACGCAAAGACGTACGAGAAATGCTGAGGGATCAGCCCTGGCGCTGCTTGTGGCGCAGGTTGTCGCAGATCACCATGACCCGGCCGTGACGGCGGATCACCTTGCACTTGTCGCAGATCTTCTTGACGCTCGGCTTGACCTTCATGATTCAGGTTCTCCGGGTCTAGATCTGATCTCCTGCCCCTTGCGGAGCAGGACAAATGTTCCTACTTGTAGCGGTAGACGATCCGGCCACGTGTCAGGTCGTAGGGGCTGAGCTCCACCACGACCCGGTCGTCCGGGAGGATCCGGATGTAGTGCATCCGCATCTTGCCGCTGATGTGCGCGAGGACCTTGTGACCGTTCTGCAGCTCAACCTTGAACATGGCGTTCGGGAGAGACTCGATCACGGTGCCCTCGATCTCAATGGCGCCTTGCTTCTTTGCCATGAACTGCGAGATCCACCTTCCGGGAACGGCTACCGTATGCGGCACGCTCGTGCGAACCTGGGTTCACCCCTGCCCCGGAGGGAAGAGGGCGTGCGAGAGCACGCTACGAGTGAGCCGACGGTCCATCCTACGTGACCGCGAGCGGTATACCAACTCAGCGCTGCGCACCCACGTGCAGGGGCATCTGGACGGGCGGCACCACGGCGGTGCAGGCCGCGCAGCGGCGCGCCGCCTCGGGGATCTCGGTGAGGCACTCCGGGCACGGGCGCTTGGCGGCCTTCGGCTTGGTGGGCAGGTAGCGGGCGGTCGCCTTGCTGACCGGCAGCACCACGCAGAAGTACAGCACCGCGGCGGTCAGGACGAAGGCGATCAGCACGTTCAGGAACTGCCCGTACGGGAAGATCACGCCGCCGATGTTCGCCGAGTAGCCGGCGAAGTTGCCGGCCGCGCCGACGGTGACGCCGACCAGCGGGGTGAGGAACGCCGTCACGAAGCCGGTCACCACGCCGGTGAACGCCGCACCGATGACGACACCGACCGCCATGTCGACGACGTTGCCGCGCATGATGAAGTCGCGGAAGCCCTTGAGCACTGCTCGCCCCTTAAGTGGTACCGGTGAAGCCCGCGAGTTTAGCGAACAGTGCGCTGGTAGCAAAAACGGACAAAAGGCCCGGAGGCGGCAGCCTCCGGGCCCTTCGTACCGAACGTACCGGCGGACGCGCCGGTCGGCGGGTCAGCCCAGCGGGTCCGGCGCGGCCGTCACACCGAGCGCGGCGAGCGCGGCCTTGCCGCCGTCGAAGGCGGTCAGGACCAGCGGGCCCTGCTCGGTGACGGCCACCGAGTGCTCCCAGTGCGAGGCCCAGGTGCCGTCGGTGGTGACGACCGTCCAGTCGTCCTCCAGCACGGTGGTGTGCGGGGTGCCGAGCGAGACCATCGGCTCGATCGCGAGGACGGTGCCGGGGACGAGCTTCGGGCCCTTGCCGCGCCCGCGCTCGACGTAGTTCAGCACGTGCGGCTCCATGTGCATCGCGGTCCCGATGCCGTGCCCGCCGTACCCCTCGGTGATGCCCCACTTGCCCTTGGGCGGCAGCGGCTGGCGGCGGATGAAGCCCTCGATCGCCTTGGAGACGTCGGCCAGCCGGTTGTTCTTCTTCATCTGGGCGATGCCGGCCCACATCGAGCCCTCGGTGACGCTGCTGAGCATCGCGACCTCGGGGGCCACCTCGCCGACCGCGACGCTGATGGCGGCGTCGCCGTGCCAGCCGTCGACGATGGCGCCGCAGTCGATGGAGATCAGGTCGCCCTCCTGGAGCACCCGGCCACCGGGGATGCCGTGCACGACCTCGTTGTTGACCGAGGCGCAGATCACGCCCGGGAACCAGAGCCCGCCGTGGTCGGCGCGGAAGTTGGAGGTGGCGCCGTGGTCGGCGATCACCTTCGCCGCGATGTCGTTGAGGTCCTGGGTGCTGACACCCGGGGCGACGGCCTCCCGGCAGGCCTTGAGCGCCTCGGCGACGACCAGCCCGGCCACCCGCATCTTCGCGATCTGCTCGGGGGTCTTGATCTCCACCATGTGCTCCACGCCTTCCACTGTTGTCGCGGACCCGGTCCTTGCCGGGCCGCCGTGCTCGTAACCACCGTACGACGCCGTACGGCCGCGGTGCCCCGCTCGGGGCGCCGCGGCCGTACGTACGTCGTCGTTCCCGACCGTCCTCGGACGGGTCAGGAGTCGCTCTTCAGCGCCTCGATCGCGCGCTGGGTGACCTCGTCCACCTTGCCCAGGGCCGGGATGGTCGAGACCACGCCCTGCTGCTGGTAGTAGGCGATGATCGGCTCGGTCTCCGTGTGGTAGACGTCCAGCCGGTGGCGGACGGTCGCCTCGGTGTCGTCGGCGCGCTGGTACAGCTCGCCGCCGCACTCGTCGCAGACGCCCTCGACGGCCGGTGCGTTGTAGTCCACGTGGAACACGTGGCTGCCGTCGTTGCGGCACAGCCGGCGGCCGGCGATGCGCTTGACGACCTCGTCCTCGGGGACCTCCAGGTCCAGTACACCGTCGAGCGCGATGCCCCACTCGGCCAGGATCTCGTCGAGAGCCTTGGCCTGCGCGAGGTTGCGCGGGAAGCCGTCGAGCAGGAACCCGTTGGCGGCATCGGACTGCGCCATCCGGTCCTTGGCCATCCCGATGGTGACCTCATCCGGTACCAGCCGGCCCGCGTCCATGTAGCCCTTGGCCTCGAGCCCCAGCGGGGTGCCCTGGCCGATGTTGGCGCGGAAGAGGTCGCCGGTGGAGATGTGGGGGATGGACAGGGTCTTGGCGAGCACGTGCGCCTGAGTACCCTTCCCGGCCCCGGGAGGTCCGACGAGGACGATACGCATCAGCGGAGGAACCCTTCGTAATTACGCTGCTGGAGCTGGCTCTCGATCTGCTTCACAGTTTCGAGTCCGACACCGACGATGATGAGGATGCTGGTACCGCCGAACGGGAAGTTTGTCTGCGCGCCGAACGCCACCAGGGCGATCAGCGGGACCAGGGCGATCAGCCCCAGATACAGCGAACCCGGCCACGTGATGCGGGTAAGCACGTAGTTCAGGTACTCGGCAGTCGGACGGCCGGCCCGGATACCCGGGATGAAGCCACCATACTTCTTCATGTTGTCGGCAACTTCTTCGGGGTTGAAGGAGATGGCGACGTAGAAGAAGGCGAAGAAGACGATCAGCACGAAGTAGGTGACCATGTAGATCGGGTGGTCGCCCTTGATGAAGTTGGTCCGCACCCACGTCGCCCAGCCCGCCTGGCTGTTGGTCAGCTGGACCACCAGCGAGGGGATGTAGAGCAGCGACGAGGCGAAGATGACCGGGATGACACCGGCCTGGTTGACCTTCAGCGGGATGTAGGTCGAGGTGCCGCCGAACGCCCGCCGGCCGATCATGCGCTTCGCGTACTGGACCGGGATCCGGCGCTGGGCCTGCTCCACGAAGATGACCAGGATCACCACGACCACGCCGACGGCGATGACGCTGAAGAACTCGACCCAGCCGCCGCCGATCTTGCCGGAGAGCTTGATCGCCCACATCGAGCCCGGGAAGCCGGAGGCGATGGAGGTGAAGATCAGGATGGACATGCCGTTGCCGATGCCGCGGTCGGTCACCAGCTCACCGAGCCACATGATCATCGTGGTACCGGCGGTCATGGTGATGACCATCGTGGTGATCCGGAAGACCGACTGGTCCGGGACGACCTGGCTGGCGTACTGGCAGCCGGAGAAGAGCGCACCGCTGGAGGCCGTCGCCACGATGCCGGTGCCCTGGAGCACGGCGAGCGCGATGGTCAGGTAGCGGGTGTACTGGGTGATCTTGGCGGTACCCGCCTGGCCCTCCTGCTTCAGCGCCTCCAGGCGGGGGATCACCACGGTGAGGAGCTGGAGGATGATGCTGGCGGTGATGTACGGCATGATGCCGAGCGCGAAGATCGTGAGCTGGAGCAGCGCGCCACCACTGAAGAGGTTGACGAGCCCGAAGAGCCCGCTGCTCTTGCCTGGTCCCGACAAGCACTGGTTGACAGCATGGAAGTCCACACCAGGCACGGGGACGTGCGCACCCACCCGGTACAGAGCCACGATGCCCAGCGTGAACAGCAGCTTCTTGCGCAGGTCGGGCGTCTTGAACGCCCGCGCGAACGCACTGAGCACGGTGCCTCCTGCACCTCCCGCACGTCGTCGGCGGAAGGGTCGGTCCTGATGTGGGGAACGGGCCGGGCCGGCCCTGGCGTTGCAAAGCCTCGCAGGAACCAGCAAAGGCAAGCCTGTGCCGCAGCCTACAAGGGAACTCCACGGACTCTAACAGTGTGTGGCCACCCTGAAGAAGCGTGTGCCGCCCCTCTGCCACTCACGAGGTACGGGATGCCCGGATTTGACACAAAAGAACGACACAAACAGCTGGGACGAACAGCCGGGACATAAAGAACGGGCCCCGTGTCTCCCAGAGGAGACACGGGGCCCGAAGAGTCAGCAGGCTCAGAGGAGCTCGGTGACCGTACCGCCGGCGGCGGTGATCTTCTCGGCGGCGGAGCCGGAGACGGCGTCAACCGTCACCTGCAGCGCCACGGCGATGTCGCCGGTGCCGAGGACCTTGACGAGCTCGTTCTTGCGAACGGCGCCCTTCGCGATCAGGTCGGCGATGGTGACCTCGCCACCAGCCGGGTAGAGCTCGGCCAGCTTCTCCAGGTTCACGACCTGGAACTGCTTGTGTGCCGGGTTCTTGAAGCCCTTGAGCTTCGGCAGGCGCATGTGGAGGGGCATCTGCCCACCCTCGAAGCGCACCGGAACCTGGTAACGGGCCTTGGTGCCCTTGGTGCCACGACCAGCGGTCTTACCCTTGGATGCCTCACCACGACCAACACGGGTCTTGGCGGTCTTGGCACCCGGGGCGGGACGCAGGTTGTGGAGCTTCAGCGGGTTAGTGTCCGCCATTTCAGTCCACCTCCTCGACCGTGACGAGGTGACGGACGGTCTGGGCCATCCCGCGGATCTCGGGACGGTCCTCCTTCACGACCACATCGTTCATCCGCTTGAGACCAAGCGAACGAAGGGTGTCACGGTGGTTCTGCTTGCTACCGATGTAGGACTTGGTCTGCGTGATCTTGAGACGGGCCATCAGGCACCGGTCCCAGCCGCACGCGCCCGCAGCAGAGCAGCGGGAGCCACATCCTCCAGCGGCAGACCACGGCGGGCCGCAACCTCTTCCGGGCGAACGAGGCCCTTCAGAGCAGCAACCGTGGCGTGCACGATGTTGATCGCGTTGGACGAGCCGAGCGACTTCGACAGGATGTCGTGAACGCCGGCGCACTCCAGAACGGCACGCACCGGGCCACCGGCGATAACGCCGGTACCGGGGGACGCCGGCTTCAGGAGCACAACGCCGGCCGCCTTCTCGCCCTGGATCGGGTGCGGGATGGTGCCCTGGATACGGGGGACCTTGAAGAAGCTCTTCTTGGCCTCCTCAACACCCTTGGCGATGGCGGCCGGAACCTCCTTCGCCTTCCCGTAGCCGACACCTACGGTGCCGTCACCGTCGCCCACCACGACCAGCGCGGTGAAGCTGAAACGACGACCACCCTTGACAACCTTGGCGACACGGTTGATCGCGACAACGCGCTCAACGTAAGCGGTCTTCTCGACGGCGGGGGCGTTGCCCCGGTCGTCACGCTTACGGTCACGCCGCTCGCCACCGCCGGTGCCGCCGCCGGCGCCGCTACCGCGGCGCTGGGGTCCAGCCATTGGAATTACCTCTCTCGATTACGTCCGTCGACTGAGCCGACGAGCGGCTTAGAAGTCGAGCCCAGCCTCACGGGCAGCGTCCGCCAGGGCGGCGATGCGCCCCGCGTAACGGTTGCCCGCGCGGTCGAAGACGACCGTCTCGATGCCGGCGGCCTTGGCGCGCTCGGCGACCAGGGCTCCGACCTTCTTGGCCAGCTCGGTCTTGTCGCCCTCGTTGCCACGGATGGACACGTCGAGGGTGGACGCCGACGCGAGGGTGTGACCCTTGGCGTCGTCGATGACCTGGGCGACCATGTGGCGGTTCGAGCGGGTCACGACGAGGCGCGGACGCACCTCGGTGCCGGTGACGCGCTTACGAACACGGATCGCGCGGCGCTTGCGGGCAGCGTTCTTGTAGCCGTTGCCCTTGCCGATCTTGACAGAAAGACTCATGGCTTACTTACCGCTCTTTCCGACCTTGCGGCGGATGACCTCGCCCGCGTACTTGACGCCCTTGGCCTTGTACGGGTCGGGCTTGCGCAGCTTGCGGATCTTGGCCGAAACCTCGCCGACCAGCTGCTTGTCGATCCCGTCCACGTGGAACTTGGTGGGCGACTCGACCACGAAGGAGATGCCCTCCGGGGCCGTGATCAGGATCGGGTGGCTGTAGCCGAGCTGGAACT
Source organism: Kitasatospora kazusensis (assembly GCF_039529945.1). Classification (NCBI taxonomy): domain Bacteria; kingdom Bacillati; phylum Actinomycetota; class Actinomycetes; order Kitasatosporales; family Streptomycetaceae; genus Kitasatospora; species Kitasatospora kazusensis. Next base: position 249,293 of record NZ_BAAANT010000001.1, on the reverse strand, counting down.
CCATGTCGGAGCCCTTCATTGCCACTCGGTAACCAACACCGCTGATCTCCAGCGACTTGCGGTAGCCCGCGGTCACGCCGGTGATCATGTTCGCCACCAGCGTGCGCGAAAGGCCGTGAAGGCTCTTCGACACCCGCTCGTCGTTGGGGCGAGTGACGACCAGGGTGCCGTCCTCGTCCTTGCTGATCTCGATCGGCGCGGCAACGGTGTGGGAAAGGGAACCCTTGGGGCCCTTCACCGCGACCGCCTGGCCATCGATGGTGACGTCCACGCCGGCGGGAACCGGGATGGGCAGCCGTCCAATTCGCGACATTGCTGTACCTCCGTTTCCCGAATTACCAGACGTAGGCGAGAACTTCTCCGCCTACGCCCTTCTTGGCGGCCTGCTTGTCCGTGAGGAGACCCGAGGACGTGGAGATGATCGCCACGCCCAGGCCGCCGAGGACCTTCGGCAGGTTGGTGGACTTTGCGTAAACGCGCAGACCCGGCTTGCTGATGCGCTTGATGCCGGCAATGGAGCGCTCACGGTTGGGGCCGAACTTGAGCTCGATGGTCAGCTTCTTGCCGACCTCGTTCTCCTGCGGCTCCTCAACCTTCCAGGAGGAGATGTAACCCTCCTGCTGCAGGATCTGGGCGACGTGCGCCTTGATCTTGCTAGCCGGCATAGCCACGGTGTCGTGGTACGCCGAGTTCGCGTTACGCAGACGCGTGAGCATGTCTGCGATGGGGTCAGTCATGGTCATGGTTGGCCTCAGGCCTCTCTCGCCGTGGTTTCTCCGCGCCAGGTCCCCCTCGCGCACTCCGGGGAGTGCGCAAGGGGCACAGACGCAGGGGACCTGCGACGTTAGTAAGACTGGGTGCGAGCCCTCGAAGAGGGTCGCGGGCACCTACGGAGATGCCGCGACACGGGGCCCGACCCCACTACCTTACGGGATTCCGTACGGAGCCCCAAAAGCAGGGGGTCGGGCACCAGTGCTTCACACTGTGGCGTTACCTAGAACTCCGGGACTACCAGGAGGACTTGGTGACACCCGGCAGCTCGCCGCGGTGGGCCATCTCACGGAGGCACACACGGCACAGGCCGAACTTGCGGTACACCGAGTGCGGACGGCCACAGCGCTGGCAGCGGGTGTAACCGCGGACAGCGAACTTCGGCTTGCGCTCGGCCTTCGCGATGAGGGACTTCTTCGCCATGTGTTACGCCTCCTTGAACGGGAAGCCCAGAGCGCGCAGGAGCGCCCGGCCCTCGTCGTCGGTCTGGGCGGTGGTCACGACGGTGATGTCCATACCGCGCTGACGGTCGACCTTGTCCTGGTCGATCTCGTGGAACATGACCTGCTCGGTCAGACCGAAGGTGTAGTTGCCACGGCCGTCGAACTGCTTCGGGGAGAGACCACGGAAGTCACGGATACGCGGCAGGGCCAGCGACACCAGACGGTCCAGGAACTCCCACATGCGGTCACCACGGAGGGTGACGTGGGTGCCGATCGGCTGGCCCTCACGCAGCTTGAACTGCGCGATGGACTTGCGAGCCTTCGTCACCGCCGGCTTCTGGCCGGTGATGGCGGTGAGGTCGCGGATGGCGCCCTCGATCAGCTTCGAGTCGCGGGCGGCCTCGCCCACACCCATGTTGACCACGACCTTGACCAGGCCCGGGATCAGCATGACGTTCTCGTACGAGAACTCCTGCAGAAGCTGGGGCTTGATCTCGGCGTTGTAGCGCGTCTTGAGGCGGGGGGCCACCTTCTCGACGTTCTCGATCGTCGTCTCAGACATCAGATGTCCTCACCGGTTCGCTTGGCAACGCGGATCTTGTTGCCCTCGTCATCGAAGCGGTAACCAACGCGAGTGACGACCTTCTTGCCGTCCTTCTCGACGACCAGCTGCACGTTGGAAACGTGCACCGGGGCCTCGACGGTGACAATGCCACCCTGAGTACCCGGGCCGGGCTTGGTGTGCTTCTTGACCCGGTTCACACCCTCGACGAGAACCTTGTTGGTCGCGGGCATGGCCTGAATGACCTTGCCCTGCTTCCCGCGGTCCTTGCCGGTGATGACCTGAACCAGGTCACCCTTCTTGATCTTCATGCTGTTCGCCATGGGTTAGAGCACCTCCGGCGCAAGCGAGATGATCTTCATGAACTTCTTGTCGCGCAGCTCGCGGCCCACCGGGCCGAAGATGCGGGTGCCACGGGGGTCACCATCGGTGTTCTTGAGGACGACGGCGGCGTTCTCGTCGAACCGGATGTACGAGCCGTCGGGACGACGACGCGACTTCACGGTGCGGACGATGACGCACTTGACGACGTCACCCTTCTTGACCGAACCGCCGGGGATCGCGTCCTTGACGGTTGCGACGATGACGTCCCCGATGCCGGCGTAGCGGCGACCGGAGCCACCGAGAACGCGGATGCAAAGGATTTCCTTTGCGCCCGTGTTGTCGGCGACACGCAGTCGCGACTCCTGCTGGATCACTGCTTTCTCCTGATCGTCAACGAGAGCTGGCGGGCCGGCCGCTGCTCACACCAGCGCCCGCGAGGGACCTGGTGCACATACGGCCGTACCCGGACAACTTCGTTACTTGGCCTTCTCGAGGATCTCGACGACGCGCCAGCGCTTCGTCGCGGACAGCGGACGGGTCTCCGCGAGGAGGACCCGGTCGCCGATGCCGCAGGCGTTGGTCTCGTCGTGCGCCTTCAGCTTGTTCGTACGGCGGATGACCTTGCCGTACAGAGCGTGCTTGACGCGGTCCTCGACGGCGACGACGACGGTCTTGTCCATCTTGTCGCTGACGACCAGACCCTCGCGGGTCTTACGGAAGCCGCGGGCCTCGGTCTCAGTGGTGGTGTTCTCAGTCATCAGGCCTTCTCCACCGTCTCGATGCCCAGCTCGCGCTCGCGCATCAGGGTGTAGATCCGCGCGATGTCCTTACGGACGAGCTTGAGCCGTCCGTGGTTGTCGAGCTGCCCGGTCGCCGCCTGGAAGCGGAGGTTGAACAGCTCCTCCTTGGCCTCGCGGAGCTTGCCAACGAGACCATCGTTGTCCAGCTCACGAAGCTCTGCAGCCTTGGTGGCCGACATCAGCTCTCACCTGCCTCGCGCCGAACAATCCGGCACTTCATCGGGAGCTTGTGAGCAGCGCGGGTGAGCGCCTCACGAGCAACCTTCTCGTTGGGGTAGGACAGCTCGAACATGATCCGTCCCGGGTGAACGTTGGCAATCCACCACTCGGGGGAACCCTTACCAGAACCCATGCGGGTCTCGGCAGGCTTCTTGGTGAGGGGGCGGTCCGGGTAAATGTTGATCCAGACCTTGCCGCCACGCTTGATGTGACGGGTGACGGCGATACGAGCGGACTCGATCTGCCGGTTCGTCACGTAGGCCGGGGTGACGGCCTGGATGCCGTACTCGCCGAACGCGAGCTCGGTGCCACCCTTGGCAGCGCCACGGCGCTTGGGGTGGTGCTGCTTGCGGTGCTTGACCCGACGGGGGATCAGCATGACGGTCAGGCCTCCGTTCCGGTGCTCTCGGCAGCCGGCGTCTCCGTCACAGCCGCGGCCGGAGCCTCGGTGTTCTGGGGACGACGGGCGCCACCACGGGCGCCGCCACGCTCGCCACCGCGGGCGCCGCCACGCTCGCCACCGCGGGCGGGGCGGGCGTCGTTGCGGGCCGGACGGTTGCCGGAGCGGGCAGCAGCGTTCTCAGCGCGGACCTCGGCGATGTTCTTGACGTCGCCCTTGTAGATCCAGACCTTCACGCCGATACGGCCGAAGGTCGTCTTGGCCTCGAAGAAGCCGTAGTCGACGTTCGCGCGCAGCGTGTGCAGCGGCACACGACCCTCGCGGTAGAACTCCGAACGGCTCATCTCGGCGCCGCCGAGACGACCGGAGCACTGGACCTTGATGCCCTTGGCGCCGGACTTCATGGTGCCCTGCATGCTCTTACGCATGGCACGGCGGAAGGAGACACGGGAGGACAGCTGCTCCGCGACGCCCTGAGCCACGAGCTGGGCGTCCAGCTCGGGGTTCTTGACCTCAAGGATGTTCAGCTGGACCTGCTTGCCGGTCAGCTTCTCCAGGTCGCCACGGATGCGGTCGGCCTCGGTGCCACGGCGACCGATGACGATGCCGGGGCGAGCGGTGTGGATGTCGACCCGGACGCGGTCGCGGGTGCGCTCGATCTCAACCTTCGAGATGCCGGCACGCTCCATGCCCTTCGTCATCATGCGACGAATGGCAACGTCTTCCTTGACGTAGTCCGAGTACAGCTTGTCGGCGTACCAGCGGGACTTGAAGTCCGTGCTGATGCCGAGACGGAACCCGTGCGGGTTAACCTTCTGGCCCATTACCGGGTCCCTTCCTTGCTGCTGACGACCACGGTGATGTGGCTGGTCCGCTTGCGGATCCGGTAGGCACGGCCCTGGGCACGCGGACGGAACCGCTTCAGGGTCGGGCCCTCGTCAACGTACGCCTCGCTGATGACGAGGTCGTCCACGTTGTTGTGGTTGTAGTTGTGCACGGCGTTGGCAATGGCGCTGTCGAGCACCTTGCCGACCGGCACGGTAGCGGCCTGCGGAGCGAAACGCAGGACCGCCTGGGCCTCCGTGGCGTTCAGGCCACGGATGAGGTCCACCACGCGGCGGGCCTTCATGGGCGTGACGCGGATGTACCGCGCCTGGGCCCTGGCTTCCATGGTTGTCCCCTTGCTGGTGTAAGTCATTGAGTCGGTAATCTCGCTGGCGACTAGCGACGCTTCGACTTGCGGTCGTCCTTGACGTGACCGCGGAAGGTACGCGTCGGCGCGAACTCGCCGAGCTTGTGGCCGACCATCGACTCGGTGACGAACACCGGGACGTGCTTACGGCCATCGTGAACCGCGATCGTGTGGCCGAGCATGGCCGGGAAGATCACGGAGCGACGGGACCAGGTCTTGATGACGTTCTGGGTACCCGCCTCGTTCTGCGCGTCCACCTTCTTGAGAAGGTGGCCGTCGATGAAGGGGCCCTTCTTGAGACTGCGCGGCATCTGACCTGCTCCTAGCGCTTCTTGTTGGTCTTGCGGCGGCGCACGATGAGGGCGTTCGAAGCCTTCTTCGGGCTACGAGTGCGACCCTCCTTCTGGCCCCACGGCGAAACCGGGTGGCGACCACCAGAGGTCTTACCCTCACCACCACCGTGCGGGTGGTCGATCGGGTTCATAGCCACACCACGCACGGTCGGGCGGACGCCCTTCCAGCGCATACGGCCGGCCTTGCCCCAGTTGATGTTCGACTGCTCGGCGTTGCCGACCTCGCCGATGGTCGCGCGGCAGCGCGCGTCCACCAGACGGATCTCGCCGGAGGGCATGCGCAGGTGCGCCATCTTGCCCTCACGAGCCAGCAGCTGGATACCGGCACCGGCGGAGCGGGCCATCTTGGCACCGCCGCCCGGACGCAGCTCCACAGCGTGGATGACGGTACCAACCGGGATGTTGCGCAGCGGCAGGTTGTTGCCGGGCTTGATGTCGGCCGTCGGGCCGTTCTCAATCCGGTCACCCTGGGCCAGCTTCGCGGGGGCGATGATGTAGCGCTTCTCGCCGTCCGCGTAGTGCAGGAGCGCGATGCGCGCGGTGCGGTTCGGGTCGTACTCGATGTGCGCGACCTTGGCCGGCACGCCGTCCTTGTCGTGACGACGGAAGTCGATCACGCGGTAGGCGCGCTTGTGTCCGCCACCCTGGTGGCGAACGGTGATCCGACCGGCGTTGTTACGGCCGCCCTTGCTGTGCAGGGGGCGAACCAGCGACTTCTCCGGCGTGGACCGCGTGATTTCTACGAAGTCGGCCACGCTGGAGCCACGACGGCCCGGCGTAGTCGGCTTGTACTTGCGGATGCCCATTGGCTTCTCTCGTCCTCGTCCTAATCGACGATCCGACACTCCGTCAGGAGGTCGGACCACCGAAGATGTCGATGCGGTTGCCCTCAGCCAGCGTCACGATGGCGCGCTTGGTGTCCTTGCGCTTGCCAAAGCCCGTCTTGGAGCGCTTGCGCTTCCCCTGACGGTTGAGCGTGTTGACGGACTCGACCTTGACCGAGAAGACCGCCTCGACGGCCTGCTTGATCTGGGTCTTGTTGGCACCGGGCGACACGACGAACGTGTACTTGTTCTCGTCGAGGAGCGAGTAGCTCTTCTCCGAGATGACCGGCTTCACCAAGATGTCACGGGGGTCCGTGAACGTCTTGCTCGTGATCTCTGCAGCCATCAGGCGGCGCTCCCTTCGAGCTCGCCCTCAGCAGCCACAGCCTTGGCGGACGCGGCGGGACCCGCCACGAAACGCTCGAAGGCGGCCTGGGTGAAGACCACGTCGTCGGAGACGAGCACGTCGTAGGTGTTCAGCTGACCGGCGTCCAGGATGTGGACGTTCGGCAGGTTGCGGGCGCTCTTCAGACCCAGCTCGTCGGCACGCTCGACGACGAGGAGGATGTTCTTGCGCTCGGTGATCTTGCCGAACAGGCCCTTCGCGGCCTTGGTCGACGGCGCCTCGGCCGCGATCACGTCGGTGATGACGTGGATGCGGTTGTGACGGGCCCGGTCGGTGAGCGCGCCACGCAGAGCGGCGACGATCATCTTCTTCGGGGTCCGCTGCGAGTAGTCACGCGGCTTCGGGCCGTGGACGACGCCACCGCCGACGAACTGCGGCGCGCGGGTCGAGCCCTGACGGGCGCGGCCGGTGCCCTTCTGGCGGTACGGCTTGCGGCCGCCGCCTCGGACCTCGCCACGACGCTTCGTCGAGTGGGTGCCCTGACGGGCGGCAGCGTTCTGCGCCACGACGACCTGGTGCATCAGCGGAATGCTGACCTTGGCGTCGAAGATCTCAGCGGGCAGCTCAAGGCTGCCGACCGTGTCGCCCGAGGGCGACAGGATGTCAATCGTGCTCATATCCTCACAGCCCCTTCGCCGCGGTGCGGACGAGGACGAGGCCGCCGTTCGGGCCCGGGATCGCTCCCTTGATGAGGAGCAGCCCCTTCTCCGCGTCAACGGCGTGGATGGTCAGGTTCTGGGTGGTCACGCGCTCGTGGCCCATCCGGCCGGCCATCTTCATGCCCTTGAACACGCGACCCGGGGTGGCGCAGCCACCGATCGAGCCGGGCGAACGGTGCTTGCGCTGCACGCCGTGACCGGCGCCGAGGCCCTTGAAGTTGTGACGCTTCATGACACCGGCGAAGCCCTTGCCCTTGGAGGTGCCGGTCACATCGACCTTGACACCCGCCTCGAACAGCTCAGCGGTGATCTCCTGGCCCAGCGTGTACTCGGACGCGTCCGAGGTACGCAGCTCGACCAGGTGGCGGCGCGGGGTGACACCGGCCTTGGCGAAGTGACCCGCGAGGGGCTTCGTCACCTTGCGGGGGTCGATCTCGCCGAAGCCGATCTGGACGGCGTCGTAGCCGGCCGTGGAATCAGCGGTGTGGACCTGGGTCACGACATTCGGCCCGGCCTTGACGACGGTCACCGGAACGATCCGGTTGTTCTCGTCCCAGACCTGGGTCATGCCGAGCTTCTCGCCCAGGATGCCCTTAATCTGCTTTGCCATCTTCGTCGCGCCTCTCAGAGCTTGATCTCGATGTCGACGCCGGCCGGAAGGTCGAGGCGCATCAGCGAGTCAACGGTCTTCGGGGTCGGGTCGAGGATGTCGATCAGACGCTTGTGGGTGCGCATCTCGAAGTGCTCGCGCGAGTCCTTGTACTTGTGCGGCGAGCGGATGACGCAGTAAACGTTCTTCTCAGTGGGCAGCGGCACCGGGCCCGCGACCTGCGCACCAGTGCGAATGACGGTCTCGACGATCTTCTTCGCCGAGGAGTCAATCACCTCGTGGTCGTAGGCCTTGAGCCGGATGCGGATCTTCTGTCCCGCCATGGCTACTAGTAGTCCTTTTGTCCGTGTCGCCTCTACAGCCGGCTTCATCCACCTGCGGATTGGATCCGGTGGCGCCTCCGGGTGGTTACCTTCCGACCCCCGCGCTCGGGCGTGTCGCCCTCTCGCTTACAAAAAACCAAAAGGGCCGACCCTCTTCCGAGGGGGCCTTCTCAAGGTCTTGCGGGATCGGCGGGCCTTGCACCCACCAGGCGCCGGATCGAGGCCCTGCCCACGCTTCCCGGAAGATTCCCGTACGTCCGCCCCGCAGCTGCCGCGGTGTCGCTTACACACCACTACGTCCACACACAGCACGTGGACATATGAACGGCCATCACGGGAACGACGAGTACTTGGGACTCGCTTCCAGTCCTCCCGGCGGGAGGCGCGCAGCATCGGCACTCAACCGAGCAACTAGGACATCTTGCCACACGGGAGGGCCGCTGCGCCAATCGGGGCTGTCAGAGGCTACCCGGCCGGAGTGCCGCCAAACACCGACGGCACCCGTCCGGACGAGCGACGGGCGACGGCCTCCGGGCTGAGGATTCGGGCCTCGCCACGGCGCGGACGCTCAGGAGGATCCGCCCAGGTAGGTGGAGTCCAGGTAGACCGTCTCCACAGGATCGCGGGGGTCGACCAGCACCGCGAAGGTGCTCTGGTTGGCGGTGGCGAAGCCGGTGAAGAGCTCGTACTTCGTGGCGCCGTCGAAGGACCAGCCGTACTTTGCGGCATCCGCGTCCGAGACCAGCCGCGCGGCCTTCGGATCCGCTCCGGGCGACCAGTGCGCCGGCTTCCCGGGGTCGGCCGAGTGGTCCCGGAGGTACTGGTCGACGCACGCCTTCGGGGCCCGGAAGCTCAGGCTGAGCTTCTGGTAGGGCTCCTTCGAGCTGCCGGAGTACCCGACGCCCTGCACCTCGCAGGGGGGCAGCTGGAGGCCGAAGGTCTTCAGGACGCCCTCCAGCGTCTGCCCCGCGGGGCTGCCCGGGTAGGCACGCGGGTCCTTCTTCTCCGAGGAGCAGCCGCTCAGCACGAGCGCCGAGAGTGCGAACACGGCCACGGCCACGCCCGTCCGGCGTCGCCGCCAAGGCATGTGGGGCTGTGTCGTGGACCGTGTCCGCACTGGTTCTCTCCTCGTCGCCTGCGCCGCCACTTGGTAGCGACACGAACGAACATGCTAGCCGTTGGTGCTGTCGAGGTGGCCGGTCGTACTCCCCTGGACGGTGAAGTCACGGGCGTACCCCTGGCTCGGCGCCATGGCGAGCAGCTTCACGTTGATCGGGACGCCCCAGACGTCGATCGGGGGCTTGCTCATGTCGAAGTTGTATTCCTTCTTGAGGTCGAACCGGTAGTCGCCGGACAGCTTGACCTTCCCCGGGCCCACCACGGTGGCCGTGATGTCGCCCCCGCTGAGCCGGTACTCGATGGAGTGCAGGGCGAAGATGGCGTCCTTGGATCCCGGGTACGCGTACGTGAAGCCGACCCAGTTGGTGTCGAGGTTCACCTTGCACGTGGTGCCCACCGAACCGGTGCACTTCGTGGCCGCGTCCGTCGCGTAGCCGATCGCCTTCAGTGCCAGCCGGTCCTGCAGGCTCGGGTTGTTGTACAGGTCCCGCATCTGGTCCGCGTTGAAGTCGAACGGCTTGCCCGACTTCCCCTCCCAGTACTTGAACAACTGGCAGGAGATGGGGCCGGAGTGACAGGCGAACAGCTCCGAGCCGCCCACGAACTGCAGGATCGGGTCCTGGCTCTGCCCCTGGCCGAGACCCTTGAAGAAGCGGTCCCAGAAGTCCGGCTCGTGGAACGGCGGGTGCTCCTTCGTGTCGTCCTCGTCGCTGGTGTAGGGGTGCCCGTTGGGGTCGGTGAGCGAGATGCTGCCCGGGGGCGGCGGCGTGCTGCCCGTGGCGGCGGCGGCCGCCGCCGCCCGGGCGCGCTCCTCCGCGGCGGTCTTGTCGGCGGCGATCTTCATGGCGTCGGTGCCCGCCTGGGCCGCGCCCTCCGCGTCCTGGCCGGCGGCCCGCGCCGAGTCCTCCGCGCCGGCCGCCGAGGCGTACGCCGAACTCGCGTACGACGCGGCCTTGGTGGCGGAGTACGAGGCCCAGGCGGCGGACTTGCCCGCCGCCGCCGCATCGGCCCGGGCCGCGGCGGCCGCGCCCTGGGCCGTCCTGGCGGATCCGGCCGCCTGCTGGGCCGACTGGTCGGCCTGGGCCGAGGCCTTCTTGGCCTGGTCCGCGAAACCCGCGGCGTCGTCGGCGGCCTGCCGGGCCTTGCCGGCGTAGTTGGCGGCGTCCGAGGAGGCGCCTCGGGCGTCCGCGGCGGCCTGGGCCGCCTGGGCCGCGTTCTGCCGGGCCGTGGCGGCACTGCCCGAGGCGTCGGCGACGATCCGCTGGACACCGGCCGCGAAGATGGCGCTGTCGTAGTCGGCCTTGGCGGCCTTGTACTGCGCCACCGTGACGAAGTTGTGCAGCTGGGTGGGCGGTCCGGCGAGGGCGATCTGGGCCGAGGCCTTCACCTGCGCGGTGCCGCTGTTCAGCAGGCTGAGGGCGATCACCCGCTCGTCCTCGCTGCGGGCCGTGTACTGGCCGGAGTCCAGGAACTGGTGGAACGCGGCGGCGGTGCCGGTGGTGAGCACGGTGTTGCCGGCCGTCTTCACCGCCTTGCCGCCCTGGTCGATGATCTTCAAGATCTGGACCCGGTAGTCGTCGGCCTGCGCCGTGTCCTGCCCCTGGGCGAGGAAGGCCTGGATGTCCTGTGCGGAGCCGTTCAGCGCCGTGTTGGCGGCCTGGCGCAACTGCGGCTTGTCCGACTCGGCCAGGTGCGCCACCCGGGACAGGTTGTCCTGGTCCACGGCGATCTGCCGGCCGGCCCGCAGCCAGGCGCGGACATCCGCGTCCGTGCCCGAGAGCGCGCCCTGCGCGGCCTGCCGCGTCCAGGAGCCGCCGACCCGGTAGAGGTTCAGCGCCGCCTGCCGGCCCGTCGACGCCGCGACGGCGGGGTCGGTGCCGGGCTTGACCGCGTCGGCCAGCAGCTTCTGGGTGTCGGCGTCCACCCGGGCGGCCTCGGCCCGGGCCGTGCTGTCCTGGACCTGCTGCGCGTCGTACTGCTGCTTGAACTCCTCCGCCTGCTGCAGTGCCTTGGCGGTGTCGTTCTTCAACTGCGCGGCCTCGGCGTCGGCGGCGGTCTGCTGGATCCGGCCGGCCGCGTCGGCCGCCGTGGTGGCCGAATCGGCGGCCTGGAGGGCCGCGTTGGCGTGCGCGGTCGCCGCGTTGGCGTCGTTGGCGGCCTGCCCGGCGTGGGCGGCGGCCTCGTCGGCGGCCTGGGCGGCCGCGTTCGCGTGGGCGGCGGCGTCCGAGGCGGCCTGACGGGCCTGCTGGGCCGCGTCGGCGGCCTGGCCGGCCAGCCTGACCGCGGTGTCGGCCGCGTCGGTCGCGGTGTCGGCGGCGCGACGAGCGCGAGCGGCCGCGGCCTTGGCCCGGTCGGCCTGGGCACCGGCGGCCTGCGAGTAGCCGCCGGCCTGGGCTGCGGACTCGGCGGCGGCAGCGGCGTTCCGGCCCGCGTCGGCGGCCGACTTGGCCGCCGTGGCGGCCTCCTTCACGGCATTGACGGCCTGGTCGATGGCATCCGCCGCGCGCTGGGCGTTGGCCGCCGCGTCGCGGGCGTCCTGCGCCGCCTGGCGTGCGGCCGCGGCCTGGCCCGCGTCCGTGGCGGCGGCGTTCGCGGACCGGTAGGCGCGCGATGCCGCCTGGCCCGCCGCGGCGGCGGCGGAGGCGGCGGCCGAGGCCGCGTTCGCGGCCACCCGGGCCGCCGAGTTGGCCGCGTCGGCGGCGTCGATCGCGGTCTTGGCGGCCTCGGCCGCCTGGTCGGCGGCGTCCGCCGCGCGACCGGCCGCGTCGGCGGCCCGGACCGAGGAGTCCTTCGCCGCGGCCGTCTCGTCGGCGGCACGTTTGGCCGCGTCCTTGGCGGCCTGGGCGGCGGCGACCGCACGGGCCGACGCCTCCTTGGCGGCCTCCGTCTCGGCGAGGGCCTGCCGGCCGGACGCCGCCGCCTGGTCGGCGAGCTGGGTGATGCTCATCCGCTCCTGGTCCCGCGCCCGGGCGAGGTACTGCCCGTTCCGCAGGTACTCGCGGACGTCGTCGGCGGTCCCGTTGAGGGCGTCCTGGCCGCCCTTGCGCACCTGCGGGCCACCGGTCGCGACGAGCTTGAGAACGGCGACCCGGTCGTCCTCCTCCTGCGCCTTGACCCGGCCGTCCAGCAGGAACGCCTGCAGGACATCGGCCGATCCGTCGTTCATGGCCTTCTGCCCGGCGCTGCGGACTCCGCCCGCGCCGAGATTCACCACCATCAGCACGGCGGCGCGCAGGTCGTCCTGCCACGGCGCCTGCCAGCCCGACGCCCGGAAGGTGTGCAGGGCGGCGGGGTCGGGGCTGTCGAGCGCGGTCTGGGTGGCCGAACGAACCCCCTTGCCGCTCGTGCCGAGCTGGGTCAGCGCCCAGGCCCGGTCGTCCTCCGCGACCACGGGCGGCTGCCCGGTGGTCAGGAAGGCGTGCACCTGGTCGTCCGAGCCGAGCAGTGCCTGCTCCGCCGCGGCCTTCGTCGAGCGGCCACCGTCGAGCCAGGCGGCGAACACCTTGGCGCGCTCACCGGCCGGCGCCGTCGCAGCGCCCGCGTCGGCCTTCACCGTGACCGCCGACGCCGGGCTCAGCATCCCCATGAGCAGTGCAACGGTCGTGAACCCGAAGACTGTTGAGCGCAGCGGCAGAATGCCGCCCGGCGCTGGTTCGCAGCCTGATTTCCGCTGTTTCCCCATATCCCCTCAAAGCATCACCAGGCCGCTCGGCGACCCGACTCCCCAACGACCGAAGGCCGCCCCGTAACCAGTTGTACGACTGGCAAATATACGGATCAGATCGGGTACGGTGCACCACCGAAAACGGTGCATACGAGGACATAGCCACCATAAAACGGCAAAGATAAACCCATGATTGGTTAATGATCATCACATCCAAGGTGATATCAATATGGGCGGCGTCAACGAACTTTCACAGCGAACAACAAAGGGGGCGGGGACCCGATGAGGGCTTCATCTCGACTGCTGGCCACGGGAATCGTGGCTGGAATCACTCTGCTGGCAGGCGCGTCCGGGGTCTTCGCGGCCGACGGCGGTACCGCTGCGGACACGCCGCCGGCGGCCGTGGAGGACTTCCAGTACCCGGGAGCCGACCAGGTCCTCAAGGACCACGGCATCGTGCTCAAGCAGGGTGACGGCCACATCATGCTGGCCGACTGCGCCTCCGAGCCGGGGCTGCTGGAGGTCTGGGCCCGTGGCATGGACAAGTTCTGCCTCAAGGTCACCGGCAACGGCGGCTACCTGACGATGGACGTGCCCAAGGTCTACGGCATCAAGGGCAACAGCTACACCGTCCGCGCCAACATGACGGTCGACAACACCGACGCGTCGTTCGACATCACCAAGGACACCTGGACCCCCGTCGGTGAGACGGCCGACTCGAAGGCCCGCGACCACAACCTCGTCCAGCTCACCGCCACCAAGTAGCGGCGTGGCCGCGGCGCCGTACGCACACCGGCGCGCGGCCCCCTTCTGCCTTCTCCCAGGCCTCGGTTAGGAACTGACACATGTTCGGCAATGCTCCGCGCACCGCGTGGAAGACGGGAATTCTCGCGACGGCCGTGACGGCGGGCGTCCTCACCGCCGGCGCCGGCACACCCGCCACCGCCCTCGGCGGCGACCCGGCACCGGCCGGAAGCTACGCGTTCACCGCGAAGCTCGACATCGGCGGCCAGCGCAGCTGCTCCGGCGCCCTGGTCGACCCGTACTGGGTGATCACCGCCGCGAGCTGCTTCGCCGCCGACCCCGCCAAGCCGCTGGCCCTCGCGGCGGGCGCACCGGCGCTGAAGACCACCGCCACCATCGGCCGCACCGACCTCACCGGCACCGCGGGGCACGTCGTCGGCATCGCGGAGCTCGTCCCGCGTGCCGACCGGGACCTGGTCATGGCCCGCCTGGCCACGCCGGTCACCGACGTCACCCCGCTCGCGCTCACCGGCACCGCCCCCGCCCAGGACGACGCGCTGCTCGTCGCCGGCTACGGCCGCACCAGGACGGAGTGGGTCCCCAGCCTGCTCCACACCGCGACGTTCGCCGTCCAGAAGGTCACCGCCACCGGGATCGCCATCGCCGCGAAGGCCCCCGCCGACGCGACGGTCTGCAAGGGCGACACCGGCGGCCCGGCCGTCCGCCAGGTAGCCGGCCGGCCGGCCCTCGCCGGGGTCAACAGCCTCTCCTGGCAGAACGGTTGCCTCGGCTCCACGGAGACCCGCAGCGGCGCCGTGGAGACCCGCACCGACGACATCACCGACTGGATCCAGCAGACCCGCGCCCTCGCGACGAACTGGAAGGCCGAGGTCGTCGTCAAGAGCGACAACAGCCTGTACCAGGCGATCCGTCTCGCCGACGGCAGCTGGACCTCGTTCGGCAACGTCGAGACGAGCGCCGGCGGCATCGGCGGCGTGCGCAACGCCGCGGTGGCCGGGATGAACGGTGACACCCACGTGGTCGCGCTCGGCGGCGACGGCCGGCTGCACCACACGATCCGCCGCGCGAACGGCAGCTGGCTCGGCTTCGGGGACCTCAACACCGCGGCCGGCGAGCTCTCCAACATCACCCAGGTGTCCGCCGTTTCGAGCGGCTGGGAGCTCCAGGTCGTCGTCGTGGCGAACGGCCACCTGTACCACACCGTCCGGCAGGCCAACGGCGTCTGGACCAAGTTCGGCGACGTCACCGCCGCCGCCGGCCCGATCGGGGCCGTCAGCTCCGTCGCGACGGCCAGCACGGCCGGCCAGCTCCAGGTCATCGCAGTCTCCAACGGCAAGGCGTACCACACCGTCCGTGACACCGCGGGCTCCTGGTCCGGGTGGGGTGACGTCGCGGCGGCCGCGGGCAGCACCGGTCCGATCAGCTCCGTGGCCATGGCCGGCGTCGGGCCCGACGTCCAGATCGTGGTCGCCACGGACAACGGCACCCACCAGTACCACTCGATCCGCTACGCCGACCGCACCTGGGCCTCCTTCGGCAACCTGGGCGGGTACCTCGGCGGGATCACCGCCAGGACCGTCAGCGCGGCCGGGGTCGACGGAGAGCTCCAGCTCGCCGTGACGACCTCCGACAACCGGGTCCTGCACATCATCCGTCACGCCGACCGCACCTGGACCGCCACCACCCCGGTGGACCTTCGCGGCGTCAGCGGCACCCCGAACGGCGCCGCCATCACCGGCACCTACTGACCGGGTGCACCGGCCTGCCGACAGGCAGCCCGGTGCCCGGACGAACGGCGACAGCCGGAGCCCCGTCGGGGCTCCGGCTGTTCGCGTTCCGGGGGCGGCGGCGCTGCGTCAGCCGTCCGCGCGGCGGAGGGCGAGAAGGATGTTGTTGCGCTTCGGCGGGACGCGGGTCTCGCAGACCACCGAGAAGTCGGGCAGCGCACGGCTCACGATGGCGTGGAGCTGCTCGCGGTCGGCGAAGTCGACGTTCTTGTCGCCCGAGACGTAGCGGTCCGAGGTGTACGCCATCAGGTGGGCGAGGTCCTGGCGGCGCTCCCACTCCTTGACGATCAGGGTGCCGCCCGGCGCGAGCATCGCCTCGGCGTCGTGCAGCAGGGCGTCCCGGTGCGCGGGCGGAACGTGGTGGAGGACGTCCACGACCAGCACGAGGTCGAAGAGGGCGGGACCTTCGGCACGCAGGTCATGGGAGTAGACGGAGCGGAACTCGGCGCGGGCGCGGTCCCCGCGGAAGAGCCGGCCCGGCTCGGCCATGACGTCGATCCCGACGTACTCGGCGTCCGGGAGCGCGCCGACCAGGCGCTCGGCGACCGCGCCGTCGCCGCAGCCGATCTCCAGGATGCGCTTGGGCCGGCTCAGGCTCAGAAGCGTGGTGGCCATGTCGTCGAGGTCGATGAACACCGAGCGGTAGAGCTCGGCTGCCGGTACCTCGTACTTGCCGAGACGACGGCGGACAGCGGTGGTGAATCCCATGCGATCTCTCCGAGACGTACAGCGTGCTCCTGACCGAGGAAGTCTCGCAGTCGGCGCACGGGTGCCCTGCGGCGGGGTGGTGCGGCCGTAGGCCGGCACATGCTACTGCGGAACGTTATCCCATCGACACAGAACACGGTGCCCGCGCGGCCCGGACTGCGCCCGGAGCCGGCGGACAGCTCCCTACGAGGACGGGACGGAGGCCGTCCGCTGCGCGGCCGGGTCGTCGGCCCGCCCGGCGGCCGAGCGGGCGCGCCGGGTGAGGGCCCACAGCATGACGAGCGCGGTGGTCGCGGTACCGGCCGTGAAGGAGATCGTCACCCGGGTCGCGATGCCTCCCGGCAGGAAGGTCACCCCGGCCAGCACCGCGGTGCCGAGCAGCCAGCTGGCGAGCTGTGCGCGATGGCGGTGCTGCACGATCAGCGCCTGTCCGAGCACCTGGGCCAGCAGGTAGCAGAGCGTGCCGAGCGAGAGCCAGAAGAAGTCCAGGCGGGTCAGGACGTCGGGTGCGGCGAACAGGACGTGGATCAGCCACGGCCCCACGAACACGGCCGGGACGCCGCCGCAGCACGAGAGCAGGGTCACCACCAGGCAGGCCTTGCGGAGCATCCGCAGGAAGCCGCCCTGGTCACCGGCGGCCACCGCGCTGGCGAGCCCCGAGAGCAGCGACGCCTGCAGGGCGGCGAAGACGAAGAGCGGCACCCGGGCGAGCACGAGCGCGTTGAGCAGCGCGGCCACCAGGGCGACCTGGTCGGGTGCGAGCAGCTGGGTGCTCATCACCACGGCGTTGACCATCATCTGCGCCAGCAGGGTGGAGCCGATCAGCGGGCCGAACCCGCGGAGCAGGTCGGGCCAGCTGATCGGCGGCCCGGGCAGCGAGGCGCGCAGGGCGGTGGGGAGGGTGACGGCGAAGGCGGCCATCGGTGCGACGGTGAGGATCAGGCTGAAGGCGAGCGCCGAGTGCAGTCCCGCGACGGCGCAGCCGAGCGCGAGGATCATCCGCAGCCCGCCGTCGACGGCCAGCTGGGCCCCGTAGGCGTTGAAGCGGCCCAGCCCCGCCAGCACGCCCCGGGTCAGGTAGGTGAGTGCCATCCCGACGAAAGCACCGCCGAGGGACAGCACCAGCTGGAGGTCTCCGTGGAAGAAGCCGTCCGCCACCGGCCGCGCGAGGGCCGCCAGCAGACCCAGCACCACCGCCAGGAATCCGCACGTCAGCAGGGCGGCGCGGCGGAGCACCGGGGCGACGCCGGTGCCGTGGACGGCCCGTGCCGCGATGATCCGGGTGAGTTCCTGCTCCAGCGGGAAGAACAGCCCCGTCCCCACCGACATCACTGCCGTCCACAGGACGGAGAGCCCCGCCATGTCCTTGGTCGAGAGACTGTGCCCGGCCACCGCGAGGTGGACGTACGAGGCGGCACCGAGCACCACCGTTCCGGCCGCGACGACTTTGATGCCGGGTGGCAGGGCACTGCCGACCTTGGTTATGCGGTTCATGGCAGGTCTCTCGGACGGTTCGGGGGTGCGGGTCAGCGGGTGGCGTGCCGGAGCATCGCGGAGAGGCCGGGGCGGCCCGCGTGGCGTACGGCGCCGGGGAGCAGGGTGAGGGCGTGCAGCCGGGAGGAGAGGTGGAGCCGGGCGACTCCGGCGGCCTGCGGCCAGCCGAGCGCCTCCAGGCGGTCGGCGGTCTCCAGGAAGAAGCGCTTGGCCTCGTCGAAGCGGTCACCGGTGAAGGCCTTGGCCGAGGACTCGCTTGCGGCGTGCCTACGGTAGCTGAAGCAGACCTCCGGGGTGACGGCCAGCGACTCCCCCGCGACGAGCAGGTCGACGACCAGGGCGAGGTCCTGGATCACGCCGAGGTCGGCGCGGAAGCCGAAGCGCCGGACGGCCTCGGTGCGCCAGCAGATCGACGGGAAGTAGAGCCAGTTGCCGCGCAGCAGGCTGGCGGCGAGCTGTTCGCCGCCGAGCAGCGCCCGGCCGGGGCCCTTCGGCGCGTACAGCTTGCGCTTGGTCCGGTCGGCCAGGGTGTCGTACGGGCGCCCGTCGCTGCCGATCACCTCGACGCCGGGCTGGATCATCGCCGCCCCGGGCTCGCGGTCGGCGGCGGCCCGGACGGCGGTGAGGTAGCCCGGGTGCATCAGGTCGTCGCAGCCCATCAGCACCACGTACTCGTACTCGGCGAGTTCGACGCAGCGGTTGAAGTTGCCGGTCACGCCGAGGTTCCGGTCGTTGCGGTAGTACCGGACCCGGGGGTCGTCGAGCCCGGCGAACCACTCGGGCACGCCGGGCTCGCGGCCGTCGTCCACGACCGTCAGCCGCCAGTCCCCGCCGTCCTGGGCGAGGACGCTGCGGACGGCGTCCTGCATCAGCCGGACGTCGCCGTAGTACGGCAGCATGATCTCGAAGCGGGACACCGGGGTCTCCTAGGCCTCGGCCGGGTACTCGGCCGGGTGCGGCTGGCGCACCGGCCGCTCGGCGAAAGCGGCGTAGTAGGGGGAGCCGGGAGCCAGCTCCCGCAGCTCACGGGGGATCCGGCGGATCACCGCCAGCAGCAGCACCAGACCGGCCCGGACGAGGTAGATGGTGGCCTTGACCGGTGAGGCGCTCGGCCGGCCGGTGGTGCGGGCCCGCATCGCGACCGGGACCTGGCGGACGGTGAAGCCGCAGCGGGCCGCACCGACCAGGCTCTCCACGGTGTCGCCGAGGTACTCGACCGGGTACCAGCGGGCGAAGAACTCGATCAGGGGCCGGTTGCAGGCGCGGAAGCCCGAGGTGGTGTCGGTGAGCCGGGTGCCGGTGATCCGGGAGAGCACGAAGGAGAGCAGGCCCATCGCCCAGCGGCGCGGGCCGCGCACCCGGTAGTCGCCCTCGCCGTCGAAGCGGGCGCCGATCACCAGGTCGGTGTCGGTGAGCCGGGCCAGCAGCGCCGGGACGTACGCGGGGTCGTGCTGGCCGTCCGCGTCGACCTGGATGGCGACGTCGTAGCCGTGCTGCTGCGCGTAGCGGTAGCCGAGCCGCATCGCCCCGCCGACGCCCAGGTTGAACGGCAGCCGGGCGACGGCGGAGCCGGCCGCGGCGGCCACCTCGGCCGTCCGGTCGGTCGAGCCGTCGTCCACCACGAGTGTGTCGACGTAGGGCAGTTGGCGCTTGATCTCACCGAGAACGGCGGGCAGGCCGTCGGCCTCGTTCCAGGCCGGGAGGATGATCAGGACACGTCGGCCGTCGCTCATGAGCCGACCTCTTCCTCGTGGACCGACTGCGGTTGGGGGGCCGGCGGCGAGCCGAGCGGCGTGCCCTGCTGGGCGAGGTGGGCGCGGATCAGCGCCACGTCCTCGGCGAGCGTCCTGGTCTCGGACTCCAGCCGGCTGGCCTCCCAGCTGAGGTGGAGGCTCACCAGCAGCACCAGGACGAAGCCGGCGAAGAGCACCAGGCTGACCCCGGAGGCCACGCCCAGCCTGCGGGCGGTCGAGTCGAGGATGTCCGGGAAGAAGCCCAGCGGCGCGATCACCACCCCTATGCTCAGCCAGATCGCCGCGTACTTCTCGCGGAGCTGCTGCCTGCGCAGCAGCTCCAGGATGTAGCCGAGCACCACGATTCCGGTGATCGACGTCAGAACGGAGAGTTGCACTGCCGGTGGCGCCTTCCGTGCGCGGGACGGCCCTGGTGGGGCCGTGGTGTGCGGGTGGTGCAAGGTGTGACGGATCGTGCAGGTGGTACGGGGTGCCCGTGGGTCAACAGGGTAGAGCAGCCCCGGCGCGGGCCTGCCTACCGAGCCGCCTTCGGGGCGAGTGCCGCGAAGGCCGGGCGGCCGAGCGCGAGCGCGAGCGAGGCGCGCCAGTCCGGCAGCGGTGCGAGGCCGGCGGCGGCCCAGCGGTCGTGGCCGAGGACGCTGTACGCGGGACGGACGGCCGGGCGGACGAAGGCCGCCGAGCTGGTCGGCCGGATCCGCTCCGGGTCGAGACCGCTCAACTCGTAGGCGGCGCGGGCGAGTCCGTACCAGGTGGTGCGGCCGGAGGCGGTGCCGTGGTAGATCCCGGCGGGGGCCCCGGGGGCCCGGCCGAGGGCGGCGAGCTGCTGCGCCAGCGCGTACGACCAGGTGGGCTGGCCCTGCTGGTCGTCGACCACGTCGAGGGTCTCGCGCTGGGCGGCGAGCTTCAGCATGGTGGCGACGAAGTTGTTGCCGTGCTCGCCGTAGAGCCAGGCGGTGCGGACGACGTAGCCGTGCTCGGGCAGCAGTTCGGCGACGGCGCGCTCGCCGGCCAGCTTGCTGCGGCCGTACGCGTTGGCCGGCCCGGTGGCGGCGTCCTCCGGGTACGGCTGCCCGGCGTCGCCGGGCAGCACGTAGTCGGTGGAGACGTGCAGCAGGCGGGCGCCGGCCTCGGCGCAGGCGGCGGCGAGGTGGCGGACGCCCGTGCCGTTGACGGCGGTGGCGGCCTCCTCGGCGGCCTCGGCGCCGTCGACGTCCGTCCAGGCGGCGCAGTTGACGACCACGCCGTGCCCGGCGACGGCCGCCCGGACGGCCGCCGGGTCGGTGATGTCGAGGGCGGCGCGGTCCAGCGCGGTGGCCGCGATGCCCGCCTCGGCGAGGACGCTCAGCAGGTCACGCCCGAGCATGCCGCCCGAGCCGGTCACGAGCCAGCGGGTCATGCCTGCGCCGCCTTCGGCTGCAGGCCGGCCTTCAGCGGCTCCCACCAGGCGCGGTTGTCGCGGTACCAGGCGACGGTCGCCGCCAGGCCGTCCGCGAACGCGACCTGCGGCTCGTAGCCGAGCTCGGTGCGGATCTTGCTGATGTCCAGCGAGTAGCGCAGGTCGTGGCCCTTGCGGTCGGCGACGTGCTCGACCCGCTCCCAGCCGGTGCCGGTGGCCTCCAGCAGCAGGCCGGTGAGCTCCTTGTTGGTGACCTCGGTGCCGCCGCCGATGTTGTAGACCTCGCCGGCCCGGCCGCCGCGCATCACCAGCTCGATGCCCCGGCAGTGGTCGGAGACGTGCAGCCAGTCGCGGATGTTGCCGCCGTCGCCGTACAGCGGGACGCTCGCTCCGTCGATCAGGTTGGTGGTGAAGAGCGGGATGACCTTCTCGGGGAACTGGTGGTGCCCGTAGTTGTTGGAGCAGCGGGTGACCACCACGTCCATGCCGTGGGTGCGGTGGTAGGCGAGCGCCAGCAGGTCGGAGGACGCCTTGGACGCGGAGTACGGGGAGTTGGGGGCCAGCGGCCACTCCTCCGTCCAGGAGCCCTCGGTGATCGAGCCGTACACCTCGTCGGTGGAGACGTGGACGAAGCGGCCGACCCCGTGCTTGCGGGCGGCGTCCAGCAGGACCTGGGTGCCGACCACGTTGGTCAGCACGAACGGGCCCGCTCCCTCGATCGACCGGTCCACGTGGGACTCGGCCGCGAAGTGCACCACCACATCGTGACCGGGCATCAGGGCGTCGACGGTGTCGGCGTCGCAGATGTCGCCGTGGACGAAGGTGTACCCGGGGTGGTCCGCCACGGAGGCGAGGTTGGCCTCGACACCCGAATAGGTGAGCTTGTCGAGGACGGTGATCCGGGCCGAGGCGTCAGCCCCCAGCAGGGACCGGACGAACTCCGAACCGATGAAGCCGGCACCGCCGGTCACAAGGATGCTCATAGTGCGCGAAGTGTACCGCCGCAGCACGGCCGTCCGGGGCGATCCGGCCACCGGGCGGCGGCACTCGCATAGGGTGCTGCCATGCGAGGAATTCTCCTGGCCGGCGGCACCGGATCACGACTGTGGCCGCTGACCCGCGCGGTGTCCAAACAACTGCTTCCGGTGTTCGACAAGCCGATGGTCTACTACCCGCTGTCCACCCTGGTGATGGCCGGTATCAGCGAGATCCTGATCATCACCACGCCCGAGGACCAGACCCAGTTCCAGCGGCTGCTCGGGGACGGCTCCCAGCTCGGGCTCCGGCTGGAGTACGCCGTCCAGGAGCGCCCGGAGGGGATCGCCCAGGCCTTCGTGCTGGGCGCCGAGTTCATCGGCGACGAGGCCGTCGCGCTGATCCTCGGCGACAACATCTTCCACGGCAGCGGGCTCGGCACCCGGCTCGCGCAGCACTCCGGCGCCAAGGGCGGCCGGGTCTTCGCGTACCCGGTGGCGGACCCGACGGCGTACGGGGTGGTGGAGTTCGACGAGGACGGGCAGGTGATCTCCATCGAGGAGAAGCCGGCCGAGCCGAAGTCCCGGTACGCGGTGCCCGGCCTGTACTTCTACGACAACCGGGTGGTGGAGATCGCCCGGGGCCTGCAGCCCAGCGCCCGGGGCGAGTTGGAGATCACCGCGGTCAACGAGGCGTACCTGCGGGCCGGTGAGCTGCACGTCACCAAGCTCGACCGGGGCACCGCCTGGCTGGACACCGGCACCTTCGTGTCGATGGTGCAGGCCTCGGAGTTCGTCCGGGTGATCGAGGAGCGCCAGGGCTTCAAGATCGGCTGCATCGAGGAGGCCGCCTGGCGGGCCGGGCTGATCGGATCCACCCAACTACGGGCACTGGCCGAGCCGTTGCTCAAGAGCGGGTACGGCCGGTACCTGCTGGACCTGCTGGACGAGACCGTGCCGGTCGAGTCGACGAAGGAGACGTCGCAGTGAAGTTCCGCGAGCTGGCGATCGAGGGCGCCTTCGAGATCACCCCGCAGCTGCACGGCGACCCGCGCGGCCTGTTCACCGAGTGGTACCGCTTCGACCGGCTGGCCGAGGTGGTCGGCCACCCGCTGCGGCTCGCCCAGGGCAACCTGTCCGTCTCGGCGCGCGGCGTCGTGCGCGGCATCCACTTCGCCGACGTGCCGCCCGGCCAGGCGAAGTACGTGAGCTGCGTCCGGGGCGCGGTGCTGGACGTGATCGTGGACCTGCGGGTCGGCTCCCCCACCTTCGGCCGGTGGGAGGGCGTGCGGCTGGACGACGTGGACCGGCGGGCGGTGTACGTCGCCGAGGGCCTCGGGCACGGCTTCTGCGCACTGAGCGACGACGCCACCCTGTCGTACATCTGCTCCGAGACGTACAACCCGACCGGCGAGCACGCGGTGCACCCGCTCGACCCGGACCTCGGCATCGAGTGGCCGGCCGACGTCCCGCAGCTCTCCGCCCGGGACGAGGCCGCGCCGTCGCTGGCGGACGCGATCGCCGGCGGGCTGCTGCCCTCGTACGAGGCGTGCAAGGCGTACGAGGCCTCACTGCGGGTGTAGCGCACGGCACGGTACGGCGGGTGCAGCGCACGGCACGGTCCGCCGGCGCACACCGGCCGGCGGAGCGGAAGACAAGAGGGCCCGCCCTCCCCGTCCTTGCGGACGGAGGGAGCGGGCCCTCTTGTGAGCCTGTCTGTACGACAGCTCAGGTCAGACCGTCAAGAATTACTTGAGGATCTTGGTGACCTGGCCGGCGCCGACGGTGCGGCCACCCTCACGGATGGCGAACTTGAGGCCCTCCTCCATGGCGATCGGCTGGATCAGCACGACCGTCATGGCGGTGTTGTCGCCCGGCATGATCATCTCGGTGCCCTCGGGGAGGGTCACGACGCCGGTCACGTCCGTGGTACGGAAGTAGAACTGCGGACGGTAGTTGTTGAAGAAGGGGGTGTGACGACCACCCTCGTCCTTCGACAGGATGTAGGCCTGGGCCTCGAACTCGGTGTGCGGCGTGACCGAACCCGGCTTGATGATGACCTGGCCGCGCTCGACGTCCTCGCGCTTGATGCCACGGAGGAGCAGACCGACGTTCTCGCCCGCCTGGCCCTCGTCGAGCAGCTTGCGGAACATCTCGATGCCGGTGACCGTGGTGGTGGTCTTGGTCTGCTTGATGCCGATGATGTCGACAGTCTCGTTGACCTTGAGGACACCACGCTCGATACGACCGGTGACGACGGTGCCACGACCGGTGATCGTGAAGACGTCCTCGACCGGCATCAGGAACGGCTGGTCGGTGGCGCGCGGCGGGGTCGGGATGAACTCGTCGACCGCAGCCATCAGGCCGAGGAGCTTCTCGCCCCACTCCTTGTCGCCCTCGAGCGCCTTCAGCGCCGAGACGCGGACGACCGGCAGGTCGTCGCCCGGGAAGTCGTACTCGGAGAGCAGCTCACGGACCTCGAGCTCGACGAGCTCCAGGATCTCCTCGTCCTCGACCATGTCGGACTTGTTCAGCGCGACAACGATGTTCGGAACGCCGACCTGGCGGGCCAGGAGCACGTGCTCCTTGGTCTGCGGCATCGGGCCGTCGGTGGCGGCGACGACGAGGATCGCACCGTCCATCTGGGCCGCACCGGTGATCATGTTCTTGATGTAGTCCGCGTGACCCGGGCAGTCGACGTGGGCGTAGTGACGCGCCTCGGTCTGGTACTCGACGTGCGCGATCGAGATGGTGATACCGCGCTGACGCTCCTCCGGCGCCTTGTCGATCTGGTCGAACGGCGTGAAGGGGTTGATGTCGGGGTACGCGTCGTGCAGCACCTTGGTGATGGCCGCGGTAAGGGTCGTCTTACCGTGGTCAATGTGACCGATGGTGCCGATGTTGACGTGGGGCTTCGTCCGCTCGAACTTCGCCTTCGCCACTGCAGTCCTCCTGAGGACAGTTCTGTACGCCGTGCTGACGTCAGTTGGTCTTTGATCGGGTTGGGTACGGGGTGCGCGTTCGCACTCCATGCCGTCCCGCGGGTGGGGCGGAGGAGACCCGGGGGGATCTGGGTAGATCCCCCCGGCTCGCCTCCTAATAGCCTAAGGGTTCCGAAACGTCCCGATATGCGGGGGCTCGGACCTTGGCAAGGGCCTGACCGGAGTCAGGTCCTTACTCGCCCTTGGCCTTGGCGATGATGTCGTCCGCCACGTTCCGCGGAACCTCGGCGTACGAGTCGAACTGCATCGAGTAGCTCGCGCGACCAGAGGTCTTGCTGCGCAGGTCACCGACGTAGCCGAACATCTCGGAGAGCGGCACCAGCGCCTTGACGACGCGGGCACCGTGACGCTCGTCCATGGCCTGGATCTGGCCACGACGAGAGTTGATGTCGCCGATGACCTCGCCCATGTAGTCCTCGGGCGTGGTGACCTCGACGGCCATCATCGGCTCGAGCAGCGCGGGGGACGCCTTGCGGGCACCCTCCTTGAACGCCATCGAACCGGCGATCTTGAACGCGAGCTCGGAGGAGTCGACGTCGTGCGAGGCACCGTCGAGCAGCGTCACGCGGACACCCTGAAGCGCGTAGCCCGCGAGGACACCGAACTCCATGGCCTCCTGGCAACCGGCGTCGACCGACGGGATGTACTCGCGCGGAACGCGGCCACCGGTGACCTTGTTCACGAACTCGTAGCCCTCGCCGGACTCCAGCGGCTCGATCGCGATCTGGATCTTCGCGAACTGGCCGGAACCACCGGTCTGCTTCTTGTGCGTGTAGTCGATACGCTCGACGGCCTTGCGGATCGTCTCGCGGTACGCGACCTGCGGCTTGCCGACGTTGGCCTCGACCTTGAACTCACGCTTCATACGGTCGACCAGCACCTCGAGGTGCAGCTCGCCCATACCCGCGATGATGGTCTGGCCGGTCTCCTCGTCCGTGTTGACCTGGAAGGAGGGGTCCTCCTCCGCGAGGCGCTGGATCGCGACGCCCAGCTTCTCCTGGTCGGACTTGGTCTTCGGCTCGATCGCGACGCGAATGACCGGGGCCGGGAAGTCCATGGACTCCAGGATGACCGGGTTCTTCTCGTCGGACAGGGTCTCGCCGGTGGTGGTCTGCTTGAGACCCATGACGGCGACGATGTCGCCGGCGCCCACCGAGTCGATCTCCTCACGCTTGTTCGCGTGCATGCGGTAGATCTTGCCGATGCGCTCCTTCTTGCCCTTCACCGAGTTGAGGACGGCGGTGCCGGCCTCGAGACGCCCGGAGTAGACGCGAACGAAGGTGAGCTTGCCCAGGTGCGGGTCGGACATGATCTTGAACGCAAGCGCGGACAGCGGCTCGTCGTCCGAAGCCTGGCGGACGATCTTCTCTTCGTCGTTGCCCGGCTTGGTGCCCTCGATGCCGTCGATGTCCAGCGGCGACGGCAGGTACTTGACGACCGCGTCGAGCAGGGGCTGAACGCCCTTGTTCTTGAACGCGGAGCCACAGAAGATCGGCGTGAAGGCCGACTCCAGGGTGCCCTTGCGGATCGCGGCGACCAGCAGCTCCTCGGGGACGTCCTCGCCCTCCATGGCGAGTTCCATCACCTCGTCGCTGATGTTCGACACGGTGTCGAGGAGCGCCTCGCGGTACTCGTTCGCCTGGTCGACCAGGTCGGCCGGGATGTCGACGACGTCGTACATCTCGCCCTTGGTCGCCTCGGGCGACCAGACCAGAGCCTTCATCTTGACGATGTCGACAACGCCGACGAAGTCGCCCTCGGCACCGATCGGGAGCTGCATCACCAGCGGGGTCGCGCCGAGGCGGTCCACGATGGTCTGCACGCAGAAGAAGAAGTTCGCGCCCGTGCGGTCCAGCTTGTTGATGAAGCAGATGCGCGGGACGCCGTAGCGGTCAGCCTGCCGCCACACGGTCTCGGACTGGGGCTCGACACCGGCGACACCGTCGAACACCGTCACGCCACCGTCGAGTACGCGGAGCGAACGCTCCACCTCGACGGTGAAGTCGACGTGACCCGGGGTGTCGATGATGTTGATGGTGTGGTCGCTGTCATCGAGCGTCCAGTGACAGGTCGTCGCGGCCGACGTGATCGTGATGCCGCGCTCCTGCTCCTGCTCCATCCAGTCCATGGTGGCAGCGCCATCGTGGACCTCACCGATCTTGTACGAGACACCGGTGTAGAACAGGATCCGCTCGGTGGTGGTGGTCTTGCCCGCGTCGATGTGCGCCATGATCCCGATGTTGCGGACCTTGGCCAGGTCAAGGGAGGTTGCAGCCATGGTGGCTCGTTCTCTCTCTGTCTAGTGACGGGGTTAGGACTACCAGCGGTAGTGCGCGAAGGCCTTGTTGGACTCGGCCATCTTGTGGGTGTCCTCGCGACGCTTCACGGAAGCACCGAGGCCGTTGCTGGCGTCGAGGATCTCGTTGAGCAGACGCTCGGTCATGGTCTTCTCACGACGGGCGCGGGAGTAACCGACCAGCCAGCGCAGCGCGAGGGTGTTGGCGCGGCCCGGACGGACCTCGACCGGCACCTGGTAGGTGGCGCCACCGACACGGCGGGACTTCACCTCAAGGGTGGGCTTGACGTTCTCAAGCGCGCGCTTGAGGGCGACCACGGGGTCGGCGCCGGTCTTCTCACGGACGCCCTCGAGGGCGCCGTAGACGATCCGCTCGGCAGTGGAGCGCTTGCCGTGGAGCAGGATCTTGTTGACCAGCGAGGTCACGAGCGGCGAGCCGTAGACCGGGTCAATGATGACCGGGCGCTTCGGGGCGGGACCCTTACGAGGCATTCTTACTTCTCCTTCTTGGCGCCGTAGCGGCTACGAGCCTGCTTGCGGTTCTTGACACCCTGGGTGTCGAGCGAGCCGCGGATGATCTTGTAGCGGACACCAGGAAGGTCCTTCACACGGCCACCGCGCACCAGCACGATGGAGTGCTCCTGCAGGTTGTGGCCCTCACCCGGAATGTAGGCGGTGACCTCGATCCCGCTGGTGAGGCGCACACGGGCGACCTTACGGAGAGCCGAGTTCGGCTTCTTCGGGGTGGTCGTGTACACACGCGTGCAAACACCGCGGCGCTGGGGCGAACCCTTGAGCGCGGGCGTCTTGTTCTTCTCGACCTTGTCCTGCCGGCCCTTTCGGACCAGCTGCTGGATCGTAGGCACCGTTTCTCCGTTTTCTGTGTGCCAAGGCTGCGTAAAACTAACCTGCGGTGACCCCAACCCTCCGACCCACGCGGTCGGGTGTGTTGAGCCTCTTCCGTTCTGCGGCGCGGGCCCTGAGGCCTACTCGCACAGTGGGAGGAATCGCGGAATCCCATGAGCTGATGTGCAGCGACGGCACTCGCGCGCGCGGAGCGGTTTGAAACGCTCCGATATGGCGCGGCGGCCGGTGTGCATGCACGCACAAGGACCCGGGGACACCCCAGGCACAAGGTCAGAGCGTACCTAGCGCATCGGGCGCGGTCAAAACAAATGCAACGCCGCAGCTCAACACTGGCGGGGCCGGGACACCCGGACGGCGCAGCGGCCTGCTGCCGTCTTACCACAGATGGCGCCCGACGGCAGCCTCCGGCCACCCGGCGGGACGCCCTGCGGCCGTCCGCCCGGCGGCCCGACCCCGGCGGGGCACTCCGGGACGGACCCGGGCATCCGGGGGCATCCGGTCCGAATTCACCCGTTCGGCCCAGACGCGCCGAGGCCGCCGACCTTGATCACCGGAGCCCGGAGGTGATGAGAGGCTGACCGCGTACGCACGCCCACCGGCTTACCCGCGTTCGACCCGTGAGCAGGAGACCCCCGCCATGCAGGCCAGCACCCCACCACCCGCCGCCGTCAGCATCCGGAACCTCTGGAAGCGCTTCGGCGGGCACGTCGCCGTGGCGGGCCTGACCCTGGACCTCCCGGCCGGGTCCTTCGTCGGGCTGGTCGGGCCGAACGGTGCCGGCAAGACCACCACGCTCTCGATGGCCACCGGCCTGCTCCGGCCGGACCACGGCACCGTGCTGGTGCACGGCGCGGACGTCTGGTCCGACCCGGTCGCGGTCAAGGCGAGGATCGGCATCCTGCCGGAGGGCCTGCGGATGTTCGAGCGCCTCAGCGGGCGCGAACTGCTCCAGTACAACGGACGGTTGCGCGGCCTGCCGGGCGCCGAGGTGGACCGGCGGGCCGAGGAGCTGCTCGGCGTCCTCGACCTGCTGGGCGCCGCCGACAAGCTGGTGGCGGACTACTCCACCGGTATGCGCAAGAAGATCGGCCTGGCCGCCGCCCTGCTGCACAACCCCGACGTGCTCTTCCTGGACGAGCCCTTCGAGGGCGTCGACCCGGTCTCCGCCCAGACCATCCGGGGCGTGCTGGCGCGCTACGCGGCGGCCGGCTCCACCGTGGTCTTCTCCAGCCACGTGATGGAGCTGGTCGAGCAGCTCTGCGACTGGGTGGCGGTGATAAACGCCGGCCAGGTGATCGCCCAGGGCCCGCTGGACGCCGTCCGGGGCGAGCGCTCGCTGCACACGGTCTTCCTGGAGCTGGTCGGTGTCCGCGAGGACGACGGCCAGGCGCTCGGCTGGCTCGGCGCCCCCGAGCGGGGCGCGCGGGACGGCGCGCCGAACGGCCCGCAGAGCGGCGCGCAGGACACCACCCAGGGCGGCGCGCGATGACCGCCGCCGTACCCGAGGACCGGGTGGTCGTCCGGGCCCTCGTCGCGCTCAAGCTCCGGCTGCTGGCCAACGGGCTGCGGCACAGCGTCCAGCGCCGGGTGGTCTACCTGCTCGGCTGCCTGCTCGGCCTGCTGTTCGCCTCCGCGGCGGCGCTCGGCCTCTCCCTCCTGCACGGCCGCACGGGCGCCGCCGACGCCGCCGTGATGCTGGCCACCGGCGTCACGGTCGGCTGGGCCGCGCTGCCGCTCTTCCTCTTCAGCAGTGACGAGAGCGCCGACCCGACCAGGCTCACCATGCTGCCGCTGCGCCCGCGCGCGATGCTGCGCGGCACCCTGCTGGCCGCCCTGATCGGGCCCGGCCCGGTGCTCTCGCTGATCCTGCTGAGCGGCGCGGCGGTGGCGGCGTCCGGCGGCGCCGCCTCGGTGCCGTTCGCCGTGCTCGGCGTGCCACTGGCCGCGATCACCCTGGTCACGCTCTCCCGGGCGGTCGCGGCGGGGAACGCCCGGCTGCTCTCCAGCCGGCGCGGCAAGGACTTCGCGATCTTCGGCGGCCTGCTCTTCGCCGTCCTGATCCAGGTCGGCAACCTGGCCTCGCAGAGTGTCCTCGGCCGGTCCGGCGGGCAGCCGGACCTCTCCCCGCTGAAGCCGTTCGCCGCGGTGCTGCGCTGGCTCCCGCCGGTCAGCGCGGTCGACGCCGCCCGCAGCGCCGGGGACGGCTCGTACGGGGCGGCGGCGGCGCAGCTCGCGCTGACCGCCGGGCTGCTGGTGCTGCTGATGCGCTGGTGGAGCGGCAGCCTGCAGCAGCTGATGGTGACGGCGGACGCGTCCACCCAGATCGACACCAAGGGCGTCGGCCGTGCTCGGGCGGCCCGCTTCTTCCCCGAGGGCCGGGTCGGCGCGGTGATGCAGCGCCACCTGCGCTACGCCTGGCGCGAGCCGCGCGCGAAGGCGGCGGTGTTCACCAGCCTCGGGATGACGACGGTCTTCAGCGTGCTCTCGGTGGTCCAGGGCTGGGCCTCGGTCTACGTGGTGGCGCTGGCCGGGCTGATGCTCGGGCTGCAGATGGTGAACCTGTTCGGGATGGACGGCTCCGCGTTCTGGATGGTCGCCAGCACCATCGCCACCCCCGCCCAGGCCCGCGAGGAGCTGCGCGGGCGGGCGTACGCGGTGCTCACGTACGCGGTGCCGTGCTCGCTGGTGCTCGCCCTCGGCCTGAGCGCCGCCACCGGGCAGTGGGGCGAGCTGGCGCCCGCGCTCGGCCTGACCCTCGGCGCGCTGGGCGCGGGGATCGGGCTGGGGGCGCTGCTCAGCGTGTTCGCGCCGTACACGATGCCCTCCGACAGCAACCCGATGCGCAACGCCGCCCCCGGGCAGAGCGGGGTGGTGATGCTGAACAGTTTCGGCTCGATGCTGGGCGTCCTGGTGCTCGTCCTGCCGCTCGGCGCACTGCTCGCCGGGCTGCTGTTCACGGACGGCCCGGCCTGGCTGCTGCTGGTGATCGGGCCGCTGTACGGCGCCGCGCTCGCCGCGCTGGGCCTGCGCCGGGCGGCCTCCCGGCTGCTGGACCGCCTCCCGGAGATCCTGGCGACGGCCGTCGAACGCTGACGGCTCCGGCATGATGGATGGAGTTCGGACCACCAGACGAAGGCAGTGACACACCGTGAGCAAGCGTAAGGGCGAGCGGGGTCCTGTCATGGGCGACCCGGCGACCGACCAGCTGGTCGAGCAGGCCGTCTACCAGGTGATCGGGGCGCCGGCGGACGGGCTGGACCCGGCGCTGGACGCCTCGGCCTCGATACTCGCCGCCTCGGCGGAGCGGTGGCCGGCGGTGAGCCTGGCACTGGTCGCGTTCGCCGAGCAGTCCGTCGGGCGCACCTGGGCGAACGGGTGGCGGCCCGCCGACCTGGTCCGGGTGGTGCGGCGCGGGCTCGGGCCCGTGCAGCTGGCACTGGCGGTGGACCTGATCGCGGCCGAGGGCCGTCGCCACCCCGCCGCCACGCTCGACCGGCGCTGGCAGGAGCAGCTGCGCGAGCTGGCCGTCGAGGTCTGGTGGCGGACGGACGAGGAGTACCTCGCGGAGTTCGCCGTCCGGCACCGGCTGGACCGGTTCGCGCTGGCCACCGCCGTGCTGGAACTGCTGCGGGTCTGGGGCCACCTCCCGACGATCACCCCCGTCGGCCCGGCGCCGGGCGCGGCGCCGCTGCGGCCGAGCCGGCCCACCGGTCCGGTGACGGGTGAGCCGAGGATGCTGTCGCGGATCCGGGCACTGCTGGCCAAGGCCGAGTCCACCGAGTACCCCGAAGAGGCCGAGGCGCTGACCGCCAAGGCACAGCAGTTGATGGCGCAGCACAGCATCGACGAGGCCCTGCTGGCCGTCGGGCACCCCGCCAAGGACACCCCCGCCGCCCTGCGGATCGGGGTGGACAACCCGTACGAGGGCCCGAAGACCATGCTGCTGGACGCCGTCGCGGCGGCGAACCGCTGCCGGGTGGTCTGGGCGAAGGAGTTCGGCTTCTGCACCATCGTCGGCTTCGACGCCGACCTGGACGGCGTGGAGCTGCTCTACACCTCCCTGCTGGTGCAGGCGACCTCCGCGATGCACCGGGCGGGCAGCCGCCAGCACCTGGACGGCGCGTCCCGGACGAAGTCCTTCCGGCAGTCCTTCCTGGTCGCGTACGCGGCCCGGATCCGCGAACGGCTGACGGCGGCGACCGAGCAGACCACCAAGGACGCGGCCGCCGGGAAGCACCTGCGCGAGGACGGCACGGCCGAACAGCTGGTGCCCGACGAGCGGCTGCTGCCCGCGCTGGCGGCACGCGAGGAGGCGGTGGACCGGACGGTGGGCCAGATGTTCCCGAAGCTGACCGCCCAGCGGGTCCGGGTCAGCGACGGCGAGGGCTGGGCGGCCGGCCGCGCGGCCGCCGACCGGGCCGACCTGCACGGGCGGGCCGGGGCGATCCGCGCCTGAGGCTGCCGCGCAGCCACCCCCTAGGGTGGTCACCCGGTTGCCTAGGAGGGGTTCTTGCGCGTGGTGGAGTACGGGGAGCGGGTTCGCGGTGCGTTGCTGGGCGGCGCGCTGGGGGATGCGTTGGGCTGGCCGGTGGAGTTCATGCGGCTGGAGGAGATCCGGGCGAGGTTCGGCCCGGCCGGGCTCGCGGATCTCGCCCGGGCCGGGCGCGGCGGGCAGGTCACGGACGACACCCAGATGACGCTGTTCACGGCGGAGGGACTGATCCGGGGCCGGGCCGACGGCACGCAGGTGCCGATGGCCGTACACCGGGCGTACCAGCGCTGGATGCTGACGCAGAACCACGACCTGCCGCAGGAGGTCGAGCCGTCGCCGCTGAGCGACGGCTGGCTGCTGCGCCAACCGTTCCTGTACGCGCAGCGGGCGCCCGGCAACGCGTGCATGAGCGGGGTGGCGCACCACCGGACGTACCGCAAGCCCGCGCCGTTCGGGCAGGACGGGCCGGTCAACCCGGGCTCCAAGGGCTGCGGGACGGTGATGCGGTCGGCGCCGTTCGGGCTGGCCCGGCTGGGGGTGGAGTGGGCGTTCTGGCTGTCCGCGCAGTGCGCGCAGCTGACCCACGGGCACCCGACGGGGTATCTGGCGGCGGGCGCGTTCTCGGCGCTGGTCGAGCGGCTGGCGGCCGGGGTGGACCTGCCGCAGGCGGTGGCGGAGACGATCGAGCAGGTCGCGGCGTACCCGAGCGCCGAGGAGACGGTGGAGGCGCTGCGCCGGGCCGTCCGGATCGCCGCGGAGGGCGCACCGTCGGCCGAGGCCGTGGAGCGGGTCGGTCTCGGCTGGATCGCCGAGGAGTGCCTCGCGATCGCGGTCTACTGCGCGCTGGCCGGGCGGGACGCCCGGGAGGCACTGGCCCTGTCGGTGAACCACTCGGGTGACAGCGACTCCACCGGTGCGGTCTGCGGCAACCTGGTCGGCGCCCGGTACGGCGTCTCGGCGCTGCCCGCCGACTGGCTGGCCCTCGTGGAGGGCCGCCAGGTCGTCACGCAGGTGGCCGACGACCTGGTGGCGGCGTTCGGCGGGGACGCGGCGCTGCTCGGCGACCGCTACCCGGCCTGAGCCGCCCGGGGCGGCGTCGGGGCAGGTCGTAAGGGCGCCCATAATGCGGACATGGAACGCAACGCCGCCCTCCCCCGGACCGCCCTCCCCCGGACCGCCCGAGTGGTCGCCGTCCCGGCGCTGGCGCTGCTCGCGCTGCTGACCGGCTGCTCCTCCACGGCCGCTCCGGCGCCCACCGGCTCGCCGGGCGCCACCGCGCCGGGGTCGCTCTCCGTCCAGGGCCCCCGCTCACACCTGGAGCTGACCGGGGGCCGGCTGACCACCGGCGCGTCCGGCGCGTCCGAGCTGGCGGTGAGCGTCCGCAACGCCGGGACCGCCCCCGAGCACCTGGCGATGGTCAGCACCCCGGACGGGGGCCGTGCGACGCTCCAGGGCGGCAAGGGCCCCGACAACGCCCTCACCGCCGCGGGCGTCCTGATCCGCCCCGGCGAGACCGCCGTCTTCGGCGGCGCCGACGGCCCGAAGATCCTCTTCCCGGCCCACCCGGCCGGCTCGGCCGCCACCCCGCCGAGCGGTCCGGCCGACGCGATCATGATCTTCAGCGTCTCGGGGCTGGTCCACTTCCAGGTGCCCGCCGGTCGCTGACCGAGACTCGTTCCGGCGCCGGCCGGCGGCCGGCGGCCGGCGGCCGGCGGCGGAACGGAAAAGCCGTTCGCCCGCACCGTCGAGGTGTGATCAACTGTGCGACGACCTGCGGACGAGGCAGCCGTCAGGTCCGGCCCTGAGCTTCCTCCTCAACGGCCGGCCCCGGACTGCCCTGGAGAAGGCTCGTGTCCGCTGACGGACTGAACGCACCGGACATCGGCACCCAGGACTCGGCTCCGGAGCCGGGGCCGTCGCCGTCGGACCGTACCGGCCCGCCCACGGCACCGGCCGAGCAGTCGGCCGCGTTCAAGGCCTTCGTCCTGGGCCGGGCCGAGGACGACCCGCACGCGCGGCCCGGGTGGAGCCGCCTGGCGCTCGCCTCACTGGTCCCCGGCGTCATCGGCTTCTTCTGGCCGGTGGGTCTCGTCCTGGCCGTCGCGGCACTGCTACGGATCCGGCGGACGAAGCAGGAGGGCCGCTGGGCCGCGCTGACGGGCCTGGCCCTGTGCACGATCTGGGCGGTCTTCGGAACGTCCCTCTTCTGGAAGGGCACCTCCGACCACCAGAGCGTCCGGACCGTCAGCGGATACGACCTGAAGGCCGGCGACTGTTTCGGCCCCGATCCGTCCGGGGCGGCCCTGGCCGTGGAGGTGACGGCGCTCCCCTGCTCGCAACTCCACCACGGCGAGGTGTTCGCCCTGGCGGACATGGGCAACGCGGTCTACGGCGGCCCGGCGGACTCGGACAAGGGCGCCGGCGACGCCTGTTCGGCAGCGGTGGCCGGCTATCTGCCGCCGGGCCGGGCCCTCCCCGCCTCGCTCCGGATCGACTACCTCCCGCCGCAGGGCAACCTGGTGGTCGTACGACCGCACCGGACGGTGATCTGCGCCTTCGTGGACCGCGGCACCGGCTGGACGGGCAGCCTCCACGACACCGCCGCCCCCACGCCGACGCCCTAGCCTCCGGCCCCGTCGGGCGGACGGCGAAGCCTACGTCCGGTCCCAGAGTGCGCCGAAGGCGAGGAGTTCGTCGCGGTGCTCGATGCGTCGGACCCAGTCCTGCGGCCAGGCCGCCGCGCCGTGGTGGGCGCCGGCGAACGCGCCGGTGAGGCAGGCGATCGAGTCGGAGTCGCCGGAGGAGTACGCGGCGCGGCGGACGGCCGCGACCGGGTCGTCGGGGAAGAGCAGGAAGCAGAGCAGGCCGGTGGCAAAGGCCTCCTCGGCGATCCAGCCCTCGCCGGTGACCTGGCACGGGTCCGCCTCCGGCTCGGGCCGGGCGAGCGCGGCGTCGAGGCGGTCGAGCACGAAGAGGCACTCGTCCCAGCCCCGGGCGGTGAACTCCTCCGCCGAGTGGTCCTGGGCGTGCGCGGCGAGGTCGCCGAGCCAGAACTCGTCGTAGCGGGTCCGCGAGGCGTCGGCGTGCGCCCTCAGCAGGGCAGGCAGTTCGCCCGGTGCGGCGCCCTCGACCAGCAGCCGGACGGTGTGGGCGGTGAGGTCGCTCGCCGCCAGGGCCGTCGGGTGGCCGTGCGTGAGTGCAGACTGGAGCTGCGCCGCACCCGAGAGTTGACGGTTCGTCAGATCGGGCAGCAGGCCGATCGGGGCGACGCGCATGTTCGCGCCGCAGCCCTTGGAGCCGACGTCGCTCGCCTGCTGCCAGCGGAGGGCCGGCTTGCTCAGGCGCATGCAGGACTTCAGGCAGGTCATGCCCGGCGCGCGGTTGTTGTCGGGCGAGTGGTACCAGTCGACGAACTCCTCGCGTAGCGGCCGCTCCAGGCGCAGCGGCATCAGCGCACCGCGCTCGGTCGCCGTCCGCAGAGCGCGGGCCAGCGCCAGCGTCATCTGGGTGTCGTCCGTCACCAAGGCCGGCGTGGGCAGCGGGAGTTCCCGCCAGTCGGGGCACCAGGCGGCGATCTGCTCGATCTCGTCGAACTCGGTGCGGTGGCCGAGGGCGTCGCCGATCGCGAGGCCCAGCATCGTGCCCGTCGCGGACTTGCGCACGGTGTCCCCCGGTCTTCTACAGCTCGACGATCAGTTCTTCCAGCCCCCGGATCACGTACCCCGGGCGCCAGGCGGGCTCGCGGACCAGCCGCAGCCCGGGCGCCCGGCGCAGCAGCGCTCCGTAGGACTCGGTCAGCTCCATTCTGGCCAACGGAGCTCCCAGACAGAAGTGAATTCCGGCGCCGAAGGTGATGTGCGGGTTGTCGGCGCGGGCGACGTCGAGCCGGTCGGGGGCGGTGAAGCGGGCCGGGTCGCGGTTGGCGGAGCCGAAGAGCAGGGCCACCTCCGAGCCGCGCGGGACGGTCACCCCGGCCACCTCGATGTCCTCCAGCACCCAGCGCTCGAACATCTGCAGCGGGGTGTCGTAGCGCATCAGCTCCTCCACGGCGGTGGGCAGCAGTTCGTCCACCGAGCCGCGCAGCAGGGCGAGTTGGGCGGGGTTGCGGAACAGTGCCCACCAGCCGTTGCCGGTGGTGTTGACCGTCGCCTCGTGCCCGGCGTTGAGCAGCAGCACGCAGGTGGAGACCATCTCCTGCTCGGTCAGCGCATCCGTGCCCTCGGCCGCCGCGACCAGCCCGCTGATCAGGTCCTCGCCGGGGTGCGCCCGGCGCTCGCGGATCAGTCCGCGCAGGTAGTCGGAGAACTCGGTGCTGGCCGTCACCGCACGGCGGGCGGTCTCGGCGGAGGGGTTCAGTTCGAACATCCCGGTGATGTCCGCCGACCAGGGCCGCAGCAGCCCCCGGTCCGCCTCCGGCACGCCGAGCATCTCGGCGATCACCGCGACCGGCAGCGGCTCGGCGACGGCGGCGATCAGGTCGCCGCCGCCGTCCGCGAGCAGCCCGTCCACCAGCTCGCCGGCGAGCCGCCGGACGGTCGGGCGCAGCGACTCGACCATCCGCGGGGTGAACGCCTTCGACACCAGCCGCCGGATCCGGGTGTGGTCGGGCGCCTCCAGGTCGAGCAGCCCGTGGTCGTTGAGGGTGTGGAACGGCTCGTACGCGGGGTCCGGCGCGGGCCGGCCGAACTCCTCGTGGGTGTAGCGGTGGGTGTACGTCCGCCCGAGCCGGCGGTCCCGGAGCAGCGCGCTGACGTCCTCGTACCGCGAGACCAGCCACTGCCCGGTCGGCTCGTACCGGGTGACCGGCGCGTGCTCGCGCAGCGTCGCGTACGCGTCGTACGGGTGCGCGACGAACGCCGCCGACCAGGGGTCGAACCCGCTGCCCTCGGACGCGCTGCCGACGGACGCGCCGCCCACGGGTGCACTGGCCACGATGATCACTCCCAGGTCGTCGGGAGCGCCATCGTACGGGGGCGGCTCACTCCCCCGCGATGATCCGGCCGACCAGGGCGGGCAGGGCGGTGGAGATCGGCTCGCGGACCAGCTCGTCCGCCAGCGGGTCGTACGGGGTCGGCTCGGCGTTGACGACGATCAGGCGGGCGCCGCCCTCGACGGCCGTCTCGACCAGCCCGGCGGCGGGGTGCACCTGGAGGGTGGAGCCGACGGCCAGGAACAGGTCGCAGCCCTTGGCGACGGCCCGGGCCCGGTCCAGGACCACCGGGTCGAGGAGCTCGCCGAACATCACCGTGGCGGGCTTGAGCACGCCGCCGCAGGCGAGGCAGGCCGGGTCGGGCTCGCCGGCCGCGAGCCGGGCGAGCGCGTCGCCCATCTCGCCGACCACCCGGCAGCGCAGGCACTGCACCTGCCGTGCGTTGCCGTGGAGTTCGAAGACCTTGCGGTCGGGCAGCCCGGCCTTCTGGTGCAGCCCGTCGACGTTCTGGGTGAGCACCCGCATCGGCAGCCCGCTGCGCTCCAGCTCGACCAGCGCGCGGTGGCCCGCGTTGGGTTCGGCGGGCAGCGCGCCCATGTCCCGGCGCATCAGCCAGGCCCGGCGGCGGATCTCGGGTTCCGCGACG
This sequence comes from Kitasatospora kazusensis, assembly GCF_039529945.1. Classification (NCBI taxonomy): domain Bacteria; kingdom Bacillati; phylum Actinomycetota; class Actinomycetes; order Kitasatosporales; family Streptomycetaceae; genus Kitasatospora; species Kitasatospora kazusensis. The sequence continues at coordinate 211,513 of NZ_BAAANT010000001.1, read as the reverse complement.
TAGTGCCGGTACGTCACCAGCTTCGCGGCCTCGGGGTCGCGCTGCCACAGGCCGTTCGGGCCGCGGTAGTCGGGGATGCCCGAGTCGGTGGAGATCCCGGCACCGGTGAGGACGGCGACCAGCGGCCGCTTGGCGTTCATGGCACCAGACGGTACGGGCGGATCACCCTGGAGTGCGAACGGTTTGCGAAGCCCGCCCGCCGGCCCGGCACCGTCCGTTACCGTGGGCGGGTGACCAGCGCCGATGCCCTGAAGACCTGGCTGACCACTCGTACGCCCGAGCAGCTGACCGAACTACTGGAGCAGCGCCTGCTCCCCTACTCCGCCGGCCCCGGGCTGGACGACCCGGCCCGGCTGGCCGACCACCTGCTGAGCGCCAACTCCGTGCTGCTCGGCATGCGTTCGCTCGACGCGGCGCAGATCCAGGTGCTCACGGCGATCGCCGTACTGGCCGAGCGGCTGCACGGGCCGGCCCGGGTCTCGGCGGCCCGGCCGGGCCCGGCCGGGTTCGCCGGGACGAACCTCGCCGCCCGGCCGGGCGCGTTCACCGTCCGGCCGCCGGAGCCGGCCGAGCGCGCGGTGCCCCGGGCGCAGCTGGTCGCCGAGCTGGGCGAAGGGGTGCGCCCGGTGCTGGACGCCCTGGCCGAGCGGGCGCTGCTGCTGCCGCCGCACGGCGAGCTGCTGACCGTGCCGGCGGTGCTGCACCAACAGGCGAGCGAGCTCCAGGGGTTCGGCCGGCCGGCCGCCCTGCTGCTCTCCGACGCGTACAAGGCCGCCGAGATCCGCCGGATCGCGGACGCACTGGACCTGCCGCCCGCCCGGACCAGGGAGGAGGCGCAGCAGGCGGTGGTCGGGTTCCTCCAGGACGGCGCGGCGGTGCGCCGCCTGGTCGCCGGTGCGCCGCCGGACGCGGTCGAGCTGCTGGACTCGCTCGTCCCCGGGCCACCGCTGCTGCGCACCCACTGCTTCGTGCCGGACACCGGCAGCTACTACGGCGCCACCAGCAAGTTCCACTTCCGCCAAGGCGGTTCGGGTGACCCCGGGACGGACTGGCTGGCCGCGCGCGGCCTGGTGATCCCGATCGGGATCGACCTGGTGGAGCTGCCGTACGAGGCCGGGGCGGCGCTGCGGGACGGCGAGGAGGAGCTCCCGTTCGAGCCGGAGCCGCCCGCCGTCGGGTCCGCCCGCCCGCTGCCCGAGCGGGCCGGCGGCGAAGCACAGGCCGCCGCCACCGCGGCGCTCTCCCGGGTCGAACTGCTGCTCCGGGCCACCGCCGCGGAGCCGCTCGCCGTCCGCAAGGCGGGCGGGATCGCCGTCCGCGACACCCGCCGGCTGGCCAAGGCGGTCGGGGCGCCCGAGCAACAGGCCCGGCTCTGGCTCGACCTCACCGCCAACGCGGGCCTGCTCGCCCCGCACCGGGACACCCCGCCGCCCACCCGCAGCCGCAAGCCCGTCCCGCCGCCGCCCGCCCGGATGCTGCCCACCGCCCGCTACGACGACTGGCTGACCGCCCCGCCCGCCGACCGGCTGGTGCCGCTGATCGCGGCATGGGCGGTCACCCCCGAGGTGTTCAGCCACTGGCCGGAGGGCGAGGGCACGCCGGTCGCGCTGATCTCCCCGGAGGACCCGTACGCGGTGCCGCTGCGGCACGCGCTGCTGGAGGCGCTTGCCCGGCTGCCCGCCGGACACGGGCTGGGCGCGGCCGCCTCGCTGACCGAGGACACGGTCGACGAGCTGATCGACGCTGTCGGCTGGCACAATCCGATGGGTCTGCAACTGGACGACGAAGTCGACGAGTTGGTGACGGCCACGCTGGCCGAGGCGGAACTGCTGGGCGTGGCCGCGCACGGTTCGCTGACCCCGGTCGGACACGCGGTGCTCGCCCTGCTGCGCGCGGGCGCGGGCCGCTGGTACCCCGCGGTGCCGGGCGCCGGGCCCGCACTGGACCGGCACCCGGAGCTGGCCGGGGCCGTCGCCGGGCTGCGGGCCGCCCTCGCCGAGCTGGTACCGCCGCCGCTGACCACCGCCCGCTTCCAGGCCGACCTCACCGTGGTCGTCCCCGGTGCCGCCGCACCCGAACTCACCGAGCTGCTCGGCTCGGTGGCCGACCGCGAGTCCGACGGGCACGCCGTGGTCTGGCGGATCGGGGCTGCCTCGGTGCGGCGGGCCCTGGACGCGGGCGCGGACGCCGCCGACCTGCTGGAGCGGCTGGCCGAGGTGTCCGAGGGCGGGCTCGCACTGCCGCAGACGCTGGAGTACCTGCTGAAGGACACCGCCAGGACGCACGGGCGGGTCCGGGTGGTGCGGTCGACCTGCTGCCTGCGCTCGGACGACGAGGCCCTGGTGCACGAACTCTCCAGGACCCGCAGCCTCACGAAGATCGGCCTGCGCCGGATCGCCCCGACCGTCCTGATCAGCACCGCCTCCCCCGCCGACACCCTCGCGGCGCTGCGCCAGGCCGGCTACGCGCCCGTCCTGGAGGCGGAGACCGGCACCACCGTCGTCGAACGCACCTCCCAGGAGCGCGCCACCGTCGAGATGCCCGAACTCGCCGACGCCCGCCACCACTACGGCCGGGGCCCCGCCACCCCGGGGGCACTGGCGGCAGCGATCCTCCGACGCTGACGGGTACCCCCAGGGGCGCGGGGTTCACGTACGCAGTTGGCTACCCCAGGGGCGCGGGGAACTGCGCGACCGGGGCACAACGGAGGTGCACGGTTGCGCGCGCAGTTCCCCGCGCCCCTGCTGTGGTTGACCAATTGCGTACGTGAACCCCGCGAAAACAGGGTGCGCCCGGAAGGGCGACCCCGCACACTGACCGGGAATCCCGAACCTCCGAAGGAGTCCCGTGCAGGGCGCTGTCACCGTCTCACCGTCCCAGGTCCCCGAGCTGCTGCTGGGTCTGGCCACCGTCAGGCCGGTGTTCCTGTGGGGCGCGCCCGGGATCGGGAAGTCCTCCCTGGTCAGGGAGTTCGCGGACTCGCTCGGCCTGGAGTGCGTGAGCCTGATCGGGACGCAGCTCGCGCCCGAGGACCTGATCGGGGTCCCGCAGATCACCCCGGAGGGGCGCTCGCGGTTCTGCCCGCCCGAGTCGATCGCGCGGGACGAGCCGTACTGCCTCTTCCTGGACGAGCTCAACGCCGCCACGCCCGACGTGCAGAAGGCGTTCTACTCGCTGATCCTGGACCGCCGGATCGGCTCGTACGAGCTCCCGGCGGGCTCGATCGTGATCGGCGCGGGCAACCGGGCCACCGACGGCGCCCTGGCCCGGCCGATGGCGTCCGCCCTGGTCAACCGCCTGGTCCACGTCCACCTGCGGGCCAGCGCCACCGACTGGCTGAGCTGGGCTGCGGGCAACGGCATCCACCCGTGGGTCGTCGACTACCTCACCGACCGCCCCGACCACCTGTGGTCGGCGCCGCCGAAGTCCGAGGAGCCGTTCTCCACCCCGCGCGCCTGGCACATGCTGTCCGACACCCTGCACTCCTTCGGCCCCACTCTGGACGAGCCGACGCTCAAGGTGCTCACGTACGGGCTGCTCACCCCGCAGCACGCGGTGAGCTTCTGCGGGTACGCGAAGATCGTCCGCAACTCGTACGGGCTGGACGCGATCCTCAAGGGCGACGCCCGCTGGCCGCACCGGCCGGAGGACCGCGACCTGCTGTACTACCTGGCCGACGCCTTCCGCGGACGGCTGGTCAAGGAGCTGCCCGCGCAGAAGGAGCACGCCTCCAATGCGCTGCGCCAGACGGCCTTCCGGGCCAAGTCGCTGCTCGTCCAGCTCGCCGAGATCTCGGTCGAGGTCGCCCAGACGGTGATCGCCGACGGCGCGGACGGCAACCCGGTGCTGCCCTCCTGGTTCCTGATCGAGGCCGCCCGCGACATGCCCCGGCTGGTCGAGGCCCGCCGGTGAGCACGAAGCAGGCCAAGCCGCCCGCCAAGGACCACGCGGCGGAGGCCTTCGCCGAGGGGCTCCAACTGCTGCGCCGCAACGCCGCGTTCACCTCCGTCAACGGCAGCATCTGCCGGAGCCCCACCTGCGCCCACTACCCCGTGGACGGCCTGGTCGCGGTGGACTCCGACGGCACCCTGCACGTCAACCCCAAGCGGCGCGCCGAACCGGCCGAGTGGGCCTGGGCGTTGGCGCACTGCCTGCTGCACCTGGGCTTCGGCCACCTGCCCGCCGTCCGGGGTCCGCGCCAGGCCCCCGACGCGTACGAGCTGGCCGCGCGCTGCACGGTGGTCAACCGCTTCCTGGCCACCTTCCCGGTCGGCCGGGCCCCCTTCGAGCTGCCCCCCTCCTACCCGGGCGGGGACGAGGAGGAGCTCGCCGCCCGCTGGCGCCGCGACGGCCTGCCGCAGGTGCCGAGCCTTGCGGGGCCCGAGCCCGACCAGCGGCTCCTGCCGTGGACGGGCGGGCGCGCCCCCGAGGACTGGACGGTGGCCTTCGCCGCCGCGCTCACCCGGACGATGTCCGCCGCCATGGACGTGGCCGGCGGGCGGCGGGACGAACTCACCGGCCAGCGCACGCCCGAACGGCCGTGGACGCGCGCGCTCAACTGGTTCATCTCCTCCTACCCGCTGCTCGGCGGACTCGCCGCCGGGATGACGCTGGTCGCCGACGCCGAACTCGCCCGCGCCCAGGACATCTCCATCGCCGCCGTGAACGCCGACGCGGGCGAGATCTACCTCAACCCGCTGCGCCACTACAGCGACGAGGAGTGGCGGTTCATCCTCGCCCACGAGATGCTGCACGCCGCGCTGCGCCACGGCGACCGCTGCGGGGCCCGCGACCCGTACCTGTTCAACGTCGCCGCCGACTACGTGATCAACGGCTGGCTGCTGGAGATGGGCGTCGGCGAGATGCCCGACGGCCTGCTGCACGACCCCACGCTCAAGGGGCTCTCGGCGGAGGAGGTCTACGACCGGATCGTCCGCGACCAGCGCCGCATCCGCCGCCTCGCCACCCTGGCCGGCAAGGGCCGGCCGGACGTGCTCGGCGAACCGCTCGGCCGCCCGCGCGACTACGTCGACCTGGACGACTTCTACCGGCGCGGCCTCCAGCAGGGCTTCGAACTGCACGGCCGCGAACGCGGACTGCTCCCCGCCGGGTTGGTCGAGGAGATCCGCGCGCTCGCCCACCCGCCGCTGCCCTGGGACGCCCGACTGGCCCGCTGGTTCGACGAGTTCGTCCCCTCCCCGCAGCCCGTCCGGAGCTACGCCCGCCCGTCCCGCCGCCAGGCCGCGACACCGGACATCCCGCGCGCCGGGCGCTACTACCCTCCGGAGGAGGTGGCCCGCTGCACCTTCGGCGTCGTCCTGGACACCTCCGGCTCGATGAGCCGCACCCTGCTCGGCAAGGCGCTGGGCGCGATCGCCTCGTACGCGGCCGCGCGGGACGTCACGGCGGCCCGGGTGGTCTTCTGCGACGCGGCCCCGCACGACGCGGGATTCCTGCCGGCCGACGAGATCGCCGGGCGGGTCCGGGTCCGGGGGCGCGGCGGCACCGTCCTCCAGCCCGGGATCGACCTGCTGGAGCGCGCCGAGGACTTCCCGCCGGGCGCCCCGATCCTGCTGATCACCGACGGCGAGTGCGACGTCCTGCGGGTGCGGCGGGAACACGCGTACCTGGTGCCCCAGGGGTCAGGGCTGCCGTTCACCCCGCGCGGGCCGGTCTTCCGCATGCGGTGACGGCTCCGCCGATGAGCCAGTTGCGCTGCTACCCGAGGGGCGCGGGGAACTGCGCGAAGCGGGAGGCAACGGTCCGCACCTTCCGACGTCGCGCAGTTCCCCGCGCCCCTGCTGTGGTTGCCCTGACCGCGCAGAGTCTCGCTCAGAGCACCCGCTTGATCTCGCCGCGGGCCCGGTAGAAGCCGCCGCGCTCGGAGGCGTGCACCTCGGCGACCAGGTAGCGGGCACCGGGGACGCGGACGTCCTTGGGGAACTGGACCCGCCAGGTGGGGTCGAAGCCGGGGGAGGTGACGCGGATCCGGGTGCGGGCGCCCTCCTGGACGCACTCCACCTCGATGCCGCCGAGGCTCCCGGCCTGCGCGGCGCTCACCGTCTCCAGCGCCGCGCCGGGCGCGACCGCCTCCCAGCCCGCCGCCTTGACGTCCGCCGCCTGCGGCAGCCGGCCGCCCTCGGCCGCGCGGACGGCCGTCTCGCTCACGTCGATGCAGGCCAGCGAGCCGTCGGTGGTCACGATGTAGAGCCGCTCGCCGCGGTACTGCATGCTGTACGCCGAGCCGCAGCCCGTGCCGAGCTTCCACAGCCGGGTGCCGTCCGCCGCGAAGCAGTACACGGACGAGGAGTTGTCACCCGCGAAGACGTACTTGCCGTCGGGTGAGGTGGCACAGGAGTACACCGAGCCGTCGCAGCGGTACCGGGCGGTCTGCGAGCCGTCCGCCTTGGCCAGCCGGTGGACCCAGCCCCGGCTGGTACCGGCGAAGACCTCGTCGCGCTCCTGCCAGCCGAAGAGCACCGAGCCCTCCGTCCGGCTGTGCCAGACCTGCTCGCCGCCGCGCGACTCGTAGCGGGAGATGCCGGCCGAGTGCCCGTGGTAGACGCCGTCCGCGTCGCACCGCACCATCCAGCCGCCGGTGCCGTTGGTGGAGCGCCGCCACTGGAACTCGTCCTCGTGGTCCACCGTGGTGATGCTGCCCTGGGCGTCGGAGACGCCGAGCACGCCGTCGTGGATGTCCAGCCAGTAGATGTCCACGTCGGCCGCGATCTCGTACGCGACCCGGGGGATCTTGCCGCCGAGGTCGTAGACCCGGCCGTCGTCGCAGCCGGCGTAGATCCAGTAGTCGTCCGCGACGATGCACTTGACGCCGTCCGGCAGCCCGAAGCGGCCGGTGACCTGGCCGTCGTGGGTGAGGGTGTAGACGTCGCCGGCCTGGTTGCCGACCCAGGCGTGCTCCTCGCCGACGAAGATCCCGAACGCGTCGGCGCCGGACTTGAAGCGCCAGAGCACCGGGGCCTGACGGGCCGTCGACCGGGTGCTGGCGATCACCCGGCGGGTCACCTCGCGCCGCTGCCGGACGCCGCGCTGCGCGGGGGCGTAGCCCTTGCGGACCTTCTCGCCGACCTTCTTGGCGGCCGCGGCGGCGGCCTTCTCCGCCGTCGGGTAGGCGGTGGTCTTCGCCTGGCCCGACTCGCCTATCCGGCCGTAGGTGATGGTCAGCTCCAGCCCGGACAGGACCACTTCGTAGAACTTGTGGGTACTGCCCTGCTCCTCGGAGAGTTCGAGGTAGGTGGTCTGGTCAGCGGACATCGCGAGCTCCTCCGGGTGTGCGGCGACAGCCGGCGAGTACCTGGCGGCACTGCCCGTCGACCTGATCAAACTATCGGCCGCCACTGACGGTCGGCCGGATCGGACCGTTGGGTCGGACGGGTCAGACAGCGGCGGGAGCGGACACCGCCGCCGGACGGGTGCCGCGGACCGGCAGGGTGAAGGCCACCAGGAAGAGGACCGCTCCGACCGGCATCAGGTCCAGGCTCGCCCCCATCAGGACGGTGCCGACCAGGACCAGCACCGGGCTCCAGACACTGACCGTCCGCGCCCGGCCGATCGCGGCGATCACCAGCAGGGCGAGCAGGCCGAGGTAGAAGAAGAGCGGGCAGAGCGAGTAGAAGACCGGCAGCACGCCCGGGTGGGACTGGATCTGACCGAACATCCGGTCCTGGTCGGCGAGGTCGACCGCGTGGCTGCCGACGTAGAGGTCGATCGAGACCTGGCCGAGCGAGGCGGCCAGGCCGACCAGCGAGGTGCCGAGCGCCAGCCCGGCGCCGATCCGGCTGCGCCGCGCGGCCAGGCGGTGCAGGCCGAGGAAGACCGGGGCGAACAGCAGCAGGCCTGCCAGCAGGAAGGCGTGGCCGGTGATCCAGCCGGGCCCGGGGCCGTGCCGCCCGTCGAGGAGCCGGACGACCCCGTACACCCCGAGGAGTACGGGGGCGCCCACCAGGGCGGCGGAGGTGAGCTGCGAGCGGTGGTGCGAGGTGGCGTTCATACGGTGTCCCGTTCAGGAGAGGTCGTGTTCGATGTGACCAATCCTGTTCGGAACGGCTCCTGTTGGGATCGCCGGTACCGGCGAATCCCGCCGCTCCCCCGCACGGGGGAGCAACGGGGAGCACCGGGGGGAGAACCCGCCCGTACGAGGGAGAAGGGCGCTCAGCCCTCCCCCGCGACGACCGCCCCGGCCTCGTACGCGAAGACCACCGCGTGGACGCGGTCCCGCAGCCCGAGCTTGCTGAGCACGTTGCTGACGTGCGTCTTCACGGTGTGCTCGCTCACCACCAGTTCGGCCGCGATCTCCGCGTTGGACATGCCCCGGGCCAGCAGCCGCAGCGTCTCCTGCTCACGGATCGTCAGCTGCTCCAGCAGCCGGGACGGCGCCCGCAGCGTGGCGGACGCGCCGGACGGCTTGCGGGCCGCGAACTCGCTGATCAGACGGCGGGTCACGGACGGCGCGAGCAGCGCCTCCCCGGAGGCGACCATCCGGACGCCGTGCACCAGGTCGTCCCGGCGGACGTCCTTGAGCAGGAAGCCGCTGGCGCCCGCGTACAGCGCGTCGTAGACGTAGTCGTCGATGTCGAAGGTGGTCAGCATGATCACCTTGCAGTCGGGGTACCGCTCGCAGACCTGCCGCGCCGCCTCCAGGCCGTCCATGACGGGCATCCGGACGTCCAGCAGCAGCACGTCGGGGCGGTGCTCCCCGACCGCGGCGACGGCCTGTTCGCCGTCCGAGGCCTCGGCGACCACCTCGATGTCCGGCTGGGCGTCCAGGATCATGCCGAACCCGGCCCTGACCAGCTCCTGGTCATCGGCGACCACCACGCGTATCACTGCCATACCTGTTCCCCCACCTCAGAAACTCACGTCAGAAGCTCACGCCAGAAACTCACGTCACAAGCTCACGTCACAAGCTCACGTCACAAGCTCGTCAAGCCCCGAGGGGCAGTTCCGCACTCACCAGGAAGCCCTCGCCCGCCGCGCCCGGCCCGGTCACGGCCCGGCCGCCGCAGGCGGCGGCGCGCTCCCGGATGCCGATCAGCCCGCGCCCGCCGGACGACGCCGCGACGGCCTTCGACGGATCGGCCGTGACGCCGAGCCCGTTGTCCGCCACCTCGACCTCCAGCGCCATGGCCGTCCGGGCGACCCGGACGACCGCGTAGTCCGCGCCCGAGTGCTTCACCGTGTTGGTCAGCGCCTCCTGGACGATCCGGTAGGCCGCCGCCTCGACGTCAGCCGGAATCGTACGCTGCCCGGGCAGGTCGAGCCCGGCGAGTTCCAGCTCCACCTCGATGCCCGCCTGCCGGACCCGCTCGACCACCGCCGCGAGCTCCGCCAGCTTGGGCTGCGGCGCCAGAACGGGCCCGGTGCCCTCCTCCTTGAGCACGCCGAGCACCCGGCGCAGCTGCACCATCGCGTCCCGGCCGGAGTCGGCGATGGCGTCGAACGCCTTGACCGCCCGGTCCGGGTCGCTCCGCACCACCACCGGGCCGGCCTCCGCCTGGATCACCATCAGCGAGACGGCGTGCGCCAGGATGTCGTGCATCTCGCGGGCGATCCGGCCGCGCTCCTCCGCCACCGCGCGGGCCGCGTCGCTGGCGGCCCGCAGACCGACCTCGTGGGCCCGCTCGCGCTCCAGCTGCGCCAGCCGGCGGACCTCGCGGACCACCGAGCCGAAGACGAAGCTGCCGACCGACATCAGCAGGCTGAACAGCATCCCGTTGACCGAGTGGGTGCCGAGGATGTTCGCCACCACCAGGACGGCCAGCATCGACCAGCGCTGCCAGTCCCGCCCGAGGTTCGCCAGGGTGTAGATGCCGATCACCCCGTACAGCTCGACCTGTGGCTGCGCCGAGTGCGCCACGATCGACAGGGCCAGCGCGGGGATCCCCGAGGCGAGGAAGGCCCCGCCCGGGAAGCGCCGCCGCCAGGGCAGGGAGAACGCGGTGCTGACCGCCAGCAGGTACACCCACCAGGGCCAGCCCCGGTTGTCGCAGAACACCGCCCAGGCCGAGACCGCGGCCGAGGCCAGGGCGAGCAGGGTGTCCAGCACGTACGGGTTCACCCCGCCGAACCATGCCTTCAACCGCCCGGCCCGCGCCGTCATCTCCGCCTGCAGGCGCGTTGCGCGCTCCACGTCCACCCCTCCCGCAGCCGGACGTGCGCCGGCCCCCCGGGAGAGATCTTTCCGTACCGGCAGGCGGGCGGGCACCCGGGGCCCTCCGGCCGGCCCGGACACCGGTGACCAGGCCCGCTCAGACACCGGTGACCGTCACGCTGCCGGTCTGGGCGGTCGCGGTGATGCTCCGGGCGGCGCCCGGCTCCTGGCGGACTCCGATGTCGACGCTGCCGGTCTGCGCGGAGGCGTTCACCGCGTACGTGCCGTCCTTCGGCACCCGCAGCAGGATGCTCCCGGTCTGGGTGGTCACGGACACGGTCGTCGGGTCGCCCGCGAACGCGGCGGTGACACTGCCGGTCCCGGTCGTCAGCCGGACCTTCCCGGAGCCGAGCCCGCTCGCGTCGACCGTCCCGGTCTGGGTCTTCACCTCCACCTCGGCGACCAGCCCGCTCAGCCGCACCGAACCGGTGTCGGCCGCGACCCGCACCACCGTGCCGGCCGGGACCCGGACGTCGTAGCCCACCGAGCAGTCGTGGTCCGGGCAGCTGTACGTGAGGGTGAGCGTGCCGTCGGCGCTGGTGAGGTGCGTCGCGGCGGGAGCCTTGGCCCGGTACTGCTGGTGCTCCGTCACGTTCACCGCCGTGCCCCCGCCGACCACCCGGATGTCACCGGTGTCGCCCTGCAGGACCAGCGTGTGCACCGGCCCGGTGACGCCGTAGCTGACGTCCTGGTGCTGGTCCCGGTCGTCCAGGAAGCAGCCGGACATCCCGAACGCCACGGCAGCGGTGATGCCGACGGCGCCGATCACACGGGACAGGCTCTTGCTCATGGTGTTCCCCCTCGACAGGCGGCCGGCCCACCCGGACCGACACCCCAGAGCCTGCCCTCCCGCCCCCTCCCCCCGGATCGCCCGCCCGAGCGGTTTCCCCGCCTCCCCCGCACGGGGGAGCTGCCCGGTGAACCCGCGGACACGCCGCAGGGCGGCCACCCCGTGTGGGGTGACCGCCCTGCGGTTCGAGCGGGGACTACTCAGCCGGTGTAGGGGCCGTAGTCGTAGTCGTCCAGCGGGACGGCCTGGCCGGAGCCGGTGCCGAAGGGCGACAGGTCGTAGTCGTCGTAGCCGACGGCCGAGTACATCGCGGCCTTGGCCTCTTCGGTGGGCTCGACCCGGATGTTGCGGTAGCGGGGCAGACCCGTACCGGCCGGGATGAGCTTACCGAGGATGACGTTCTCCTTGAGGCCAAGGAGCGGGTCCGACTTGGCGTGGATCGCCGCGTCGGTGAGCACGCGGGTCGTCTCCTGGAAGGAGGCGGCCGACAGCCAGGACTCGGTCGCCAGCGAGGCCTTGGTGATACCCATCAGCTGCGGACGGCCGGAGGCGGGGTGACCGCCCTCGGAGACCACGCGACGGTTCTCGGTCTCGAAGCGGCCGCGCTCGACGAGCTCGCCCGGGAGCAGCTCGGCGTCGCCCGACTCGATGATCGTCACGCGGCGGAGCATCTGCCGGATGATGATCTCGATGTGCTTGTCGTGGATCGACACACCCTGCGAGTTGTAGACCTTCTGGACCTCGGCGACCAGGTGGATCTGGACCGCACGCTGGCCCATGATCCGCAGGACGTCGTGCGGGTTCATCGTGCCGGCGGTCAGCTTCTGGCCGACCGCGACCGCCTCGCCCTCGCTGACCAGCAGCTTGATGCGCTTCGAGACCGGGTAGGCGATCTCGTCGGTGCCGTCGTCCGGCGTGACGACGACCTTGCGGGTCTTCTCGGTGTCCTCGATGCGGACCCGGCCCTGGGCCTCGGAGACCGGGGCCACACCCTTGGGGGTACGGGCCTCGAAGAGCTCCACGACACGGGGCAGACCCTGGGTGATGTCGTCACCGGCCACACCACCGGTGTGGAAGGTACGCATGGTCAGCTGGGTACCGGGCTCACCGATGGACTGGGCGGCGATGATGCCGACCGCCTCACCGATGTCGACCAGCTTGCCGGTGGCCAGCGAACGGCCGTAGCAGAAGGCACAGGTGCCGACCGCCGACTCACAGGTGAGGATCGAGCGGGTCTTGACCTCGCTGATGCCGTTACGGATCAGCTCGTCGATCAGGACGTCACCGAGGTCGGTGTTCGCGGTCGCGACGAGCTTGCCGTCGATCGTGATGTCCTCGGCCAGCATGCGGGCGTAGACGCTGGTCTCGACGTCGTCCGTCTTGCGCAGGACGCCGTTCTCGACCGTGCCGATCGCCAGCTTGAGGCCGCGCTCGGTGCCACAGTCCTCCTCGCGAATGATGACGTCCTGGGAGACGTCGACCAGACGACGGGTGAGGTAGCCGGAGTCCGCGGTACGAAGCGCGGTGTCGGCCAGACCCTTACGGGCACCGTGGGTGGAGATGAAGTACTCGAGGACGGTGAGGCCCTCACGGAACGACGCCTTGATGGGACGGGCGATCGTCTCGTTCTTCGCGTTCGACACCAGACCACGCATACCGGCGATCTGACGCATCTGCATCATGTTTCCTCGAGCACCCGAGTCCACCATCATGAAGATGGGGTTGGTCTTCTCGAAGTTGGCGTTCATCGCCTCGGCGACCTCGTTGGTCGCCCGGGTCCAGATGCCGATGAGCTCCTGCTTGCGCTCGTCGTTGGTGATCAGACCGCGCTCGTACTGCTTCTGGATCTTCTCGGCCTGCGCTTCGTAGCCCTCGAGGATCTGGGCCTTCTGCGGCGGGACGACGACGTCCGAGATCGAGACGGTGACACCCGAGCGGGTCGCCCAGTGGAAACCGGACGCCTTCAGGTTGTCCAGGGTCGCCGCGACGACGACCTTGGGGTAGCGCTCCGCCAGGTCGTTGACGATCGCGGAGAGCTGCTTCTTGCCCACCTCGTAGTCGACGAACGGGTAGTCCTCGGGCAGCAGCTCGTTGAAGAGCGCGCGGCCCAGGGTGGTCTGCAGGCGGAAGGACTCGCCCTCGAACCAGGTCGACTGACCGTCCTCGTCGACCGGCGGGGTCCAGCCACGGGGCGGGACGGTGCCGATCGGCAGGCGGATGTCGACGACGGCCTGGACGTCCAGCTGCTTCGCGTCGAAGGCCATGACGGCCTCGGCGGTCGAGGTGAACGAGCGGCCGCCGCCCTTCACTGCCTCGCGGTCCGAGGTCAGGAAGAACAGACCCAGCACCATGTCCTGGGTCGGCATGGTGACGGGGCGACCGTCGGCCGGCTTCAGGATGTTGTTCGAGGACAGCATCAGGATGCGGGCCTCGGCCTGCGCCTCCGCGGAGAGCGGCAGGTGGACGGCCATCTGGTCACCGTCGAAGTCCGCGTTGAACGCGGTACAGACGAGCGGGTGGATCTGGATGGCCTTGCCCTCGACCAGCTGGGGCTCGAAGGCCTGGATGCCGAGGCGGTGCAGGGTGGGCGCACGGTTCAGCAGAACCGGGTGCTCGGCGATGACCTCTTCGAGGACGTCCCACACGACCGGGCGGGCGCGCTCGACCATGCGCTTGGCCGACTTGATGTTCTGCGCGTGGTTCAAGTCCACCAGGCGCTTCATCACGAACGGCTTGAAGAGCTCCAGCGCCATGGCCTTCGGCAGACCGCACTGGTGCAGCTTGAGCTGCGGGCCGACGACGATGACCGAACGGGCCGAGTAGTCGACGCGCTTGCCGAGCAGGTTCTGACGGAAACGACCCTGCTTGCCCTTCAGCATGTCGCTGAGGGACTTCAGCGGACGGTTGCCGGGGCCCGTGACCGGGCGGCCGCGACGGCCGTTGTCGAAGAGGGCGTCGACCGCCTCCTGGAGCATGCGCTTCTCGTTGTTCACGATGATCTCGGGGGCACCGAGGTCGAGAAGGCGCTTCAGGCGGTTGTTGCGGTTGATCACACGGCGGTACAGGTCGTTCAGGTCGGAGGTCGCGAAGCGGCCACCGTCCAGCTGCACCATCGGACGCAGGTCCGGCGGGATGACCGGGACGCAGTCCAGCACCATGCCGTTGGGCTTGTTGGTGGTCTGCAGGAAGGCGGAGACGACCTTGAGGCGCTTGAGCGCACGGGTCTTCTTCTGGCCCTTGCCGCTGCGGATGATCTCGCGCAGCCGCTCGGACTCCTCGGCCAGGTCGAACGTCTCCAGGCGGTCCTTGAGCGCCGCGGCGCCCATCGAGCCGGAGAAGTACGTGCCGAAGCGGTCGCGCAGCTCGCGGTAGAGCAGCTCGTCGCCCTCGAGGTCCTGGACCTTGAGGTTCTTGAAGCGGGCCCAGACCTCGTCCAGACGGTCCAGCTCGCGCTGCGCACGGTCGCGCAGCTGCTTCATCTCACGCTCGGCACCCTCGCGCACCTTGCGGCGCACGTCGGCCTTGGCGCCCTCGGCCTCAAGCTCGGCGAGGTCGGTCTCGGCCTTCTTCGCGCGGTTCTCCAGGTCGGAGTCGCGACGGTTCTCGATCTGCTGGCGCTCGACCGAGACGTGCGCCTCCAGGGACGGGAGGTCGCGTGCGCGGCGCTCGTCGTCCACCCAGGTGATCATGTAGGCGGCGAAGTAGATGACCTTCTCGAGGTCCTTCGGCGCCAGGTCGAGCAGGTAGCCGAGGCGGCTGGGGACACCCTTGAAGTACCAGATGTGGGTGACCGGCGCGGCCAGCTCGATGTGGCCCATCCGCTCACGGCGCACCTTGGCACGAGTGACCTCGACGCCACAGCGCTCGCAGATGATGCCCTTGAAGCGGACACGCTTGTACTTGCCGCAGTAGCACTCCCAGTCCCGGGTCGGACCGAAGATCTTCTCGCAGAAGAGCCCGTCCTTTTCCGGCTTCAGGGTGCGGTAGTTGATGGTCTCCGGCTTCTTGACCTCGCCGTGGGACCACTGGCGGATGTCGTCGGCGGTCGCGAGGCCGATGCGGAGCTCGTCGAAGAAGTTGACGTCAAGCACTGGTCGTCAAGCCCTCTTTCGTAAGTCGAAAGGTGTTCATCTGGTCTGAGGGGGCCTGGGGGCGGGCCGGCTGCACCTTGGGGCAGCCGGCCCAACCTCCGTCAGACCTCTTCGACGCTGCTCGGCTCGCGCCGGGACAGGTCAATGCCGAGCTCCTCGGCCGCGCGGAACACGTCCTCGTCCGAGTCCCGCATCTCGATGGACGAGCCGTCCGAGGACAGCACCTCCACGTTGAGGCAGAGCGACTGCATTTCCTTGATGAGGACCTTGAAGGACTCGGGAATGCCGGGCTCGGGGATGTTCTCGCCCTTGACGATCGCCTCGTAGACCTTCACGCGGCCCAGGACGTCGTCGGACTTGATGGTGAGCAGTTCCTGCAGGGCGTAGGCCGCGCCGTACGCCTCAAGGGCCCACACCTCCATCTCACCGAATCGCTGACCACCGAACTGCGCCTTACCACCGAGCGGCTGCTGGGTGATCATCGAGTACGGACCGGTCGAACGGGCGTGCAGCTTGTCGTCGACCAGGTGGTGCAGCTTGAGGATGTACATGTAGCCGACCGAGACCGGCATCGGGAACGGCTCGCCGGAGCGGCCGTCGAACAGCCGGGCCTTGCCGGTGGAGTTCACCAGGCGCTCACCGTCACGGGTGAGGGTGGTGTGGTCCAGCAGGCCGGTGATCTCGTCCTCGCGGGCGCCGTCGAAGACGGGGGTGGCGAGGTTGGTGCCGCCCTCGACCGTGTCGGCGCCGATGACCTGCAGGCGCTTGGCCCACTCGTCGGCGAGACCGGAGACGTCCCAGCCCTGCTTGGCGAGCCACCCGAGGTGGATCTCCAGGACCTGTCCCGGGTTCATTCGGGACGGGACACCCAGCGGGTTCAGGATGATGTCGACCGGGGTGCCGTCCGCGAGGAACGGCATGTCCTCGACGGGCAGGATCTTGGAGATGACACCCTTGTTGCCGTGACGGCCGGCCAGCTTGTCACCGTTGGTGATCTTGCGCTTCTGGGCCACGTAGACCCGGACCAGCTGGTTGACGCCCGGCGGCAGCTCGTCGCCCTCTTCGCGGTCGAAGACGCGGACGCCGATGATCTTGCCGGACTCACCGTGCGGCACCTTCAGCGAGGTGTCGCGGACCTCACGGGCCTTCTCACCGAAGATGGCGCGCAGCAGGCGCTCCTCCGGGGTCAGCTCGGTCTCACCCTTGGGCGTGACCTTGCCGACCAGGATGTCACCGGTGGTGACATCGGCGCCGATCCGGATGATGCCGCGCTCGTCGAGGTCCGCGAGGACCTCCTCGGAGACGTTCGGGATGTCCCGGGTGATCTCCTCCGGGCCCAGCTTGGTGTCACGGGCGTCGACCTCGTGCTCCTCGATGTGGATCGAGGAGAGGACGTCGTCCTGCACGAGGCGCTGCGACAGGATGATCGCGTCCTCGTAGTTGTGACCCTCCCAGGACATGAACGCCACGAGCAGGTTCTTGCCCAGCGCCATCTCGCCCTCGTCGGTGCAGGGACCGTCGGCGAGGACCTGGTGGACCTCGACCCGGGAGCCCTCGTCGACGAGCACCTTCTGGTTGAAGGCGGTGCCCTGGTTCGAGCGGGTGAACTTGGCGGCGCGGTACGTGGTGTACGTGCCGTCGTCGTTCGCCACGGTGACGTAGTCGGCGGAGACCTCCTGCACGACACCGGCCTTCTCGGCCACGATCACGTCGGCGGCGTCGACCGCACAGCGGTACTCCATGCCGGTACCGACCAGCGGGGCCTCGCTCTTCAGCAGCGGCACCGCCTGACGCATCATGTTGGAGCCCATGAGCGCGCGGTTGGCGTCGTCGTGCTCCAGGAAGGGGATCATCGCGGTGGCGACGGACACCATCTGGCGCGGCGAGACGTCCATGTAGTCGATCTCGGAGCCCGGGATGTAGTCGATCTCGCCGCCACGGCGGCGGACGAGGACACGGGGCTCGGCGAAGTGGAGGTCGTCCGTCAGCGGGGCGTTGGCCTGCGCGATGACGAAGCGGTCCTCCTCGTCGGCGGTGAGGTAGTCGACCTGCTCGGTCACGACACCGTCGATGACCTTGCGGTACGGGGTCTCGATGAAGCCGAAGGCGTTCACCCGGCCGTACGAGGCCAGCGAGCCGATCAGACCGATGTTCGGGCCTTCAGGGGTCTCGATGGGGCACATGCGGCCGTAGTGCGACGGGTGGACGTCACGGACCTCGAAGCCGGCGCGCTCACGGGACAGACCACCCGGGCCCAGCGCGGACAGACGACGCTTGTGGGTCAGACCCGACAGCGGGTTCGTCTGGTCCATGAACTGGGACAGCTGGCTGGTGCCGAAGAACTCCTTGATGGAGGCGACGACCGGCCGGATGTTGATCAGGGTCTGCGGCGTGATCGCCTCGACGTCCTGGGTCGTCATGCGCTCACGCACGACGCGCTCCATACGGGCGAGACCCGTACGGACCTGGTTCTGGATCAGCTCGCCGACGTTGCGCAGGCGACGGTTGCCGAAGTGGTCGATGTCATCGACCTCGACGACGATGTCGCGCTGCTCGTCACGCCACTCGGTCTCGCCCGCGTGCAGCTTCACCAGGTACTTGATCGCACCGATGATGTCGGGCTCGGTGAGGACGCCGGAGTCCAGCGACTCGCCGTTGCCGAGCTTGCGGTTGACCTTGTAACGGCCGACCTTGGCGAGGTCGTAGCGCTTCGGGTTGAAGTAGAGGTTCTCCAACAGCGTCTGCGCGGCCTCGCGGGTCGGCGGCTCGCCAGGGCGCAGCTTGCGGTAGATGTCCAGGAGCGCGTCGTCCTGGCCCTGGGTGTGGTCCTTCTCCAGGGTGGCGCGCATCGACTCGTACTCGCCGAACTCCTCGAGAATCATCTCGTTGGTCCAGCCGAGAGCCTTCAGCAGCACGGTGACCGACTGCTTGCGCTTGCGGTCGATGCGGACACCGACCATGTCGCGCTTGTCGATCTCCATCTCCAGCCAGGCACCACGCGAGGGGATGACCTTGCAGGAGAAGATGTCCTTGTCGGACACCTTGTCCAGGGAGGAGTCGAAGTAGACACCGGGGGAACGGACCAGCTGCGAGACGACGACACGCTCGGTGCCGTTGATCACGAACGTGCCCTTGTGGGTCATGAGCGGGAAATCGCCCATGAAGACCGTCTGAGACTTGATCTCACCGGTCTCGTTGTTGGTGAACTCGGCGGTGACGAAGAGCGGGGCCGCGAACGTGAAGTCGCGGTCCTTGCACTCGTCAATGGAGTTCTTCGGCGGCTCGAAACGGTGGTCGCGGAAAGTCAGCGACATCGACCCACTGAAGTCCTCGATCGGCGAGATCTCTTCGAAGATCTCCTCCAGACCGGACTTGGTGGGGACGTCCTGACCACTGTCCAACGCCGCCTCGACCCGGGACTTCCAGGCCGCATTGCCGAGCAGCCAGTCAAAGCTCTCGGTCTGCAGGGCCAGGAGGTTCGGGACCTCGAGGGGCTCCTTGATCTTCGCGAACGAGACGCGAAGCGGGGCGGTGGATGCGGCGGATGTGTTCGAGGCGTTGCGCGGCGCGGCCAAGAGGGGGGTCCTTCCGAGGGCTCGGAGCTCACTACGCGCGTACCGGCCGGGCCTGAAAGGGCTCGGTCCCGCCCCCGGCGCCGTGGGTCTCAGCCGGGAAGATCTCCCAGGTCAGAGCCGCATTGCGGAGGTGGTGCCAGACCCCGTCAGGGCAACGCAAACTCCGGGCGACGAGTCACGGAGCAGCTAACAGGCAGCGCAAAGGGACAGTGTAGCCAAAAGGCACACTGCTGACAAGTCCTGATTCGGAGACCGAATCGGACGCTCCCTCCGGTAGCCACCCGCCGGCCCGGCCGCTCGATGAGCGGCCCTGCCGCAGGGTGGTCCCTGCCCTCGTACAACCATCGACCCGGGGACTCCCGGGCCGCCGCACCTCACGAGGAGTCACTTCCCGCCGGGGCTGCTGAATATGCATCCAGAGCCGCTCCAACTGGCAGTGCCCTCCACTCAGGGGCGCGCGCTTCGAGAATCGCGCCCCTGGTGCAGTTCGTCAAGGCCCTCCCGTGCGGGAAGGACCTCGGTCTGCTCATCGCTCGGAACCCCCTGGGCGTTACAGAACCCATGGTGGGAGCCACTCCCGATGACAGCGATCACCCTACCTGGCACCACTGACAGTGGCCGAGTGCACAATCGGCCAGACTGGCGAACCCCGCCTCCTGCACCACTCCCGGCACACCCTCCCCGGGCGCGCCCTCGCCCCTCGCCCGCCCCTCCCGGAGCCCTCGCGGAGCCCTCCCGGGGCTCCCTCCGGGAACGAAAAAGGCCGGGCCGACCACCCGTAGGGGTGATCGGCCCGGCCCGCGTGCCCCCTCAGAGGGGGCACTGAGTCACTTGACGGTGACCTTGGCGCCAGCGGCCTCGAGGGCAGCCTTGGCCTTCTCGGCAACGTCCTTGGCAACCTTCTCCAGGACAACGGCGGGGGTGCCGTCGACGAGGTCCTTCGCCTCCTTCAGGCCGAGGGAGGTGAGGGCGCGCACCTCCTTGATGACCTGGATCTTCTTCTCGCCAGCGCCCTCGAGCACGACGTCGAACTCGTCCTGCTCCTCGACGGCCTCAACGGCGGCGGCCGGGCCGGCCGGGCCGGCGGCGACGGCGACGGCGGCGGTGACGTCGAACTTCTCCTCGAAGGCCTTCACGAACTCAGAGAGCTCGATGAGGGTCATCTCCTCGAACTGCGCGAGCAGGTCGTCCTGGGACAGCTTCGCCATGATGGCGTCCTTCCAATAATCGGCAGGTGGTGCCGGATGTACGGATTGGCGGGCGTACGGGCCCGCAGCGAGGCTTTAGCCTGCCGTCACGCCCCCGGAGGGGCATGGGGGTACTACTCGGCGGGGGCGTCCTCGGCGGCGGGAGCCGGCGTACCGGCACCGCCCTGCTCGACCTTGTCGCGAAGCGCGTCCACGGTGCGGACGAGCTTCGAGGGCAGGGCCTGGAAGACCGCGGCAGCCTGCGAGGGCTTGGCCTTCAGGGCACCCGCCAGCTTGGCGAGCAGCACCTCGCGGGACTCGAGGTCCGCGAGCTTCTTGATCTCATCGGCGGTCAGTGCCTTACCGTCAAGGACACCGCCCTTGATGATGAGAGCGGGGTTCTCCTTGGCGAAGTCACGCAGAGCCTTCGCCGACTCCACCGGGTCACCGGTGACGAAGGCAACCGCCGTCGGACCCGCGAACAGGTCGTCCAGCGTGTCGATCCCGGCCTCGTTGGCCGCAATCTTGGTCAGCGTGTTCTTCACCACGGCGTAATCGGCGTTCTCGCCGAGCGAGCGGCGGAGCGTCTTGAGCTGCTTCACCGTCAGACCGCGGTACTCGGTCAGCACGGCCGCGTTCGAGGAACGGAACTTGTCCGTCATCTCCGCGACAGCAGCAGCCTTGTCAGGCCTTGCCATAGGCTTACGCCTCCTTCCGTGATGTCGAAGTCGGGCCGACCGCGAGTGTCGACCATTCCCACCTCGGACACGCTGAACGAAGGAAGCCCCTGCAGAAACAGTGAGAGCCCTCGTGCGCAGGCGCACGGGGCTCTGATTGACCTCGACAGTCGAACGGCAAGCCGCACGGACCGGAAGTCCAAGCTCCAAACACTCCTGCGCGGGCCGTCTGCGGCAATTCGCAGATCCTTCGGCTGCTCCACTCCCTCGCGGGACCGGCACAGCAACCAGCGGTCTTTGGCAGACTTAACCGTACTCGACCTCACCCGATTCGGCCAAATCCACAACGCAACCGGGTACCCCAGGGGCGCGTGAGGGTACCTCCCGGCCGAAGGCTGGGGGAGAACTGCGCGAAACCGGAAGGTACAGCGCCGCACCCTCCCGCCTCGCGCAGTTCCCCGCGCCCCTGGGTAGTGCAACTGATCGGCGGTGCCTACGGCCGCAGCGGCGGAAGGCTCGCCGTCCCAGCGTCGAAGGTGTCCGTCTCGGCCGGGGCCTGGACGGACAGCGGGCCGGCGAACTCGCTGTAGCGGACGGTGTCGTCCAGCCGGGCCGTCCCGCCCGCCGCCGTCCGGCGGAGCTGGACGAGCTGGTCCTTGTCGTTCAGCCAGAGGTCGAGCGTCAGCCCGGTCGGGCCGCCCTGGCCGAGGGCCGTCCGCAGCGCGTCCCGCCGGGCGGGGGTCAGCTGGGTCTGCGCGGCGACGTACCCGTCGACGGTGGTGGTCACCCGGTAGTGCTGGACGGTGGTGTCGCCGAGCTTCTCCTCGCCCAGCAGCTCCGGCGCGTCCGCGGCGGAGGCGGCGGCCAGCGCCACCACCGGGTTGAGCCGGTCGACCAGCCCGGAGTACGGGACGTCCCCGCCGGACCCGGTGCTGTACCGCTCCCAGTGCCGGCCGCCGAGCCGGGCCGCGGTCGCCTGGTCGCCGCCCAGGTACGCGGTGGTGTCCAGCACCATCAGCTGGTCGACGGCACCGGACCGCTGGAGCTGGAGCACGGTCTTCGGCGCCCAGAAGAGCAGCCCTGTCGCGCTGTCGGTCCCCAGCAGGTAGCTGAACTTGGCCCGGCGGGCGGTGTGCATCGCCAGTTCGGCGGAGAGCAGCACCCCGTGCGGCGAACGGTCGGTGGGCGTGGCGAGCGCCGAGGGCGAGGCGGCCGACGTGCTCGGCGAGGGCAGCGGCCTGCCGTCGGCGGCGCCGGAGCCGCCGGAACACCCCGCCGCACCGGACAGCAGCAGGGCGCCCAGCACCGCGAGCACCGAACGCCGCCGTACCGTCATCGCTTCCTCCAGCCGCCGATCCCCGCCGCACCCAACCTGTCCCCCACCATGCCATGCCACCGCCGGCCCCCCGACGCCGCCCTTGACCGGGCCCAGGGCCTGCTCCCCGAGCCCGGACACGACGACGGGCCCGCGCCCCCTGTCAAGGGGACACGGGCCCGTCGCCGGTGAAGAACTGCCTGCCGGGCTTGCGCCCAGGACGCGGCTACCGCTCAGAGCGCGAGGGCTCAGAGGGCGGCCGGGTCCTCCTCGACGAGGAGGTTGCGGGTGCGGTTCGGGTCGACCTGGATGCCGGGGCCGATCGTGGTGGAGACCGCGGTCTTCTTGATGTAGCGGCCCTTGGCGGCGGACGGCTTGGCCCGGAGGACCTCGTCCAGCGCGGCGGCGTAGTTCTCGACCAGCTGCTCGTCGGTGAAGGAGGCCTTACCGATGATGAAGTGCAGGTTCGAGTGCTTGTCGACGCGGAACTCGATCTTGCCGCCCTTGATCTCGTTCACTGCCTTGGCAGTGTCCGGGGTCACGGTGCCGGTCTTCGGGTTCGGCATCAGGCCACGGGGACCGAGCACGCGGCCGAGGCGGCCGACCTTGCCCATGAGGTCCGGGGTGGCGACGACGGCGTCGAAGTCGAGGCGGCCCTTGGCGACCTCGTCGATGAGCTCGTCCGAGCCGACGATGTCGGCGCCCGCAGCACGCGCGGCCTCGGCACGCTCGCCGGTCGCGAAGACCAGAACCCGAGCGGTCTTACCGGTGCCGTGCGGAAGGATCACGGTGCTGCGGACCATCTGGTCGGCCTTGCGCGGGTCGACACCCAGACGCATGGCGACCTCGACGGTGCCGTCGAACTTGGAGGTGGAGGTCGCCTTGGCGAGGCGGATGGCCTCGAGGGGGGCGTAGAGACGGTCGCGGTCGACCTGGGCGTCCGCGGCCTTGAGAGCCTTGCTGCGCTTCACTGCTTCTCCTGAAGGTGAATGGAGGAGTCGTGGTGTTGACGGGCCGCGCTGGGCCCTACCACGGTGGGACTTGGGGCTGTCAGCCCTCGACGGTGATGCCCATCGACCGGGCGGTGCCGGCGATGATCTTCGTCGCGGCGTCCAGGTCGTTGGCGTTCAGGTCGGGGAGCTTGACCGTGGCGATCTCACGGACCTGGGCGCTGCTGAGCTTGGCGACCTTGGTCTTGTGGGGCTCCGGGGAGCCCTTCTCCACGCCCGCGGCCTTCAGGATGAGGCGCGCGGCCGGCGGCGTCTTCGTGATGAAGGTGAAGGAACGGTCGTCGTAGACCGTGATCTCCACCGGCACGATCATGCCGCGCTGCGACTCGGTCGCAGCGTTGTAGGCCTTGCAGAACTCCATGATGTTGACGCCGTGCTGACCGAGCGCGGGGCCGACCGGCGGGGCGGGGTTGGCCGCGCCAGCCTTGATCTGGAGCTTGATAAGCCCAGTGATCTTCTTCTTCTTGGGAGGCATTTCTCTCCGGGTCCTTCTGAGAGGTGACAGTCGATGTGCGTACGGCCGGGGCGACACCCGACGGGAGTACACACATCGGACCAGGCTAACGCGGATGCGCCGCTGGACCAAAACGAGCCGGGGGCGAGGTCCGAAGACCCCGCCCCCGGCCCGATGGCTTTGGGGTCAGTTCTTCTGGATCTGGTCGAAGGACAGCTCGACCGGGGTCTCGCGGCCGAAGATCTCGACCAGGCCCTTGACCTTCTTCGAGTCCGGGTTGATCTCGTTGATGGTCGCCTGCAGGGTCGCGAACGGACCGTCGGTGACGGTGACGGAGTCGCCGACCTCGAAGTCGAGCACCTGGACCTCGACCGGCTTGCCGGAGGACGGCCGGCCGGCCTCCTTGGCCGCCTGGCGCTCCACGTCGGGGGCGAGCATCTTGACGACCTCGTCCAGCGTCAGCGGGTACGGGTCGTACGCGTTGCCGACGAAGCCGGTGACACCCGGGGTGTTGCGGACGACGCCCCAGGACTCGGCGTCCAGGTCGATGCGGACCAGCACGTAGCCGGGGAGCTTGTTCTGGCGGATCGTCTTGCGGTCGCCGTTCTTGATCTGGACGACCTCCTCCTGCGGCACCTCGGCCTGGAAGATCCGGTCCTCGACGTTGAGCGAGACGGCGCGCTGCTCCAGGTTCTGCTTCACCCGGTTCTCGTAGCCGGCGTACGTGTGGATGACGTACCACTCGCCCGGCGCGGTGCGCAGCTTCTCGCGGAACTCGGCGACCGGGTCGACCTCGACCTCCTCGGCCTCGACCTCCTCGGCCTCGGTCTCCTCGATGTCGCCCTCGGCGTCCTCGATCTCGGCGCCGTCCTCGTCGGCCTCGTCGGCCTCGTCCGCGGCGAGCTCGTCGTCCTCGGTGATCTCGTGCACGGCGGCCTCCTCGGCCGCCACGCCCGCCTGGGCCTCGTCCGCAGCCTCGACCTCGTCCGCGTCGGCGTCCGCCGCGTCGAGGATCTGCTCCGCGCTCTCGGCGTCAGCAGCCTCGACCGCGTCCAGCTCGGCGGCGACATCCGCCTCGCGGACGGTCTCGTCGGCGTCGTTCAAGGGGGACTCAGACACTGTGGCTGCTTCTTTCCTGGGATGTGGAGATGGAACGGCTCCGGGCCACCCAACAGCCCTTGCGGGCACACGCGGAAACGACTCGGATGACTCAACAGTACCGAGTCAACGGTAGCGGGCTCATCCCGACCGCGCAGACAGCTCGACCCGGGCTGCGCTGCCAAGGTTCTGGCGGCGGCCCGGGTCGGGGTGGCGCTGTGCTCAGGGGCGGTCAGCCGAAGATGAACAGACTCAGCTTGGAGAAGCCGTAGTCGAGGCTGGCGACGACGCCCATCACGACGACGACGAAGACGACGACGACGCTGGTGTACTGGAGGAGCTCGTTGCGCGTCGGCCAGACGACCTTGCGCAGCTCCGCGATGATCTGGCGGTAGAAGAGGGCGGCCCGGGCGAAGACGCTCTTGCGAGCTCGCTTGCCGGCCTTCTTGTCCCCGTCGCCGCCCGCGGCCCGATTGGCCCGCTTGCGGTCGCGACGCGAGAGTGCCTTCTCCTCGCCGTCGACAACCGCGGCTTCGTCGGCCACGCCGTCGGCACCCTCGGGGTTGCCACTCTCAGGCGTTGCGGTGGAGCCCGTGGTCTCCGTCACTCGTCCTCACCTGAATCCGGGTCCTGCCGAGCGTCGCTTGCGCACCTGTGGAGCACGAGCGATCCGGCGAAAGCAGTGCTGATTGGGGCCCTCTCCGCATCAAGCCCGCTCGCTCTGTGGAGCGAACGGGCTTGGTACAGATCAAGCAGCAGGGCAAGAGGGACTTGAACCCCCAACCGCCGGTTTTGGAGACCGGTGCTCTACCAATTGAGCTATTGCCCTACGGTGCCTCGCGGCTCCGGAGATGCCCCCAACCTACCGCATCCCGGCCGGTGCGTGGTGTACGCCTCGGACGGAGCCGCAGTTCGGAGCCATCGAGCAGTGAGTGTACGGGATTCTTACGCGTTTGGTCGAACCTCATTCACACCGAACCCACGCGACGCACCTGACCGGCCGTCACTCGCGGACCGCACGGGTACACATCGTGGACGACCGGGTACGCATGCTGGAACCCGGTGCCCGGCGGCCATCGACTCTGCGACGATGCAGGTATGAGCGCTCCCACCCCCGCCAGCCCCCGTCCCGCTGACCGCCGCGTCTCGCAGAGGATCGGCGCGATCGCCGAGTCCGCCACCCTCGCGGTGGACGCCAAGGCCAAGGCCCTCAAGGCGGCCGGCCGCCCCGTGATCGGCTTCGGCGCGGGCGAGCCCGACTTCCCGACCCCGGGGTACATCGTCGAGGCCGCCGTCGCCGCCTGCCAGGACCCGAAGAACCACCGCTACACCCCGGCCGGCGGCCTGCCGGAGCTGAAGGCCGCGATCGCCGCCAAGACGCTGCGCGACTCCGGCTACCAGGTGGACGCCTCACAGGTGCTGGTGACCAACGGCGGCAAGCAGGCCATCTACGAGGCCTTCGCCGCGATCCTCGACCCGGGCGACGAGGTCATCGTCCCGGCGCCGTACTGGACCACCTACCCCGAGTCGATCCAGCTCGCGGGCGGCGTGCCGGTCGAGGTCGTGGCCGACGAGACCACCGGTTACAAGGTCTCGGTCGAGCAGCTCGAAGCGGCCCGGACCGAGAACACCAAGGTCGTCCTCTTCGTCTCGCCGTCCAACCCGACCGGCGCGGTCTACACCCGCGACGAGGCCGAGGCGATCGGCCGCTGGGCGCTGGAGCACGGGCTCTGGGTGCTCACCGACGAGATCTACGAGCACCTGGTCTACGGCGACGCGACCTTCACCTCGCTGCCCGCGCTGCTGCCCGAGCTGGCCGACAAGTGCATCGTGGTCAACGGCGTGGCGAAGACGTACGCCATGACCGGCTGGCGGGTCGGGTGGCTGATCGCCCCCGCCGACGTGGTGAAGGCCGCGACCAACCTGCAGTCGCACGCCACCTCCAACGTCTCCAACGTGGCCCAGGTCGCCGCGCTGGCCGCCGTCTCGGGTGACCTGGACGCCGTCGCGGAGATGAAGGAGGCGTTCGACCGCCGCCGCCGGACCATCGTCCGGATGCTCAACGAGATCGAGGGCGTGTTCTGCCCCGAGCCCGAGGGCGCGTTCTACGTCTACCCGTCGGTCAAGGACCTGCTGGGCAAGGAGATCCGCGGCAAGCGCCCGCAGACCTCCGCCGAGCTGGCCGCGCTGATCCTGGACGAGGCCGAGGTCGCGGTCGTCCCGGGCGAGGCCTTCGGCACCCCGGGGTACCTGCGCCTCTCGTACGCGCTGGGCGACACCGACCTGGCCGAGGGTGTCGGCCGGATGCAGAAGCTGCTGGGCGAGGCCCGCGCCTGACGCGCCACCCGAACGAAGTACCGCCCCCGGCAAACCTTCGAGGAGTCACTCTTTCGAAGGACCTGCCGGGGGCGGTTCTCTTTTGGGGCCCCGATACGGCAGGATCGGTGAATGGAACGCCTGCGTGATGTCCGGGACCTTCCCAAGGCCCATCTGCACCTGCACTTCACCGGCTCGATGCGGCCGGCCACTCTGCTGGAGCTGGCCGACAAACACCGGGTACGGCTGCCCGAGGCGCTCAGTTCCGGCGAGCCGCAGCTGCTGGACGCCACCGACGAACGCGGCTGGTTCCGCTTCCAGCGGCTCTACGACACCGCGCGCTCCGTCCTGCGGGACGAGGAGGACATCCGCCGGCTGGTCCGCGAGACCGCCGAGGACGAGCGGCGGGACGGCTCCCGCTGGCTGGAGATCCAGGTCGACCCGACCTCGTACGCACCCCGGCTCGGCGGGCTGATCCCGGCCCTGGAGCTGGTCCTGGACGCCGTCCGGGAGGCCTCGGAGGCCACCGGGGTCGGCATCCGGGTGCTGGTCGCCGCCAACCGGATGAAATCCCCGATGGACGCCCGCACCCTGGCCCGGCTCGCCGTCCGCTACGCCGACCAGGGCGTGGTGGGCTTCGGGCTCTCCAACGACGAACGACGCGGCCTGGCCCGGGACTTCGACCGGGCCTTCGCGATCGCCCGCAAGGGCGGCCTGCTGGCCGCCCCGCACGGCGGCGAGCTGGCCGGCCCGGAGTCCGTCCGGGACTGCCTGGACGACCTGGGCGCCGGCCGGATCGGCCACGGCGTACGGGCCGCCGAGGACCCGCGGCTCATGCAGCGGCTGGCCGACCGCCAGATCACCTGCGAGATCTGCCCGTCCTCCAACGTCTCGCTCGGGGTCTACCAGCGAGCCGAGGACGTCCCGCTGCGGACGCTCTTCGAAGCGGGCGTGCCGCTCGCGCTGGGCGCCGACGACCCGCTCCTGTTCGGCTCCCGCCTCGCCGACCAGTACGACCTGGCCCGCACCGTGCACGGCTTCAGCGACGCCGAACTCGCCGAACTCGCCCGCCAGTCGATCCGCGGGTCCCGCGCCCCGGAGGACGTCCGGAAGCTCCTCCTCGCCGACATCGACACCTGGCTCACCACCTGACCTCTCCGGGAAGGCCCCCTCCAGGACGGGGTACCCCCAGGGGCGCGGGGAACTGCGCGACCAGGGCGCAACGAAGCTGCACGGTTGCGCGCGCAGTTCCCCGCGCCCCCGTTCTGGTTGCTCTGAGCTCGCACAGTTTCCCCCGGAGGGGACTCTCAGAGGTCGACGCCGACCGTGACCGGTTCGTTGACCAGCTCGACGCCGAACGCCGCGCGGACGCCCGCGCGGATCTCGCGGGCCAGGGCGACAAGGTCGGCCGTGGTCGCGTTGCCCCGGTTGGTGAGGGCCAGGGTGTGCTTGGTGGAGAGGGTGGCCGGGCCGGTGCCGTAGCCCTTGCCGAAGCCGGCCTGGTCGATCAGCCAGGCGGCCGAGGTCTTGGTGCAGCCGTCGGGGCCGGGGTAGGCGGGCGCGGTGCGGCCGTCGAGCCGGGTCAGGAACGCGGCGTACTGGTCGGGGGTGAGGATCGGGTTGGTGAAGAAGGAGCCCGCCGACCAGGTGTCGTGGTCCGCCGGGTCGAGGACCATGCCCTTGCCGGAGCGGAGCAGCAGCACGGCCTCCCGGGCGGCCGCGACCTCGACCCGCTCGCCGGGCTCGACCCCGAGGTACCGGGCGGTCTCCGCGTACCGGACGGGGGTGGAGCGCCCGCCGTTGTCCTCCAGTGCGAAGCGGACCCGCAGCACCACGTAGCGCTCGGGGTCGGCCTTGAAGCGGCTGTGGCGGTAGGAGAAGTCGCACTCGGCGTTGGAGAGGACGACCGTCTCGCCGGCGCTGCGGTCGTAGGCGACCACCTCGGTGATGCTGCTGGACACCTCCTGGCCGTACGCGCCGACGTTCTGCACGGGCGTCGCCCCGGCCGAGCCGGGGATGCCGGCCAGGAACTCGATCCCGGCGAGGCCTTCGTCCACCGTGCGGGTCACCGCGTCGGCCCAGATCTCGCCGGCGGCCAGCTCCAGCGTGGTGCCGTCCAGCTCGAAGCCGGTGGTGGCGATCCGCAGCACGGTGCCGTCGAAGCCGGCGTCCCCGATCACCAGGTTGGAGCCGCCGCCGAGCACCAGCAGCGGCTCGGCCGCGTCGTCGGCGGCGCGGACGGCGGCGATGACCTCGGCGTCCGTGCCGGCGGTGACCAGCCGGCGGGCCGGGCCGCCGAGGCGGAGCGTGGTGAGGGGGGCGAGGGGGGCGTCTTCGAGTACCTGCACGCTCCCCACGGTATACGGGACGGCCGCCCCACTCCTCCGGCAGAGGGGGGCGGCCGTCCGGCGGGGCGTTCTCATCCGACGGGTTCGAGCACCTTGGCCGCCGGCGCCGGGACCGGTCCGGCCGGGCGGCGGCTCGGGATCAGGAAGGCGCAGACCGCGCCGAGCAGGACGGTCGCCGCGCCCACGTACAGGGCCGGGACGAGTCCGTCGGTGAAGGTCCGGGCCGAGCCGTAGCCGCCGTTGGAGGAGAAGACGGTGGAGAGGACGGCCACCCCGAGCGCGCCGCCGAGTTCCCGCATCGCGTTGTTCGCGCCGGAGGCGATGCCCTGTTCGTGCGGGGCGACGTTGGCCATCACCAGGCTGGCGGTGGGGGCGAAGTAGAGCGCCATCCCGATGCCGCAGATCACCAGGGCGGGGAGCTGGGCGGTGTAGGAGGTGGTGTGGTGCGCGATCAGCGCGAACATCGCCAGGCCGGCCCCCTGCATGGCCAGACCCGTCACCACGATGCCGCGGCCGCCGATCCGGTCGGAGACGATGCCCGCGATCGGGGCGACGATCAGCGGCATCGCCGTCCAGGGCAGCATCCGCACGCCGGCCTCGGTCGGGGTCGCGCCGAGGACGCCCTGGAGGTACTGGCTGATCAGGAAGATCGAGCCGAACATGCCGAGGAACATCAGCAGGCTGGCCGCGTTGACCGCCGAGAACGCCCGGCTGCGGAACAGCCGCATCGGCAGCATCGGGTGCGCCGCCCGCAGCTCGTACCGGACGAAGGCGGCCAGCAGGACGCCGCCCGCGACCAGGCCGGTCAGCACCGGGGTGCTGGTCCAGCCGTCGGCGTTGCCGCGGATCAGGCCGAACACGATGCCGAAGAGCGCGGTGCTGACCAGCGCGGTGCCCGGGATGTCCAGGCGCGGGTTGGTGCCACGGCTCTCGGCGAGCCGGAGGAAGGCGAGCGGGAGCAGCAGCAGGCCGACCGGGACGTTCAGCCAGAAGATCCACTGCCAGGAGAGGTGCTGCGTCAGCACGCCGCCGATCAGCGGTCCGGTGGCGACGGCCAGCCCGGTGACGCCGGACCAGATCCCGAACGCCAGGCCCCGCTTGGCGGCGGGCACCGCCGCCGTGAGCAGCGTCAGGGTGAGCGGCATCATGACGGCCGCGCCGGCGCCCTGGACGGCGCGGGCGGCGATCAGGAAGCCGAGGCCGGAGGCGAGTGCGGCGGCGGCGGACCCGGCGGTGAAGACCGCGAGGCCGCCCAGGAAGAGCCGTCGGCGGCCGAACCGGTCGCCGAGGGCCGCGCCGAACATCAGCAGCACGGCGAAGGTGAGGGTGTAGGCGCTGACCGTCCACTCCAGGTCGGAGAGCCCGCCGCCGAGGTTCCGGCGGATCGACGGGAGGGCGGTGGTGACGACCAGGTTGTCGAGCGAGGCCATGAAGCCGGCCACGCTGGTGATCACCAGGGTCCAGGCCCCGGTGGGGCCGAGGCCCGGTGTGCTGTTCGGTGACTTCTCGGTGTCCTGCATGGTGGTGCCCCCTATACAGGTAGTTATGGATCAATAACTTTTGTGCTCCGAGAAAAGGCCCGCACGGGCGGGCCCACTCGCTAGAGCTGCTGCGTCTTCTCGTCCTCGAACCCCGCCCAGACCGGGTGCTCCTCCGGGAAGCCCATCGCGACCAGGCTGTTGATGAGCATGCCGTAGCCGAAGAACTCGGTGGCCGTCTCGTGCTCGCCGCCGAGCCGGATCCGCACCCGCTCCCACAGCTCGAACCAGGCGGCCCGGACGGCCTCGCCGACCTCCCGGTCCCCGCCGGCCTCGGCATTGGCCACCGCGACCTGCATCTGCATCTGCATCAGAATCCGGTCGCGGTCCTGGATCAGCTCCACGTAGGCCATCCCCATGGCCCGTCGTGCGTCCTCGCCGGTCAGCCCCTCGGAAGCCCGGTCGAAGACCTGCCAGACCTCCTCGGTGCAACGCCGGCACGCCTCGATGAAGATCGCCTGCTTGCCCGGGAAGAGCCGGAACAGGTACGGCTGCGAGACCCCGACCCGGCGGGCGATCGTCTCGGTGGAGGTGCCGTGATAGCCGCCCCTGGCGAACTCGGTCATCGCGGCCCGGATGACGCTCTCGCGCCGCTCCTCCGCACTCATCCGCATGCTCGTCCTCGCCATGCTTCTAAGTTAGTAACCAATCACTACTTACGTCAAGCGGACCGGGCCGGCGAAAAAGCGGGCGGGCCCGCCGCCGGACCCGCCCGCCCCCGAGCCCTCAGGCCAGCTGGACGACCGCCCGCGACATGCCGAGCACCTTCTGCCCGCCGCTGGTCGCCACCAGGTCGACCCGGACCCGTCGGCCCTCCAGGACGGCGCCGACCTTGCCGGTGACCTCGATCACCGCGCCGACCCCGTCGTTCGGCACCGGCACCGGCCGGGTGAACCGGGTGCCGTACTCGACCACCGCGCCCGGGTCGCCGACCCAGTCGGTGACCACCCGGACGGCCTCGGCCATGGTGAACATGCCGTGCGCGATGACGTCGGGCAGGCCGACCTCGTGGGCGAACTTCTCGTTCCAGTGGATCGGGTTGAAGTCGCCGGAGGCGCCCGCGTACTGCACCAGTGTGGCGCGAGTCACGGGAAAGGAGCGGGCCGGCAGCTCGGTGCCGACCGCCACCTCGTCGAAGTTGATCGCCATGCTGCTACTCCCCCGCCTGGTCGGCGGCCCGGGCCACCAGCGTCATGAGCGAGGTCACCACGTGCTCGCCGCCCTCGTCGTACACCTCACCACGGACGGTGAGGACGTCGTTGCCCGCCAGCGACTTGATCGCGTCGATGGAGACCGTGACCGCCAGCCGGTCACCGGCCCGTACCGGGCGGGTGTAGACGAACTTCTGGTCGCCGTGCACCACCCGGGTGAAGTCGAGACCCAGCTCGGGGTCGTTCACCACCTGGGCGGCGGCCCGGTAGGTGATCACGAACGGGAAGGTCGGCGGGGCGACCACGTCGGGGTGGCCCAGTGCCTTGGCGGCGTCGATGTCCGTGTACGCCGGGTTGGCGTCGCCGATCGCGGCGGCGAACTCGCGGATCTTCTCGCGGCCGACCTCGTAGGGCTCGGTGGGCGGGTACGTCCGTCCGACGAACGAGGGGTCGAGCGGCATGGGCAACTCCTCTGATGAGTGGTCACGCGAAAACGACTCCGGACCGCACCCCTGGTTGGGGGTGCGGTCCGGAGTCTAGAACCTGTGTCACACAAGCCCGTTGAAGCCCCAGGGGGTCAGCGGGTCTCGCGGTGCGCGGTGTGCGAGTTGCAGCGGGGGCAGTGCTTCTTCATCTCAAGACGGTCCGGGTCGTTACGCCGGTTCTTCTTGGTGATGTAGTTCCGCTCCTTGCACTCCACGCAGGCCAGCGTGATCTTCGGGCGGACATCGGTGGCAGCCACGGGAGTGCCTTCCTGAACAAATGAATAAGAACACGACAAGAGTAGCCGATCGGGAGTTCAACCTCCCGATCGACTACGCGGGGTAGCGGTGACCGGACTTGAACCGGTGACACAGCGATTATGAGCCGCTTGCTCTACCAACTGAGCTACACCGCTTTGATGATCTTCCCCCGCACCGGAGTGTGGGTTCCGCTCACCAGAGCCCCCATGCGGAATCGAACCGCAGACCTTCTCCTTACCATGGAGACGCTCTACCGACTGAGCTATAGGGGCGAACGAGGAAGAGATTACACGTTTCCCGCCCAGAGGTGAAATCCGTATCCGACACGGAAGATCCCAGGTCCGCGCCTCGAACGGACACACCGATCGAGGACTCCCGTTCGGCCTCACCTCCGAACACATGGTCCGGCCCGACACGACTCGCCACAGCCTCCGAGCGCCCCGCCCGGACTCGCCCTAGGCTCGACGCTCTCAGTGATCTTCCGGGCTCCGGGGCACCCCTGGTCGCCCCCGGACAGCGAGGAGCCGGGCCGATGACCGCGGACAGCGCACCTGCCGAGGGCCCGCACCACGGCCCAGGACAAGCACCCAACCCGCTCGGCCACGGGCCGGTCCTGCTGCTGACCGGCGCCCGGCTCGCCGACGGGCGGGTGGTCGACGTACGGATCAGCGGCGATCGCATCCAGGCCGTCGGCACCGTCGGCAGCCTCGGTCCGCTGCCCGCCCTCCCCGGGGCGCCGACCAGCACCACCGGCGCCCGGATCGACCTCGGCGGCTACCTGCTGCTGCCGGCCCCCGCCGAGGCGCACGCCCACTACGACGCCTCCTTCGCCGCCGCGCTGCCCGGCCCGCCGTCCGAGAGCCAGGGCGAGCTGGTCCGCCGGATCACCGAGGCCGCACTCACCTCGCTCGGCTACGGCGCCACCGCCCAGCGCACCCACGTCCGGATCGGCGACGTGCACGGGCTGCGCCGCCTGGAGGCCGTACTGACCGCCCGGCAGGCACTGCGCGGGCTGGCGGACCTCCAGGCGGTGGCGATGCCCCGGCTGCTCACCGGCCTGGCCGGCGCGGACGGCCGGGCCCAGCTGCGGGACGCCCTCAAGCTCGGCGCCGACGCGGCCGGCGGCTGCCCCGACCTCGACCCCGACCCCGTCGGGTACGTCCAGGTGCTGCTGGAGGCGGCCCGCGAGGCGGACTGCCCGGTCGACCTGCACACCGCCGCCGCCGACCCGGCCGCGCTGGCCCGGCTGACCGTCGCACTGGCGCCCCTGCGGCCCCGGGTCACCCTCGGCCCGTGCAGCTCGCTGGCACCCGGCGGCGGCGGCGTACTGGCCGCCGCCGGGATCCGGGTGGTCTGCCTGCCGCAGAACGGCTGCTGCACCGGCCTGGAGGGCCCGCCGGTCGGCCTGCGGCCCGCACTGGTACGGGAGTTGACCGATGCCCGGGTGCCGTTCGCGGCCGGCAGCGGCGCCCTGCGCGACCTCTCCAACCCGGCCGGCCGCGCCGACCCGCTGGAGGCGGCGTACCTGCTGGCCGCCGGGGGCGTGCTGAGCCCCGACGCCGCGTACGACACGGTCGGCAACCAGGCCCGGATCACCCTCGGACTACCGCCCGTCCGGGTCGACGCGGGCTTTCCCGCGGAGCTGCTCGCCGTCCGCGGGGACAGCCTGGCGGGCGCACTCGCGGGCGGCCACAGCAGGCTCGTGGTGCACAGCGGTCGGATCGTCAGCCGCACCAGCGCGGTGCGCGAGTTCGCGGACACCGTAGCCCTCGCCCTCCCCCGCCAGGCCGGCCCGGGCTGAGGACCGCCCCCGGGGGGCGCGGGTTCACCGTTCAGGACACGGTTCCCCCAGGGGCGCGGGGAACTGCGCGACCAGGGCACAACGAAGGTGCACGGTTGCGCGCGCAGTTCCCCACGCCCCTCCTGTGGTTACCCGAATGCGTCCGGTCAGCGGTATTCGCGCAGGCGCGGGGCGATGCCCAGGGCGGTGAGGGTCAGGGCTGCCAGGAGGGCCAGGCCGCCGGTCACCGCCGTGGCGGTGCCGAGGTCGCCGTCGGCGGCCGAGACGGCTCCGTCGAAGGCCTTCTGGTTGATGTCCAGGACGTCCCCGAGGGAGTCGGCCAGGGCTCCGAAGTCGGCGTTCGACTGGCCGGGCCTGGTGCCGGTGTCCAGGGTGACGGCGTCCTTGAGCCTGCCCTGGGCCTGTAGGTCACGGATCCTGCGGTCGTCCGCCTGGTATGTCTGAAAGTCCGTCAGCACTCGCTCGGCGGCGTCCTGTTCGCCGGGGAAGGTGACGTTGCGCAGCTCGGAGCCGAGGTAGCCGCCGAAGGAGACCACCCGGTGGTCGAGGCGCTGCTGGTCGGCGAGCGGTGCGAGGGCCGCGTTGTAGCCGTCCTGGGTGGTGCCGTCGACGTGGGCGATGGCCTGGGTCTTGTCGAAGTAGCTCTGCGTGTAGGCGCCGGAGCGGCTCGGGTCGATCAGGTAGCGGCTCTCGTCGGCGTTGCTGTCGTAGGCCACCGCGCGGGCCCGGCTGAGAGCGATCACCGAGTCGTAGGCGTTGGCCTTGGCCGTCACCAGGTGGCGGTCGGCGCCGGAGGCGAGTCCGAGTCCGGCGGCCAGGGCGAGCACGGCGAGCAGCGTGCCCGCCGCCAGCGGCGGGTTGACGCGGCGCCGGAAGCGGAGGGCCAGCACGCGTTGCAGTGCCGCCAGGGCGGCCAGCGCGAGCAGGCCGGTGGCCAGCATCCACCACCAGCCCGCGCCGAGGTCGTCGTGCTGGGCGGCGTAGACCCGGTCGACGGTGGCGGCGTTGTCGGCGGTGACCTGGTCGGCGGCCGGCAGCAGCTTCTGCCGGAGCAGGTCGGTGGCCTGCCGGTAGGTCTCCAGCGCGGCGGACGAGGGCTTGCCCGCCGGGGCGGCGGCCTGCTCCTCCAGCAGCTGGGCGCGGGCCGCCAGGGCCTCGTAGTCGCCGAGCGCGCCGAGGACGGTCTGTACGTCACGCTGCCCGACGGGGTCGGCGGCGGCCGCCGCGGCGGCCTGCTGGAGGTCGCCGTCGGCCTGGGCGCGGCGCTGTTGGTAGGTGGCCAGGGTCTGGGCGTGCAGGGCGGTGTAGTCCGGGTCGGCGCCGATCAGCAGCAGGTCGGCTTCCTGGGCGTCCATGTCGCTGAGCGCGAAGTAGAGGTCGGCGGCCCGGACGGCCTGCGGGGCGCTCCGGTGGCCGATGGCGTCGATGCCGTCCCGGGCGCCGCCGAGCACGGTCGCCGCGACGGCGGCGGCGGTCAGCAGGGTGGCCAGGCAGAGTGCGGCGAGGCCGCGGACCAGGCGCGGTGTGTGCCACCAGGCGCGGGTGAGCGGCGCGGGGACGTTGCGTACGCGGTGGGCGCGGGGGCCGCCCGGCGCGGGTCCCGGTCCGGGCCCCCCGGCCCCGGCCCCGGCTCCCTCCGCGGACGCCTGCTGCCCCGGTACGGCTGTTCTCGATGCCAGTGCCGCCATTGCCGCGCGTCCTCCCCGTCACCTGGCCGGCCGTCCTTCGGTGAAGGGCTCCGCCGGCATGGTGGTCCCGGCTCGTCTCCCCCGTGGAACTGAGCCGGCCCCCGGGGGTCGAAGGTAGGCGCGCGCAGACTCGGCCGCGCGCTCCCTGACGCCCCCTTGGCGCCCCGGCGGCCGGTCTTAACGCGTTCTTGACGCCCGGTCGGCCCGCCGGAACGCCGGAGGCCCGGACAGCGGTGCTGTCCGGGCCTCACGGCGGTACCGCGTCAGGCGTTCTCGGGGGCCGGGATCCGGTCGCGCTCCGACCTGGTGGTCGGCTCGCCGCGGCGGACGGCGCCCGGGGCGCGCCGGGACGGGTGGTCGGCGCGGCCGGCCGAGCTGAGCTGCCACGGCACGCTGATCACCATCACACCGGGGGTGAAGAGCAGCCGGCTCTTCAGCCACAGCGCCGACTGGTTGTGCAGCAGGTTCTCCCACCAGCGGCCGACCACGTACTCCGGGATGAACACGGCGACGGCGTCGCGCGGGCTGCTCCGGCGGATCGAGCGGACGTACGCGACGACCGGCTTGGTGATCTCGCGGTACGGGGAGTCGAGCACCTTCAGCGGCACCTGGACGTCGAACTCGGTCCACTGCGCCCTCAGCGCGTCGGTGGCGTCCTTCTCCACCGCGACGCTGACCGCCTCCAGCTCGTCCGGGCGGAAGGCCTGGGCGTAGCCGAGCGCCCGCAGGGTCGGCTTGTGCAGCTTGGAGACCAGCACGATGCCGTGCACCCGGGACGGGCGTACCGAGTCCGCCTCGGCGTCCTCGACGGCCAGTTCCTCGGCCACCGCGTCGTAGTGGCGGCGGATGCCGCGCATCATCACCCAGAGCACGACGGCGGCGACCACCGCGAGCCAGGCGCCCTGGGTGAACTTGGTGATCAGGACGAGCACCAGGACGAGCGCGGTGACGAACGCGCCGAACCCGTTGATCACCCGGGAGCGCTGGGCGGCGCTGCGGACGGCGTGGTCGGTCTCGGTGGCCAGGGCGCGGTTCCAGTGCTTCACCATCCCGATCTGGGAGAGCGTGAAGGAGGTGAAGACGCCCAGGATGTAGAGGTGGATCAGGCTGGTGACGTCCGCGCCGTACAGCCAGAGCAGGCCGGCCGCGACCACCGCGAGGGCGATGATGCCGTTGGAGAAGGCCAGCCGGTCGCCGCGGGTGTGCATCTGGCGGGGCAGGTAGCGGTGCTCGGCGAGGATCGAGGCCAGCAGCGGGAAGCCGTTGAACGCGGTGTTCGCCGCCAGGATCAGGACCAGCGCGGTCACGGCCTGGATGAAGTAGAAGAGGATGCTGTGGTCGCCGCCGAAGATGGCCGCGGCGAGCTGGGCGATCACGGTCGGCTGGGCGAAGTTCGCGCAGTCGGAGCCGATACCGGTCAGCTGGCAGGCGTTGTCGACGTAGTGGACCTTGGCGATCAGCGACAGCGCCGTGATGCCGATGAACATCACCACCGCGGTGATGCCCATGACCGACATGGTGGACGCGGCGTTCTTCGACTTCGGGGTGCGGAAGGCCGGCACGCCGTTGGAGATCGCCTCGACGCCGGTCAGCGCGGTGCAGCCGGAGGCGAAGGCGCGCAGGCCCAGCATCAGCAGGCCGAGCCCGGCGAGCGAGTCCTTGCCGTCCACCGGGACGAGCCCGTAGCCCGCGCTGGACGCCACCGGGGCGTGCCCGAACAGCACCCGGATCAGCCCGGTGCCCACCATCAGCAGGATGCCGCCGATGAAGAGGTAGGTCGGCGCGGCGAAGGCCTTGCCGGACTCGCGGACGCCGCGCAGGTTCATCGCGGCCAGCAGCAGGACGAAGAACACCGCCATCGCCACCCGGTAGCCGGCTATGCCGGGGAAGGCGGAGATGATGTTGTCGACGCCGGAGGCGACGGAGACCGCGACGGTCATCACGTAGTCGACCAGCAGCGAGGCGGCCACCACCAGGCCCGAGTTCGCCCCGAGGTTCTTCGACACCACCTCGTACGAGCCGCCGCCGCTGGGGTAGGCGTGCACGACCTGGCGGTACGACATCACCACGACCGCCATCAGGGCGACGACGCCGGCCGCGACCCACGGGGTCAGGTAGAGGAACGCGGTGCCACCGACGGTGAGCACCAGCAGGATCTCCTGGGTGGCGTAGGCCACCGAGGAGAGCGGGTCGGAAGCGAAGATCGGTAGCGCAAGCCGCTTGGGCAGCAGCGTCTCGCCCAGCTCTTCGCTGCGCATGGCCTTACCGATCACAAGGCGCTTGAGCGCCTGGGGCACGTTGAACACAGGGGCGAGCGTATGCCTGTGCGACTCCCGGGCAATGGGCCGGTCCGGAGCGTGGAACGGCCCGGATCTGCCCATTGGGAGCAAAGTTTCCGCAGGCCAGGGACGGTGGGGTCGACAAACCGGGCAGCCCGGGCGGTCGCGGCGGCCCGAGCGTTAAGACCCCGTATAGATGTGGAGCTGTGACCGCTCGGCAGGGTCAAAAGTTATCTGCTCCTCCGTCATTCATCCGAAATGTCTGCTATGCGGCTTGTCGGCCCAGGCCCACCGGGCGGGCGAGCCCGAACCAACCGGGCGGGCGGGCCCGGATCGCGGCGGGCCCGCCGGCGGAGCCGCTACATCCGCATCCGCAGCCGGCACACCACCACGTCCGTGTGGCGCCGCAGGGCCCGGTTGATGACGGCGCCGCGCTGGTTCTGCAGGGCGCGCTGCCAGAGCCTGGCCGGTTCGACCTCCGCGATCAGGACGGTGACGCGGTCGTACACGTGCTCGGCGGCGAGCCGGTCGGCGAAGTCCGCCAGCGGCCGGCCGACCCGGCGGTGGGCGTCCGGGATCTCGACCAGCCGGACTCCGGGCCGCCAGAGCTCCCAGTCGCGGCGCAGCGCCTCGGCGGCCTGCCGGTCCTCGGCGTCGGGGGCGGTGTGCACGACGGTGACGGCGATCACCTCGTCGCCCATCGAGACGGCGGCGGAGAGCGCGTCCCGGGTGAGCCGGGAGATCGCGCTGACCGGCACGACGACCAGCGAACGCTGCCGGGTGACCGCCCCCGGGATCCGGCCCAGCTCCATCCGGGCGCCGATCTTCCCGTACGCGCGGTGGACCAGTTCGAAGAGCAGCACCAGCAGCGGCAGCGCGAGGCAGATGCTCCACGCCCCCTCGGTGAGCTTGGTGCCGGTGGTGACGACGGTGGCCACGCCGGTCAGCAGCGCACCGAAGCCGTTCAGCAGCGCCTTGCCGCGCCAGCCTTCGCCGCGCTCGCGGTACCAGTGCTTGACCATGCCGACCTGGCAGATGGTGAATCCGACGAAGACCCCGATCGCGAACAGCGGCACCAGGCTGTTCACGTCCCCGCCGGAGGCGACCAGCAGCGCGGCCGAGACGATCGACAGGAAGAGCACGCCGTGCCGGTGCACCTGGTGGTCGGCGCGCAGCGCGAAGACGTGCGGCAGGTGGTTGTCCCGGGCCAGCAGGCGCAGCAGCATCGGCAGGCCGCCGAAGGAGGTGTTCGCGGCGAGGCCGAGCAGGACCACGGTGGCGAACTGGACGAGGTAGAAGCCGAAGCCGTGCCCGAGGGAGGCGTCCGCCAGCTGCGCCAGCACGGTGACCCCCTCGACCGGCTGGAGGTGGAACCGCCCGATCAGCACGGCCAGCCCGACCAGCATCACGCCGAGCAGCGCGCCGAGCGCGACCTCGGTGTGCTGGGCACGCCTCACCCGGGGCGTACGGAAGGACGGGACGGCGTTCGCCACCGCCTCCACGCCGGTCAGCGCCGAGCAGCCGGAGGCGAACGCCTTGAGCAGCAGCAGGGCGCCGACGGTGGTCGCGTTGCCCGCCAGCGCCGAGGCGTGCCCGGCGGCGGCCGCGGTGCTCGCGGGAGCGTCCCGGAACAGCCCGATCACGATGATCGCCAGGATCGAGAGCACGAACACGGCCGTCGGCACCATGAACCAGCGCGCCGACTCCGCGATCCCGCGCAGGTTGACCGCGGTGACCAGGACGAGCACCCCGAGACAGAGCCAGACCCGCTGGTCGTACAGGCCCGGGACGGCCGAGGTCAGCGCGGCCACCCCGGCGGTCACCGAGACCGCGACGTTCAGGATGTAGTCGATCACCAGCGAGGCGGCGGCCGTCAGCGCGGCCCGCCGGCCCAGGTGCGCCTTCGCGACGGCGTACGAGCCACCGCCGTCGGGGAAGGCCGCGATCACCTGCCGGTACGAGGCGACCAGCACCGCCAGCAGCACCGCGATCGCGGCGGTGACGGGCAGCGTGAACCCGAGCCCGTAGCCGCCGGCGGCGGCCAGCACCAGGACGATCGACTCCGGGCCGTACGCGACGGAGGCCATCGCGTCGAGCGAGAGCGCGGCCAGCCCGCCGAACGCGGTGAGGTGGTCGCGGCCCTCGGCGCCGGTGTCCGCCTCGACGGCTGCCGCCGCCGTGACGGCTCCGCCGCCGGGGGCGGCTCCTGGGCCGGGGCCTGCTCCGGCGCCTGGGCCGGCTCCGGCGGTTTCAGTGGACATGGGACGGACCTCCGCTGCTGGGTGCCCTCCGATCGTGTCCGGCCGGGCCGGGCCGACGGCCGTCCCGTACACGTTCCATACGCCGGACCCGGCGGCCCTGACGCCATCCTGACGGCGGCTCGGCAGCGGCCCCTTCTGGGGCTCCCAGTGGACGGCCTCCGCCGTACCCCGCTCCCGGACGGCTCCCGGCACAAGGTCACCGGAAAGCGGGAGCCGACCGCCGCGCCGCCGCGTCCAAGGAGCATGAACGCTGAGAGAGTCGCAGCAGAGATCGACGGCGGAGGGACAGGAGCCATGGAACGAACGGAATCCGGCGGAAGAGGGCGGGTCCGCCTGCGCACCGCCCTCGGCGCCCTGGCGGGCGCGGCCGTCCTGGTGCTGGCGGGCTGCGGATCGTCGTCCGGCAGCGCGGGCCCCACCGGCCCCGCCACCGCCGTGACACTCGACGAGCAGGCGAACAACACCACGGTGACGGTCAAGGCCGGAGTGACCGTCAGAGTCGATCTGCACAGCACCTACTGGTCGGCGGTGACCAGCTCCGCACCACAACTGCTGGAGCAGACCGGCAGGCCGACCGTGGTACCGAGCCCGACCGGCCCGGCCTGCCGGGTGGGCAGCGGCTGCGGGACGGTCAGCACCGACTTCCTGGCCCACGGCGCCGGATCCGCCCAGCTGACCGCGACCCGCACCACCTGCGGCGAGGCCCTGCTCTGCGCACCCGACCAGCGCACCTTCACGGTCACCGTGCAGATCACCGGCACCGGCTGACCCTGGCGAACGTCAGCGGACTCCCCCGCTCCCCCGCCGGGCCCAGCCGCGCGGAGGCGGCTCGGGCCGCGTACGGGCCCGGCACGGAGAGGAGGGAGAGCGCGGGGCTGAGCGGCCGGTGTCCCGGCGGGCGCCGGTTGGGAAGACGATCAGCTCACAGGGAGGACTCCGGCACACGGCCGGAACGGTCTTCGACAGGGAGGCTGCCTGGCCGCCCACCCCGCACGACCACTCTGCTGCACAGTCGCCGTTATTGCAACAAGGTCGCAATAACCTCACCCCGCCGGAGGCACGGCACACCCCGGGCGCAGCCTGCCTCCACCAGGCCGGGCCGAATCCGCCACCGGCGCCCACCACAACGAAGAACGGCCCCGAACCGCGTTTCCGCAGTTCAGGGCCGTTCCGTTATCCGGTGGCTGGTGGAGGGTTCGAACCTCCGTAGCTTGCGCAACAGATTTACAGACCGCTGCATGATCGGGAGGTCGCCCCGCCCTGACCTGCGATCCAGCCTCAGATCATCGGGTCGAGTGCCAGCTTGGTCCGCACCTGGTCCGGATCATGGTTCACCGGGCTCGATCGGAGGCGGACTCCTGCTTTGTGAGGATTGGCGTGGCCCACCCACCGTGACCTGCCCAGGCTGCCCATCCTTCTGTACTTCGCTGCCATGCGTGCCACATCGGTTGGCGATACCCCAAACGACCGTCGGACTCCCGGACTGATCTCCGCGAATCCCTCCCCATAGTCACTCGGCGCGCCCTAGGCTACTCAGCGGCTAGATACGACGAGGCAAAGGACCATGCACATGGCAAGCGGTGCCGTGCTCATCAGATCCGGAGTGCCACAGGCGGGCACCCAGCCGTCGGGGGCTGGATTTCCCTACCCGTCCTCAGCAATCGACATGGCGAAGATTATCCGCGCCAGCGGCTTCGAGGTCAAATTTGAGCACGAAAAGAGTTCGCGCAACTACATCAGCCTTCACGGAGCGGACCAATGGCTGCCGGTCATACAAGTAGCCCATGAGCTGATAATTGCCACCGAGGCACACATCCTCAGCGACTGGATCATCTCGCTCCTAGGTCGAGAGAAGGCGCATAAGGACACGCTCCACATCAAGTATTTCGTCTCAATGAATGATGGGACATCCAAGCAGCTTGAAATGAGCGGCACCGGCGAAGACGTCCTCAGGGCACTCGACACATTCGAGCAAGATCTTCGTGATTGAACGAGGCCTGGCCATCCTTCGCGATGGTATCCGAGCTTACGGCCGGGTTGTTCGCGTTCATGCCATAGAAGGGCCCAGTGAGGAGCTGGATCGAGAGCTGCGAGCTTGCTTCAAGACCCTCCGTTCGGCAATGAATCACCTTGAGGGCGCGGCCGAATTCGAAACTGCCCATCAATACCTGGACAAGGCGGGCCAGTTTGCACGGACCACCTTTCCCGAAGGTTGTGCACTTCAAAGAGATGGCACATCCTACTTCGTGACTTGCCCCGTGCCGCTTGCCCATAACCGAGTAGGTCTGAGCATCGGCGTCTCAGCAGCAGTCTTCGAGTGCTCGATATGCGGGTCCGACCCAGACGACTGCGAGCATATTGCCGGGCGGGTTTACGGCGACCGAAGCTGCACCCGTGTGGTAGTTAACGGAACGATCGATGAAGTCTCATACGTCGCAACGCCAGATTTCCCCGATGCTCGCATTGAATCGATGTCAGCGGATATCGAAAAATTGAAGCAGCTGCTCGGGCCGTCCTTTCGGCCGGGTATGGAAGTCATGTGCGACCGGTGTCTCAGTCCTTGCGACGGAATATCCTGGCCGTTCCTGACAGACGAGTAGAACTATGGAGCCGCCCGCCCTTGCCACGGCGGGTCTAGAAAATCAGGCGCCTCGGCCGCAGCAGCTGGCACCACCGAAGCGGGGCAAAAACAGGAGCGACGGCGAGCGGCGGGCCAGCGCCGCAAGCCTTGACCCGTTGGGGCAAAGCCCCTATTACTCCAGCGCGTTGGCTCGGTCCGCCAGCTCCAGCAGCTCGGGCGGAGCGCTTCGGCCAGCCACGAGGACCAGTTCCCGGATTGTTGCCCGAGCGGCAACGTGCGTTCGAAGCGTCTCCGGCGCTAGCTCCTCGGCCCGGAGCAGGCACTCCAGCGCCTCACCAGCGTGGCGCCGCTGGGCGTGGGCTCGCCCCAGGTCCATCAGCAGACGAGCACGCCGCTCCGGCGAAAGCCCGCTGGCGTCAATGCCCTGCCCTATGTCGAGCGCCTCACCCGCATCGCCAAGGTCCACCGCCGTCGAGACGGCCTGGATCTCGACGTTCGTCGGCCCGAACTCCAGGTTGAAGTCGTTGCGGTCTTCTCCCAGCTGGGCTGCAACGTTCCGCGCGTTGCGCAGTTGCTCGCGGGCTTCCTCTCGTTGGCCGGCGCGGGCCGCGACCAGCGCCAGCACCAGGTGCAGAGAGCCGAGCACTGACAGCGCCTCTGGGTCCGGGTTCTCGACCGCAGTGTGCTGCTTGAGTACCGCCACAGCGCTACTCGCAGCGTGCTCGGCCTGGTCCAGGTGCTTGAGCCGGACGAAGGCCTGAGCCAGCCGGTAGATCCCGGCGAAGACGTGGAGCGGACGCGCCGACTGTTCCGCAGCCCGGATCGAGCGGTCGGCAGCGACCCACGCGGCGTCCGCCTCGTCCTGGCGCACAAAGGCCGCCGCCAGCGCCTGATAGGTCTGGCTGAGCAGGTCCTGCATCTCCGGCCGGTCCTTGGGCGCCGCCGTCCGAGCTGCCCGCTCCAGCCGGGGCAGGACCCGCCCGAGCGTCGCACTCAGCTCGGAGAACCGCGCCGCGTGAGTCAGCTCCCAGACCTCGGCGACAGCTGAACGGAGCTCAGCCATGCTCGGCGGTTCGCTGGCCGGCGCCGGGCCGAGCAGGACTCCGAGCGCTGGATGCCCCGAGATCAGCAACCGGGCCTCATCCAGGTCGTTCGGCTGTTCCTCGGTAGGCGGAGGGACGACTACGGCCTGCGGGGCGTCTGGGCGAAGCACCTGAACGGAGACACCCAACCCGTCCGCCAGCAGCTGGAGCACGTCGAGTCGGACAACGGGCTGCACGCCTCGCTCCACCTGGGAGACCCAGCTGGCCGTGCGATCGATGGCTGCTGCCAGCTCGTCCTGCTTCAGACCGCGTTGCTTCCTGAGCTGGGCGACCCGGGCCCCGAAGGCTCGGCGGTCCTCCGGCGTCACCGTGTGCCTCCGGTGGCAGGCGAGATCTTGGCCGCGAGCTCGTCTAGGAACGTGACCTCGAAGGACTCCAGGTACTGCCCGCGCTCGGTCAGGAAGCGCTGCACGTGGGGCTGTTCCTCATGCTTCTCGAACGCCTCCCGGTCTGCGTACAGCTCGTAGAACACCCGGACCGCCGGCTCGTCGGGCACCCGGTGGTTGACGTAGACGAGAGTCCCCGGCTCGTGCGCGCGGATGCCGTCGAGCGCCTCTGCAGCGAGCCGGTCGAAAGCGGCGGCCGCCTCTTCGTCGTGGGCGGTGAAGCGCACTACAAGGCCGAACCCCATGGTCACAGCTCCTCTGCTAGGCGGACTGCCAGTTTCGCACGGCTCGCTGAAATCCTGCGAGTAGCAGATTCTCTTGACTCGCAGAAACACTGCGAGTACGTTCACAGCATCACACCGAGTGAGACAGGGGTGACACAGAGGGGCCTTCTTTGGGCTGCTCTGACCTGCACAAATGCACCACCGCTCAACA
This sequence comes from Kitasatospora kazusensis, assembly GCF_039529945.1. Classification (NCBI taxonomy): domain Bacteria; kingdom Bacillati; phylum Actinomycetota; class Actinomycetes; order Kitasatosporales; family Streptomycetaceae; genus Kitasatospora; species Kitasatospora kazusensis. Next base: position 166,518 of record NZ_BAAANT010000001.1, on the reverse strand, counting down.
ACTCAAGAGCGTGATCCACCACCGCAGTGCGCCCGTGACCGTGCCGGGCGGGGTGAGTGGAGACCAGTCGGCAGAGAAGGGGCGCACGCCCTGACACCTCGGTCGCCCTTCAGACGGCGGCCGTACATGGGACACGCAGCCGACTCAAAAGACCGACGCGGCCGACCTTCGCCAGCGACGACCTCCGGGAGGGATCTCCCCGGAGCGAGCTCGGACCGCGTCTAGTGAGACCCAACTCCCTTTGCTTCACCAGTGATCACGGCCCCCGGCACCCCCGCGCAGTAACTCATGCGCCAGCGAGTGCCGGGGTCCGTGACTGCTCGTGCAGTCAGGCCCCAGATCGGGGCTGCCGCGCTCACCTTGGCCGGTGCGCGGCAGCCCCTCGGGCCCCACCCACTCTCAGGAAGAGGTAGGCCCATGAGGTCGATTGTTGCAGGACAGCGTGCCGCGAGCGCCGAGGAGTTCGCGGAGCTGGCGCTCGGCGTGGACGAGGAACTGTTCGCCGGTGTGGACGACGAGAACGAGGCGGAGCGCGCGGCGCGGTTGGACGTGGCGCACGCGGTGCTGGCGGACCTGCGCCGGGAGGCCCCGGAGCTGGCCGCCTACGCCGAGCGGCTGCTGAAGTCGGCGCCGGTGCCGCTGCGGCGGCCGGCCGTCATCGCGCTCCGCCCGGCCTGGCTGGCGGTGGCGGCATGAGCGACCACACCTTGAACGGTGGCTACGGTCACCAGCCGCAGCCCGCACCGCAGCCCACCCCGGGCACGCCGAGTGAGGGGAAGGGCGAGTGACGGAGCGGTCGGAGTTCATCGCCTTCATGGGCGCCTCACCGGTGCTCACGGTCCGCTCATCGCGGCCGGGACGGTGGTCGCGGTGAAGGCGGTGGTGAGCCCGGAGCAGATCCGGTCGGCGGAGCGGGCGTTGAGCGTCGGGACGTGGACGATCACGTTCGGCGCGGTGCTCTACAGCGTGCTCACGGTGACCCCGCTCATGAGCGGGCACAGCCCCAAGGGGTGGCAGTGGACGGCCCCGATCCTGCCGCTGGTCGTGGACGCGGCCGTGGTGATCGTGGTCCGGATGGACAGCACGCTCGCCCGGCTCGGCGGGGACGGCGGCCGCTGGCCGGCGGTGCTGCGCTGGCTCACCGGCCTGATGACGGTGTTGCTCAACGTGGGTCTGTCCGCCCTGCGGGGTGATCTGGTGGGGGTGGCGGTCCACTCGGTGGCGCCGCTGCTGCTGATCGTCACGGCGGAGACCTCGCTCGCCTACCGGCGGGCGATCGCTGCCGCGCTGGCCGCCCGTGAGAGCGCTGAGCGCGCCGAACGTGCCGAGCGCGAGCGCCGGGCCGAGGAACGGCGACGGCGGGAGCGCGAGGAGCGGATCGCCGAGTGGGAAACGGCCGACCACCGCGAGCGTGAGCGCCGTGAGCACGAGGAGCGCCTCGCCCGCGAACAGCGTGAGCACGAACGGCAGGTGCTGCGCGAGGAGCGGGAGGAGACGGCCCGCCGCGAGAGCGCCGCACGGGAGGAGAACGCCCGGCGGGAGGCCGCCGAGCGGTCCGAACGCGAGCATCGTGAGCGCGCCGTGAGCGACCGTGAGCGCCGTGAGCACGAGGAGCACCTCGCCCGCGAACAACGCGAGCGGGAGGCCGCCGAGCGGACACGCCAGGAACTGCTGTCCGCCGCGCCGGCCACCGGGCGGCTGCCCGAGGAACGGGCCCGCGAGATCGCCCGCGCCGCCAGCGAGGCCGGTCTGCCGCAGCGCCAGGCGGTGGAGCTGACCGGCTGGTCCGCCGGGTGGATCGCCGCCCGCTACACCGAGCTGCGTGCTTCCCGTCCGGAGCGGCCCGGCCTGCACGCCGTGCCTGCCACCGACGACGAGACCATCACGCCCCCCGCCGAGGAGCAGGCATCGTGACCACCCGCACCGGCACCCGGCCCGCCGCCGCTCTGGTCCCCTCCCTGGTCCGTCCCGTCCCACCGCGCACCGAGGGCACTGTCATGCCCCTGACCAGAATCGCACCCGCTATCCCCCCGATCACCCGCGAGGACCGCGCCCACGCCGCCGGCGCCGCCGCCCGCCTGCTCACCCGTCTCGTCGGCGCGAAGGGCGGTACCTGGTGAGCACGCTCAAGCAGGTGCCCGGCCTGGGCATCGCCCGCCTCGACGGCGGCGGGCTCGCCTACCGCCTGGCCGACCCCGTGACGACCGACGACGTCGTCGGCCTGGCCCGCCAGCAGTGGTGCCGCCGCCTGGAGGTCTGCGATGCCTCCAGCGACGGTCAGCGCCCCGCCCAGTTCCGCGCGGTCTGCGAGCTGGACGGGGACCCGTTCGTCCTGGTCGGCCGGATCGGAGAGGGCGCCTGATGTTCGGCCGCCGCAAGAAGACCCCGCAGCAGCGGAGGGCCGACGCCAACCGCGCCGCCGACCGCACCGGACACGCCGCGATCAACGCCCGGCCGGAGAACCGCCCGACCACCCCCAAGCCGGGCCCGGCCCCCCGTGCCTGGTGGCGCTCCTGATCCGCCGTCGGGCCCGGCCACGGCCGGGCCCCTACCTGCCCGAGGAGAGACCCGTGAGCTACCTGCTGTGGCTGCTGTTCTGGCTGGCCGACGCCGTCCTGGCCGGTGTCGGCGTCCGCGAGCTGATCCGCCGGGGGTGGTACCGGTGACCGTCCCCCCGAAGCCGACCCGGCCCCCGACCATCGGCCTGCCCGATGCCCGGCCCGACGCCGACGAGGTCGTCGAATGGTGGCGCAAGAGCCGGCCCCGGAAGCAGCGCGCCGCCCCGGAGCCCGCTCCCGCCGAGAACGAGACGGCCGACACCGAGGACCAGGCCGCCGAGGACCAGCAGCCCGCACCCAACACCACCCCGGCCTACGACCTGAACGACGTAGTGAACCGCCTCGGCCTGCTGATCAGCGAGACACCCGAGGAGCGCGCCAAGCGACTCCGTGCCGAGCACGAGGCCTGGTACGAGCGGCAGGGGGAGACCCCCGACCAGCGCAAGGCCCGGCACCGGTCCGAGCACGCGGCCCAGCGCCGCCGGGCCTCGATGCTCTGGCGCCAGCCCCAGTCCGAACGGGCCCGGCGGTTCCGCCGCTGGTGCATCCTCACCGCCGCCAGCGCGAGCATCGGGTACGCCTTCGGCGCCGTCCAGCTGGTCGCCCACATGCCCGTCACCGCCGCCGCCCTCACCGCGGCCGGCACCTGGGCGCTCGACCTGCGCATGCGCGGGTGGGGCCACGTCCGGGTGTCCGAGGCGCGCGGCCCCGGCGCCCTGACCGTCCTGGTCCTGGTCCGGGTGCCGTTTGCCTCCGCCCTGGCCGGCGCCCTCGGCCTGGCCCCGCTCCTCGCCCTGTTCTCCACCCACCACTGACCTTCGGGAGACCTCCATGGACACCCAGCTGTTCGGCGCGTTCGGTTCCGGCGGCCTCTGCCTGGCCATCGCCGTGTGGATCATCCTCGGCAGCCGCAAGGCCGAGAAGCAGGGCAAGCTCGCCAAGAAGCACAAGGGCGAGCACACCGCCTGGCTCATGATCGTCTTCGGGATCTTCGCGGCCGGAGCCGGGCAGGCCTTCAGCGCGCCGGGAACCGTCGGCGACACCCTGACCCACGCCCTCACCTCGCAGAACCAGGCGTTCGGCAACGTCGGCGCCGGAGCGGTCGCCGCGATCCTGACCATCGTCCTGTTCGGCACCAAGCCCGGCCCGTGGAAGGACAGCATCCTCGGCTCCACCGTGCCGTCCGTCTACGCCGCCGCCGGCGGGATCTGGGCCCTGCCGCTGACCGTGGTCGGATCCGTCCTCAAGGGCCTGGTCGGTGCCTGATGAAGCCGCACCGCTACCTCGAAGGCATCAGCCTCACCGCGTTCGGGGCGGGCAACCGCCGGATGATCCGGGCCGTCCGGCCCCACGCCGGGAAGGTCCGGCTCACCCGCCAGCAGCTCGGGGGAGGACTCGCCCTCCTGGCGTTCTTCTCCCCCGTGCTGGCCCGACCCGTCGCCCGGTACGCACCGACCGCGATCACCGTCGCCCTGGTGCTGTGGGTGGTCGTAGCGGTGGTCGTCGGCAACACCGCCTCCCCCGGCACCGAGTCGGGCGCCGACGGCGAGGCCCTCGCCGGCACCTGGGCCGAGGCCGGGCGGGACGGCTGCGACGGCCAGGACGACGAGCTCCAGGACGCCCCCGCCGATGCCGACCTGTACGCCCTCATCCGGTACGTCGCCGGGATGTCCGACCAGGGCACCGCGGCGCACCTCTCCCACGTCCTGGAGGAGGGCCAGGCGCGGGGCCTGTTCGGCGGCTGGAAGATCCCCGATCTGAGGGCCCGCCTGGAGGGCCTGGGGGTGGCCCTGGTCGAGGGCAAGAAGCTGACCTTCAACGGGCGCCAGCGTAACCGCCTCGCGGTGCTGCTGGAGGCCCTCCCCGAGAGCGCCCCGGGCACCGTCCCTGCGGTGCTCCACAAGGCCGCCTGACCCCGCTCCCCCGGCCCCTCCCAACACCCCTCCCAGGGCGACGGCAGGACGGTAGGAACCGCAGGTCAGCGCACGCCTACCGCCCGCCCTACCCGCCCCCTACCTGCCGCCCTACCCCCTCCACTCGACACCTTGAAAGGGCCTCACCATGTACGACGAGTACAACGAGCACGACGAGTACGACGCCGACGACTGGACACCGGGCGAGTGCGACCACTGCCACGGCGGCGAGCCCGTCGAAACCCCGCTCGGAGCCATCTACTGCGCCTGCCAGACCGGTCAGGGCACCACCCCCGAGGCCTGCCTCTGCGGCCCCGAGGACGACTGACCCGCGCAGCACGAAGCCCCGCAGCAACCGTCGACCTTGCCGGGTGACAGGCGGCTGCTGCGGGGCCCATCCGACCCCTTCGCAGAGACCAGAGGACTCCAGCATGCCCGGAAACACCACCACGCCGCAGCCCCGCTGCGAGGCCGCCCACCTCGGCGACGCCAGCCCCTGCGAGGGCCCGCGCGACGCCGTGACCGTCCTGGACCGCCACGGCGACGCCGCCAAGGCCTGCGTGCACCACGGCGCGCGCCTGTACGCCAGCCTCACCAACCCGCGCGTCCACCCCGGCAGCGTCCCCGGCGCGGCCATCGACGTCTACTACCGCGCCCAGAGCACCTCCGCGTTCGCCTGGCTCGACCACCACCAACTCCCCACCGAGGACGAGCGGTGACCGAATACGCCACGAACGTCATCCCGTTCAGCCCCGAGCCCGCCGACGTGATGACGGCCGAGCAGGCCGTCATCGGCTCCGCCCTGCTCGACCCCGCCGGTGTCCCCGCCCTCGCCGAACTCCTCGGCGACCCCGGCGTGTTCTACCGCCCCGCGCACGAGACGATCTGGCGCACCATCACCCGCATGAGCGCCTCCGGCCGTCCCGTCGACCCGCTGCTGCTGGCCGACGTCCTGCGCGCCTCCGGCGAGCTGCTCAAGGTCGGCGGGCCCGGCTACCTGCACACCTGCATCGAGGCCACCCCCACCGCCGCGAACGGCGACTACTACGCCGAACTGGTCCGCTCCGCCGCCGAACGCCGTCGCATCAACACCGCCACCAGCCGCCTCGCCCACCTCGCCGGCGACCAGCACGCCGACCTCGCCGACGTCCGCACCATGGCACTCGCCGCGCTCACCGACCTCGCCTCCGGCGACACCTGGCCCGACCCGGTCCCGCTCGGATCCCACGGCGCCCTGCCCACCTTCCCCGTCGCGGCACTGCCGAACTGGGTGCGCGCGTACGTCGAGGCGGTCGCGGAGTTCACCCAGACCCCGCCCGACATGGCCGCCACCATGGCCCTCGCCGCCCTGGCCACCGCCGCCGGCGGCCGGGTCAACGTGGAGATCCGGCCCGGCTGGCGCGAGCAGACCAACCTCTACATGGTCTGCGCGATGCCCCCGGCCAGCCGCAAGTCCGACGTCTTCGCGTTCATGACCGCCCCGATCTACCGGGTCGAGGACGAGATGCGCGCCAAGGCCAAGCCGCAGATCATCGAGGCCGAGACCGCCAAGGAGACCGCCGAGGCCGAGATCGAAGCCCTAATGGCCAAGGCCCGCAAGAACCCCGACCTCGACCGCGCCCACCTGATCGCCGAGATCACCGGCGCCCGGATGGTCGCCGAGCAGATCGAGGTCCCGCCGACCCCGCGCCTGACCCTCTCCGGGGACATCACCCCCGAGACCGTCACCCACCACCTGGCCGTCCACCGCTGCCTGGCCGCGCTCTCCCCCGAGGGCGACCTGTTCGACATCATCTCCGGCCGCTACAGCAGCAAGCCGAACCTCGGCGTGTTCCTCCAGGCCCACAAGGGCGAACGGCTCCAGACCGACCGCATCACCCGCGAGCAGCCCACCGTCGACAAGCCCGCCCTGACCATCGGCGTCACCCCGCAGCCCGCCGTCCTCCAGGAGCTCGGCGCCGCGCCCGGCGCCCGGGACCGGGGCCTGCTCGCCCGCTTCCTGTACTCGCTGCCGCCGTCCAACCTCGGCTACCGGAAGACCCGCACCACCCCGGTCCCGGTGGCCGTCGCCGCCGCGTACGACGGCCGCCTCGCCGACCTGCTCCGCGACCTGGTCGCCCTGGACGAGCCGGTGACCGTGCTGTTGAGCGAGGCCGCCGACCTCGCCGTGGAGAAGCTCCAGGCCAAGGTCGAGCTCCAGCTCCGCCCGGACGAGCCGCTCGCCCACATCAAGGACTGGGCCGGGAAGCTGGTCGGCCACACCGTGCGCATCGCGGGCCTGCTCCACCTTGCCGAGCACGTCGGCGGCGACTGGCGGGACCCGATCGCCGCCAAGACCGTCGAGCGGGCCGCCCAGATCGCCGAGTACTACACCGCGCACACCCTCGCCGTCTTCGACCTGATCGCCGCCGACCCCGCCACCGAGGACGCCCACGCCCTGCTCCAGTGGCTCCAGCGCCCGAAGCAGGACGGCACCCACCGCGCCCACATCAAGGCCCACGACGCCGTCGCCAGCAGCCGCCGCTTCAAGAAGGTCGCCGACGTCGAACCCGCCCTGAACCTCCTCGAACAGCACGGCTACCTCCGCACCGACCAACCCGCCGCCACCGGCCAGCGAGGACGCCCGCAGGCCCTTACGTACCGTGTCCACCCCTCCCTGAGCACCCCCGTGGACGGGCCTGAGGCCCGGTAACTGTCAGGGAAGTCAGGACAAACCCCTGACCAGCAAATACGCCACAAGACAGCCTGTCAGGAGAAGTCAGGGATGTCAGGGAAAGCACCCCTTTCCCTGACATCCCTGACAATCCCTGACGCCCTGCCAGGAGCCAAAACCCCAGGTCAGCGATTTCCCCTGGCATCCCTGACACTTTCGCCCCTCCGCCTCCGTCCGCGAGGGGGTCCGTAACACTCCGCCATCACCATCCGCATCCTCAGCAGGAGACTTCGCCATGCCCAAGCGCGAACTGCTCAAGCTCCCCGCCGTACTCGCCGAACTCGACATGTCCCGCGCCGCCTTCTACCGGATGCGGGCCCGAGGCAAGGCTCCGCGCCTCATCAAGCTCCCCAATGGTCAGGTCCGTGTCGACCGGGCCGAGTTGGATGCGTGGCTCGCCTCCTGCGAGGTGGCCGCCTGATGCCCACCTCCTACAAGGTCACGTTCTGGGAGCACCGCTACCGGTCCGACCGGCGCAGGCCGTGGATGGTGCGGTGGACGGTGAACGGGGTCCTGGAGTTCTCCGAGTCCTACCTCACGAAGACCCAGGCGGATGGCCGGAAGGCCGAACTGCTCGTCGCGGCCGCTTCCCACGAGCCGTTCGACACGGAGACGGGTCTCCCGCTCTCCGAGCTTCGCAAGCGGGAGGAGGAGCAAGGCTCAGTCTCCTGGTACCAGCACGGGCGGAACTACGTCGAGGCCCGTTGGGACGGCGCCCCGGCCAAGACACGGACGACGTGGGCCGATGCGCTGGCGAGCGTCACGTTCGAGCTAGTCGAGAGCAAGGCTGGCATGCCGGACAAGTTGCTGGTCCGGCGCGCGTTGTACAGCTGGGCCTTCAACGTGAACCGCTGGACTGACGAACCGCCGGTCGAGGTCGCCAAGGCACTGGCGTGGATCGCACGGAACTCCGTGGACACGTCGGCGCTGGCGGACCCGAAGATGGTGCGGCGCCTGCTCGCCGCCATCTCGGTGAAGCTGGACGGCACCCGGGCCGCCGCCTCGACGACGCTCCGGAAGCGCCGGATTCTGAACCACGTTCTGGGCCGCGCGGTCGAGGATGGCCTGTTGACCGCCAACCCCCTGCCGTCGGTGCAGTGGCAACCGCCTCGAACCGACGAGGAGGTCGACCCCGAGTACGTCATGAGCCCCGAGCAGGCCGCCGCGATGCTGGAGGCCGTCGGCCGGCAGGGGCGGCGCGGGCCGCGACTGGTGGCGTTCTTCGGGTGCATGTACTACGCGGGCATGCGCCCGGGTGAGGTGGTCCACCTGCGCAAGGACCGGTGTGTCCTGCCAGCGGAGGGCTGGGGGAAGCTCAACCTCAACGGGAACAGCCCCCGCGTCGGGTCCTCCTGGACCGACAGTGGCGCATCCCACGATCCTCGGGGGCTGAAGCACCGGCCGGAGAAAGCCACCCGGCCAGTCCCGATCCCACCCGAGCTGGTGAAGCTACTGCGGGAGCACATCGAGCAGTACGGCACCGCCCCCGATGGCCGTCTGTTTCGGACCTTCCGGAACGGCATGGTGCAGGAGAGCGGGTACGGCGTCGTCTGGGCTGCCGCACGGGCCGGCGCGTTCAGCGAGGAGGAGCGGGCAACCCCGCTCGCCAAGCGCCCGTACGACGCCCGGCACGCCGGGATCTCGCTCTGGCTGGCCTCCGGCGTACCGGTAGCGGAGTGTGCCCGCCGTGCGGGCCACAGCATCGCTGTCCTGCTCCGCGTCTACGCCAAGTGCATCCACGGTGACGAGGACCATGCCAACCGGCTCATCACCGAGCGGCTCCAGCGGCGGACCGCTCCCCCGCCGACGCCCCACGGTTCCTGATTCTGGTCCGCACCTGGTCCGGAACTGCTGGTCAGGACTGGGATTCGGGCGAGAAGAGGTGAGACAAACTACGCAAAACGGCCATCCGGCGTGACCGGCGTTCGAGTGCAACAAAACAGCCCCTGATCTGCGTTTCCGCAGATCAGGGGCTGTTTTCTATCCGGTGGCTGGTGGAGGGTTCGAACCTCCGTAGCTTGCGCGACAGATTTACAGTCTGCTCCCTTTGGCCACTCGGGCAACCAGCCAGGGATTTCGTCTCCCGGGGCGCTGCCCCGTTCGACTGGGTAAACAATACCTGATGCCAGGGGGTGCTCCGCCACTCGATTGGCCAGCCGGGGATCAAGAGGCGCGCGTGGCGGGCGGGGGGCGGGTGCCCGCCCCGCTGGATAGGCTGGGGCGGCGCCGGTCCCGCGCGGGCGGGCGCTGACCTGACGCCAGAGCATCAAGGAGACCAACACACCATGGCCGACTCCAGTTTCGACATCGTCTCGAAGGTCGAGTGGCAGGAGGTCGACAACGCGATCAACCAGACCGCGCGCGAGATCGCCACCCGCTTCGACTTCAAGAACGTCGGCGGCGAGATCAAGCGCTCGGGCGAGAAGATCGAGATGAAGGCCAACGGCGAGGAACGCGTCAAGGCGATCCTGGACGTGCTCAAGGACAAGTTCATCAAGCGCGGCCTGTCGCTGAAGGCGATGGAGGCGGGCGAGCCGCTGCTGTCCGGCAAGGAGTACAAGATCTCCGCGGACATCAAGGAGGGCATCACCCAGGACGATGCCAAGAAGGTCGCGAAGATCATCCGTGACGAGGGTCCGAAGGGCGTCAAGGCGCAGGTCCAGGGCGACGAGCTGCGCGTCAGCTCGAAGAGCCGGGACGACCTGCAGACCATCCAGGCCCTGCTGAAGGGCAAGGACCTGGAGTTCGCGATCCAGTTCGTCAACTACCGCTGAGCGGCGACGGGCACAGTCGCGCCGTCGGGCCCGGACCGGGTACGGTCCGGGCCCGACGGCTTTCGCCGGACGGCCGGGCCTAGCCCGCCGCGAGGCCGGCCGCCGTCGCGGTCGTCGCGGCGACCGTGTCCAGCGAGAGCGGTCCGACCAGCTTCTGGACGGCTGCCGGGTCCGGTTTGGCCGCCGTCGCGGCGGCGGCCAGGTCGCCGACGTCCTTCTGCAGCTTGGCCAGCGCGTCCGCCGGGTTCAGCGCCACCGGCACGGCGGGCCCCGGGACGGGAAGGCCTCCCGGCACCACGCGCCCGGTGTCACCCGGCAGCAGCGGCGGTACGCCCGGCAGGGACGGCGCGGACGGCGCACCCGGCACGGTGGAGGCCCCCGGCACGGCGGGCGTCCCGGACAGGGGCGGCGTGGCCGGGAGGGGCGGCAGTGCGGGGATGGCCGGCAGCTTGGCGAGCAGGTCCTTCACGGCTGCCTGGAGGTCACCCACCAGCTTCTGCAACGCGGCCGGGTCGGGCGTGCCCGAGGCCGGGGTCGCGGAGGAGACCAGGCCGGTGACGAGTTTGAGGACACCGCCCAACGCCCCCAGCACGTCGAGGGTCTTGGTGGGGTCGGGGACGGCGGGGATGGCAGCCGCCGGCCGCGCGGCCGAGACGGCGGCGAGGACGGGGGCGGAACGGGTGACGGCGGTCGCGGGGGCGGCTTCGGCCGCACTGGCGACGTTGACGGACACCGCGCTGACTGTGGTGAGGCCCAGAGCTGCAGTCAGCACGGCGGCCGTCCAGGTGGCACGCATGGGTAGCGTTTCCTTTCAGTGAAGTTCAGGCATTCGCCTGAACCACACGTTGAGCCACCCGGAGCACCCCGGCCACCGCTCGTACGCCGAACGGTGCCGACCCCGGTCCGGGCCTGCTACCCGGGCAGCCAGTCGCCGGAGCGGCGATGCCGCGCCAACCCGACCGCCTCGAACTCGTCCTGTCCGTAAGGCTTCTGTGCACCCATCCGGCGCAGGGCCCGCGAGATCGGGCTGCCCTCCGGCGGGTACGGGGGTGCGAGCTCGTCGGCCACCGGTCCGAAGTCGATCTTCCCGTCGACCCAGACCGCCACGTGCTGCGTGCCCCGGCCGCCGAAGTGTTCGGCTTCCGCGTAGGCGATGGGGCCGGCCTGGGACCAGGCGCCGAGTCGGCGGCCGAACCCGCCGGGGAAGAACGCGAAGCCCGGCTGCACGCCGCCGCCGGCGTCGTGCAGGGCGTCGTAGAGCCGGTCCGTCATCGGAATCAGGGCGAACCCCTGCTCCAGCTGTGCGACCTGGGCGACCGGGACTTCGGCCGCCACCACCTTGAGCAGGTCGACGGCGCCGATCAGAGCCCTCAGTTCGTATGACATTCAGTCATTCTCTGCCACATGGCGCGCGCCAGTCCTGAAGTTATTCGAACTCACTATCCAACATCAGGAATTCGCGGCACACCGCAGGCGCAGCCACCGGCCGGGCTCCCACCCCGTCGGCGGCGGACGGCACACTGGGGTGATGACCACTCCGCTCCGGCCCACCCCCGAACAGCTCGCAGCCGCCAAGGACGCCCTGGTCCCCGACGTATCGGCCCCCGGACTGCGGGTGCTGTTCTGCGGGATCAACCCGGGGCTCTGGTCGGGCGCCACCGGCCGGCACTTCGCCCGGCCCGGCAACCGGTTCTGGCCCGCGCTGCACCGCTCCGGATTCACGCCGCGCCTGCTGCGCCCGGACGAGCAGCGGGAACTGCTCGCGCTGGGCCTCGGCATCACCAACGTGGTCGCCCGCACCACCGCGAAGGCGGACGAGCTGACGCCCGAGGAGTACCGGCAGGGCGGCGCCGCCCTGGTGGAGCGGGTCGGCAGGCTGCGGCCCCAGGTACTGGCCGTCCTGGGGATCGGCGCCTACCGGACGGCCTTCGGGCGGCCGGGCACGAAGGTCGGCCGGCAGTCGGACGGGATCGGCGACACCGAGGTCTGGGTGCTGCCCAACCCCAGTGGCCTGAACGCGCACTACACGCTCGACAGAATCGCGGCGGAGTTCCGGAGCCTGCGGGAGGCGCTGCCCACGGCTTGACGGGCCGCGCCGGGGCCGGCCCGCCAGGGCCGGCCGTGCGCCCGCCGCGCCGCCGGGGCCGGCCCTGCGCGCGCCGCTACGCCCGGGCCGGTTCGAGGCCGGGCGGGAGGACGGCCGACCGCAGCTCGCGGATGAGGGCCCGGACGCCGACGGCCCGGGCCAGTTCGGGGGTGGTGACGTACCCGACCAGGCGGGTGGGTGCCTGCGGGCCGAGATCGGTGACGGCCACCCCTGGGGGTACGCCGATCAGGGCCGAGCGGGGCACGATCGACATGCCGAGGCCCTGCGCCACCATCGAGAGCGTCGCGATGTCGTCCTCGACGTTGACCCGCGCGGCCGGGATCCAGTCCTGCCGGGACCACCAGTCCCGGGTGTACGAGCCGCAGTTCTCGTCCCAGTCGACCAGCGGCAGGCCGTGCGGGCGGGCGTGCCCGGCCGGGTGCACCAGCGCGTACGACTCCTCGAAGAGCCGGCCGCTGACCAGGCCGGGGGGCGGGGCCGCCGAGGCGTCGAGGGTGGCGATACCGAGGTCCGCGCGGCCGTCCGCCACCTCGCCCGCCGTGCCCCGGCCCACCTCGCGGACGATCCGGACCCGCGGGACGAGCCCCGGGTGGCGGGCGGCCAGCCGGGCGAGGACGGCGGGCAGCACGTGGGCGGCGGCACTGCGGAAGGCGGCGATCCGCAGCGTCCCGGTGACCGTGCCGGACTCGGCTCCGCGTGCCTCGGCGGCCAGGGTCTCCAGCAGGTGCAGGATGTGCCGGGCGTGCACCACCGCCCGCTCGCCGGCCGGGGTGGCGCGTGCGCCGTGCCGTCCGCGCTCGAAGAGCACCGCGCCGACCTTGCGCTCGCACGTCCGGACCGCGTGCGAGACGGCGGACTGGGACATCCCGAGGGCCTCGGCCGCAGCCGTGAAACTCCGCCCGCGGTCGACGGCGACAAGAATCCGCAGCTCGTGCGGGGCGAGGTCGGTCACCCCGGCAACCTATCCCGTTTCGCGGCCGTTCCATGAGCGGCGTGCATGGAAGGTGCCCGTTCCATCGACCCGAGCCCCTGCCCGGCTCGGCGCAGCGTTCCTACGGTGGTCACATCCCGCCGGAACAGCCGTCCCACAGGAGCCAGCCGTGACCCGCACCCGCGCCCAGTACGTCCACCAGGTGTCCCGCCCGACCGGCGCCCCCGTCCCCGGGAACTTCGCCTTCGTCGAGGGCCCCGTCCCGGCCCCGGAGCCGGGCACGGCACTGGTCGAGAACGTCTACCTCTCCGTCGACCCGTACATGCGCGAGGCGATGGACGAGGGCCACTGGGAGCTCGGCACGCCGCTGGAGGGCCGCTCCATCGGACGGGTCATCGACTCGCGCACGCCCGAACTCGCGGTCGGCGACCTGGTGTTCCACCGCTACGCCTGGCGGACGCACGCGCTGGTGCGGCCGGCGGAGGTGCGGGTGCTGCCGCCGCTCGCGGGGATCCCGCTCAGCGCGTACCTGGGCGTGCTCGGCGGCACCGGGCTGACCGCGTACGTCGGCCTGACCCGGGTCCTGCGACTGCAGCCCGGGGAAAGCCTCTTCGTCTCGGCCGCCGCCGGAGGCGTGGGCGGCGCGGTCGGCCAGATCGCCCGGCTGCTGGGAGCGGAACGGATCATCGGCAGCGCCGGATCGGCCGCCAAGGTGAAGCACCTGACCGAACGGCTCGGCTTCGACGCGGCCTTCGACTACCACGACGGCCCGGTGGCCGAACTCCTCGGCCGGGCAGCCCCGGAGGGGATCGACGCGTACTTCGACAACGTCGGCGGCGAGCACCTGGCGGGCGCCATCGACGTGCTACGCGAGCACGGCCGGATCGCCTGGTGCGGCGCGGTCTCGCAGTACAACAGCGCGGAACCGGCCGCCGCTCCGCGCAACCTGTACGACGTGGTGTACAAGAGCCTGCGCCTGGAGGGCTTCCTCGTCCGCAACCACCGCGCCGTGCAGCAGGAGTTGGAGGAGTTCCTGGTGCCGCACCTGCGCTCGGGGCGGGTGGTCGCCGACGAGACGGTGGTCGAGGGCTTCGACCGGGTGGTGGACGCCTTCCTCGGCATGCTGCGCGGGGAGAACACCGGGAAGATGATCGTCCAGACCGCCCAGGCCTGATGACTGACGGATCGTCAGCTCACTGAGCCCGGCAGCCCACCCGGCGCCGGGCTCAGCGCCCGCCGAACCGCTCGTCCGTCGGGACCACCTCGCGGCCGAGCGGCATCAGCGAGATCGGGATCATCTTCAGGTTCGCCCAGGCGAACGGGATCCCGATGATCGTGAGCGCCAGGGCGATCGCGGTGGCGATGTGACCGAGTGCCAGCCACCAGCCGGCGAACACCAGCCAGATCACGTTGCCGACGCAGGACGGCGCCCCGGCGTCGTCCCGGACCACCGTCGTCCGGCCGAAGGGCCACAGGACGTAGCCGGCAAGGCGGAAGCTGGCAATGCCGAATGGAATGGTCACGATGAGCACGCAGCAGACGATTCCCGCGATCGCATAACCGATGGCCATCCAGATCCCGCAGAGGATCAACCACAGCACGTTGAGGACGAAACCGATCACCTTCATTGTTCAAGCGTCCCACCGACGGCGCCCCTCAACCACAGCTCGCACCACCTCGTCCCGGGAACCGGGCTCCCGCCGGGCTCCCCGCCGGACGGCGAGCGGGCGGTGAGCGGACGGCGAGCGGGCCCCGGCCGGGGCCTGGCCGGGCACCCGGCCGGAGTTCTTGCCCCTGGTGATCACGACCGGGGATGATCACCACCGTGACAGACGTGCTCTCCCTCCTCGTGGCGTTCTCCGTGATCGTGCTGATCAGGCGTTCCCGGAACGGCGGCGGCCTGACCGGCCTCGCCCACCGTGCCCGCCTCGCCCGCCGTCGGCGCCTGCGCTTCGACCCGGCGGCGTACGGGCTCCCGCCCCTGGAGCAACTCGACGCCCGCCGGGCCGGGCCGCCGCCGCCCGTCTACCGTTCCAAGGAGATACAGGCGATCGCGCACGCGGCCTGGGAGGGCGACTGGCGGCCGGCGGCGGCCTACGTCGAGGCGGCGGGCCGGGACTGGGACGAACGCTGGTCCCGGATGGAGCTGCTCCAGCAGGTCATGGAGCAGGACGACAGCTGGCTGGACGCCTGGCTCCTGGTCCAGCCGGACAGCTGCGAGGCCGCCACGCTGCACGCCCAGCGGCTGCTGCACCAGGCCTGGGCGATCCGTGGCAGCGAGTACGCGAACAAGGTCCCGGCCGACCGGATGGCCGCCTTCCGGCGGCTGGTGCCCGCCTCGATCGACGCCGCGAAGCAGGCCGCCGAGCTCGGACCGCAGGACCCGGGCCCCTGGGTGGTCATGGTCACCGCCGCCCGTGGCGCGCAGTACTCGCACGAGCAGTTCCGTCCCCTGTGGGAGGGCCTGGTCGCCCGGGCGCCCCATCACTACACCGGCCACTGGCAGGCCATGCAGTACTGGTGCGCCAAGTGGTTCGGCTCGAACAGGCTGATGCTGGAGTTCGCCGAGCGCACCGTGGGCCGGGCCCCGGCCGGCAGCCCGCTCGCCGGGATCTACGTCCACGCGCTGTACGAGCTGGTCAAGCGCTCCGGCTCCGCCGCCCTCCCGTCCTCGGCGGCCGCCAAGGACCTGCTGGTGCAGGCCGCCCGGTCGCTCGACCAGGTCCCCGAGGGCGACGAGCGGCTGCCCCGGCTGCGGCACCTGCTGGCCCACTACCTGAACAAGGCGGGCCGGTACGAGGCCGCGTTGGAGCAGTTCCGGCTGCTCGGCCCGTGGTGCGGCGCGGAGCCGTGGACGAAGGAGGTGGACCCCGTGGCGGCCTTCGACTTCGCCCGGGGCACGGCTGCGACGAAGGCCGGGACCACAGCCGGACGCTAGCCGTCGGCCCTGAGCCGGTGGGCCCGGGCCCCGGCTCAGGGCCGGCGGCCGCCCATCCGCTCCAGGCGGGCGATCCGCTCCGCCATCGGGGGGTGGGTGGAGAACAGCCGCGAGCCGGCCTCACCCGGGCGGAACGGGCTGGCGATCATCATGTGGCTGGCGGTCTGGAGCTGTGGCTCGGCGGGCAGCGGGAGCCGCTGGGTGCCCGCCTCCAGCTTGCGCAGGGCGCTGGCGAGGGCCAGCGGGTCGCCGGTGATCCGGGCTCCGTCGGCGTCGGCCTGGTACTCGCGGGAGCGGCTGACGGCCAGTTGGATCAGGGTGGCGGCGAGCGGGCCGATGATCATGATGGCGAGCAGGCCGAAGAGCCCCGGGTCCTCGTCGTCCTCGCTGCGGCCGAACGGGACCAGCCAGGCGAAGTTGACCAGGAACATGATCACCGCGGCCAGTGCGCCGGCCACCGAGGAGATCAGGATGTCCCGGTTGTAGACGTGGCTGAGCTCGTGGCCGAGCACCCCGCGCAGCTCGCGCTCGTCCAGCAGCTGCAGGATGCCGTCGGTGCAGCAGACGGCGGCGTTGCGCGGGTTGCGCCCGGTGGCGAAGGCGTTCGGGGCCGGGGTGGGCGAGAGGTAGAGCCGCGGCATCGGCTGCCGGGCCGAGGTGGAGAGCTCGCGGACGATCCGGTACAGCCGGGGGGCCTCGATCTCGCTCACCGGGCGGGCCCGCATCGCGCGCAGCGCGAGCTTGTCGCTGTTCCAGTAGGCGTACGCGTTGGTACCGAGCGCGACCACGACGGCCAGCAGCAGACCGGTCCGGCCGAAGAAGCTGCCGATCACCAGGATCAGCGCCGACAGCCCGCCGATCAGCGCGGCCGTCCTCAACCCGTTGTGCTGGCGGTGCACGGCAGCCCCTCCAAGTGGTGCGGTGGGAAGCCTTCTCTGCTCATCCCTCTGGTGGGATCAACGGAGGGACGCGCCTTCTTCGTTCCCCCACGGCACGGCACGGCCCGGCCGGGGGCTTGGCGCCCGGCCGGGCCGCTGGTGTCCGAAGCCTCAGAACAGGGTGCCGCTGACCACCTGGAGGACCAGCTGCGGGGCCACCGAGAGGACCACCGCGGCGGAGGCGGTGAGCGCCAGCGTGACCGTCAGCCCGGCGGGAGTGCGCCGCTGCTGCTGCGCCTCGGTGCCGGCGGGCGCGAAGAGCTTCGCCGTCCAGGCCAGGTAGTAGTAGAGCGCGACCACCACGTTGACGGCCATGGTCACGGCCAGCCAGCCGAGTCCGGCGTCGACGGCGGAGCGGAAGACCACGACCTTGCCGAACAGCCCGACCACGCCCGGCGGCAGCCCGCCCAGGCAGAGCAGGAAGAAGGCCAGGCCGAGCGCCGTCCAGCGGCGGTGGGTGAACAGGCCCCGGAAGTCGTCGATCCGGGCGGCCGGGGCGGTGCGGGCGACGGCGGCGACCACCGCGAAGGCGCCCAGGTTCACCACGGCGTAGATCAGCGCGTACGCGACCGTGGCGCCGATCGGCGCGGTGGACCGGGCGGCCCCGGCGGCGGCCAGCGGGACGAGCAGGTAGCCGGCCTGGCTGATGGAGGACCAGGCGAGCAGCCGGACGGCGCTGTGCCGGGTGTCGGCGCGCTGGCGCAGGGCCCCGACGTTGCCGACCGTCATGGTGAGCGCGGCGAGCACGCCCAGCGCGATGCCCCAGGTGTGGCCGTACTGGTGGAAGGCGATGGTGGTGACCAGCGCCAGCCCGGCCAGGCCGGCCGCCTTGCTGACCACCGAGAGGTAGCCCGCGATCGGGACCGGCGAGCCGGTGTAGGTGTCCGGCAGCCAGAAGTGGAACGGGACGGCGGCGACCTTGAACGCGAAGCCGACCAGCGTGAGCGCGGCGCCGGCCTCGGCGAGCGGCTTCAGCTGAGCGGGTACGTGGGCCAGGCCGTCGGCGATCGCGGTCAGGTGGAGGCTGCCGGTGGCGGCGTACACGAAGCTGACGCCCAGCAGCATCACGGCCGTCGCGGTGACGGAGGACAGGAAGAACTTGAGCGCGGCCTCGGCGCCCCGGCCGTCCCGGCGCAGCGCGACCAGCGCGAACGCGGGCAGTGAGACGACCTCCAGGGCGACGATCAGCGTCGCCAGGTCGCGGGCGGCGGGCAGCAGGGCGGCGCCGGTGGCGCTGCTGAGCAGCAGGAACCAGTACTCGCCGCCGGGCAGCTCCTCCTCGTCCACGGTGTGGATCGAGATCAGCGCGGTGATCAGCGCGCCGCCGAGCGCGAGCAGCTGGAAGACCAGCGCGAAGTGGTCGGCGACGTACGAGCAGGCCGCGTTGTCGGTGGCCCCTGTTACGTTCTGCACACAGAAGGTCGACCGGGTGTTACCGCGAGCCAGTGGGAGGAGCGCGATGAGGGCGAGGGCGAGTCCGCCGGCGGTGGCCCAGCCGAGCACCTTCTTCCGGGCGGCCGGCAGGAAGAGGTCGGCGAGCAGCACGGCGAGGGCGGCCAGCGCGGCGATCAGCGGTGGTGCGATCGCCACCCAGTCGACGGACTGGATCAGGCTGCCCGGGTCGGCGACGGCGAGAGGTGTCATGGCGGGCTGCCCCAGAAGCTCGTGCGGACCAGGTACGGAGCTGTGCATGCTTCAGCCACCCCCGAGGAGGTGTTTGACGGCCGGGTCGGACAGTCCGAGCAGCAGCGCGGGCCAGAGCCCGGCGAGCAGGGTGAGCGCGGCGAGCGGCGTCCAGCTGACGGCCTCGTACGCGCGCAGGTCGGGGATGTCGGAGGCGACGGCGGGCTGCTCGGGGTCACCCATGCAGACCCGCTTCACGACCAGCAGCAGGTACGCGGCGGTGAGGAGGGTGCCCAGACCGGCGATCACCATGTAGGTCAGGAAGGCGGGGCGGGACAGGCCGGCGGCCGGGTCGAAGGCTCCGAACATCGCGAGCAGCTCGCCCCAGAAGCCCGCCAGCCCGGGGAGGCCGAGGCTGGCCACGGCGGCGAAGGCGAGCAGCGCGCCGATCCGGGGTGCCCGTCCGTAGAGGGCCGCGCCGGTGGCGCCCGCGAGGGTGTCGAGGTCCGCCGTTCCGTAGCGGTCCTTCAGCGCGCCGACCACGAAGAAGAGCAGGCCGGTGATCAGGCCGTGCGCGATGTTGGCGAACAGCGCGCCGTTGACGCCCACCGGGGTGAGGGAGGCGATGCCGAGCAGCACGAAGCCCATGTGGCCGACGGAGGAGAAGGCGATCAGGCGCTTCAGGTCGCCCTTGGCGCCGGGCCGCACCAGGGCGAGGCAGGCCAGTGCACCGTAGACCACGCCGACGGCGGCGAGCGCCCCCAGGTAGGGGGCGAGGGTCGCCGTGCCGCCGGGCACGATCGGGAGGAGGACCCGGACCAGGCCGTAGGTGCCCATCTTCAGCAGCACGCCGGCGAGCAGCACCGAGCCGACGGTGGGGGCGGAGGTGTGGGCGTCCGGCAGCCAGCTGTGCAGCGGCCAGGCGGGGGCCTTCACGGCGAGGCCGATGCCGATGCAGAGCGCGGCGAGCACCTGGGTGGTGTGGCTGAGTCCGCTGCCGTGGGCGGCGGCGAGCCGGGTCATGTCGAAGGTGCCGGCCTTGGTGCCGATCAGCAGGAAGCCGAGCAGCATCACGGCGGAGCCGAGCAGCGTGTACAGGATGAAGCGGTTGGCGGCGGGCACCTTCTGCCCGCCGCCCCAGCGGGCGATCAGGAAGTACATCGGGATCAGCACGATCTCGAAGGCCAGGAAGAACAGCACCAGGTCGAGTACCACGAAGGTGGCCAGCATGCCGACTTCGAGCAGCAGCAGCAGGCCGACGAACGAGCGGGCGCTCGGGACGCCCTCGCCGCTCGGCAGCCGCCTGGTGGAGTACACCGCGCAGAGGAAGGTGAGCAGCGCGGTGAGCACCACCAGGGGCAGTGAGATGCCGTCCACGCCGAGGTGGAGGCGGACGCCGATGGCCGGGATCCAGCTGACGTCGGTGACGGCCTGCATCTCGGCCGGGCGCGCGTGGTCGAACCAGGCGGCGAGCGCGACGGTGAGCAGCAGGACGGCGCCGGTGACGGCCGTGCCGAGGCGCAGCGCGCGCCGGTCGGCGGCGGCCGGGTCCGGCCCGGCGGGCGCGAGGGTGAGGGCGGCGCCGGCCAGCGGCAGCAGCAGGAGGGCGATGAGGACCGCGTTCATCGGGGGCTCCAAGTGGGTGCTGCGGTGGACTGGGCGGGGCGGCGGCGGGGTGTGGTCATGTGCCGACCGCCACCAGGACGGTGAGCAGCACGACCCCGGCGAGCAGGGCGCTCAGGTAGGCCTGGGCGTTCCCGGTCTGTGCGCGCCGGACGGCCCAGCCGAGCAGGTTGGCTCCGGTGCCGGTGCCGCGTACGTACGTCTCGACGACCTCGCGGTCGAGGAAGCGGACGAGCTTCGCGGCGGCGACGGTCGGGGCGACGAACAGCGCGCTGTACAGGCGGTCGACGAAGAAGCCGTGCTGGGCGGGCCGGAACAGCGGGCCGAGCAGGACGCGGCCCGGGTCCACCGGGAGCGTCTCGACGGCGGGCGGCCCGGCCTGCTCGGGGACCCGGCCCTCGGCGGCCTGCCGGAGCGCGGCCCGGGCGCCGGCCGAGCGCCAGGCGGCGTAGGAGATCAGCACCCCCGCGAGGGCGAGGCCGGTGCCGATCACGGCGGTGGTGGCGGAGGGGCGCAGCGAGCCGCCGTCCAGCAGGGCGGGCAGCCAGCCGCTGCGCAGGCCTGCCAGGCCGAAGCCCATGGCCGGGACGGCGAGCACCCAGAGCGGCCAGCGCATCGCGGGCGGTTCGGCCTGCGCCGGGTCGGCCTCGTCGATCTCCGGCGAGTACGGCGGGGCCTCGATGGCGGCGGGTGCGGCGGACGGGCCGTGGAAGGCCACCAGCCAGAGCCGGGTCGCGTAGGCGGCGGTGAGCAGCGCGGTGGCGCAGGCGGAGACCAGCACGATCCACCCGGCGGCGGAGGGCACCGCCGAGGCGGGGCCGAGGCCGTTGGTGATCGCCTCGCCGTTGGCGGCGTGCTCGGCGGCGCCGAGCACCGCCTCCTTGCTGAAGAAGCCGGAGAACGGCGGCAGGCCGATCAGGGCGATCAGGCCGATGCCCATGGTCCAGTAGGCGTCCGGGACGCGCCGCCGCAGGTCCGGCATCCGGGACATCGCGGAGATCGAGTTGGTGTGCGCGGCGTGGATGACCACGCCGGCGGTCAGGAAGAGCAGGGCCTTGAAGGCGCCGTGGCTGACCAGGTGGAAGACGGCCGCCTCGCGGTCGCCGCTGGCCAGTGCGCCCGCCATGTAGCCGAGCTGGCCGACGGTCGAGTACGCGAGCACCCGCTTCAGGTCGTCCTGGGCGAGCGCGCAGAGCGCCGATCCGACCATCGTCACGGCGGCCATCACCGAGAGCACCACCAGCGCGGCGCCGGAGAGCAGGAAGACCGGCAGCAGCCGGGCGACCAGGTAGATGCCGGCGGCGACCATGGTGGCGGCGTGGATCAGCGCGGAGACCGGCGTCGGGCCGGCCATCGCGTCGGGCAGCCAGGTGTGCAGCGGGAACTGCGCGCTCTTGCCGGCCACACCGGCGAGCAGCAGCAGCGCGATCAGCGTCGGGTGGCCGAGCCGCCCGTCGCCGGCGGCGGCCAGCACGTCGGTGATCCGGAAGCTCTTGGCGTCCGCGCCGAGCAGGAAGATGCCGAACAGGAACGGGACGTCGCCGAGCTTGGTGACCAGGAAGGCCTTGAGCGAGGCGGAGCGCGCGTCGGCGGTCTCCCAGTGGTGGCCGATCAGGAAGTACGAGCAGATGCCCATCAGCTCCCAGCCGACCAGCAGCACGATCAGGTCGCCGGAGTACACGACGAGGAACATCGCCGCGGTGAAGAGCGAGACCAGTGCCGCGTACGAGGGGTAGCGCGGGTCGTCCTTCAGGTAGGCCGTCGAGTACACCTGGACGCAGGTGGCGACCAGGCCGACCAGGACGGAAATCAGCGAGCTGAAGCCGTCCAGGTGGAGGGCGAGCGAGATGTCGGGGCCGCCGGTGGGGGTGAGCCGGGTGGCGGCGTCGAAGGTCTGGCCGGTGCCGAGCTGCAGCGCGACGACCAGGGCGAGCACCGCGGAGGCGGCGACCGGGAGGACGGCCAGCGGCCGGGCGAAGCCGGGGGCGCGCCTGCCGGTGGCGAGCGTGGCGGCCGCGCCGAGGGCGGGCAGCACCGGGACGAGGACGGGGAGGGCGAGGTTCATGCGGCGGCCTGGCCCTTCTCGGGTTCGGCCCCGGCCGGGGCGTCCTCCGACGGGTCGCCGAGCGCGGTGATGCGGTCGATGTCCGCCGTGCCCTTGGTCCGGAAGACCAGCAGGACGACGGCGAGGCCGAGACCGATCTCGGCGGCGGCGACGGTGATGGTGAACAGGGTGAGTGCCTGCCCGGCGTGCAGCGAGTCGCGCAGCCAGGCGTCGAAGGCGACGAGGTTGAGGTTGACGGCGTTGAGCATCAGCTCGACGGACATCAGCACCAGGACGGTGTTGCGCCGGGCCAGCACGCCGTAGACGCCGACGCAGAACAGCAGCGCGGCGAGCACGGCCGGGTAGACGAGATGCATCGCGTCAGCTCTCCTGCGGAGGGGTCGCGGCGGATGTGGCGCCGACGGGCTTGCCCGCCCGCAGCTTGCCGGGGCGCGGCCTGGCCGGGCGCTCCCCCTTCGTACGGGACAGCACGATCGCGCCGACCAGCGCGGCCAGCAGCAGTACGGAGAGCGCCTCGAAGGGCAGCACCCAGGTCCGGAACAGGCTCTGGCCCGTCGCCGCCGTGCTGCCGCCACCGGCGCCGAGGTCGATCCAGGAGGTGCGGAAGGCGTCCGCCACCAGGGTGACCAGTGTCCCGGCGGCGGCCAGTGCCACCGCGAGCGCGACCCAGCGGTTGCCGGAGTCGGCGTCCGGCGAGCGGCCGATCGGTGCCTTGGTGAGCATCAGGCCGAAGAGCACCAGGACGACCACCGAGCCGAGGTAGATCAGCACCTGCACCCAGGCGATGAACTCGGCGGTGAGCAGCAGGAACTCGATCGCCAGCCCGCCGAGCGCGACGACCAGCCAGAGCGCGGCGTGCACCAGCTGCTTGGTGGTCACCGTGAGGAGCGCCGAGCCGAGGACGGCCAGGCCGACCAGGACGAAGACGATCTCCACCCCGGTCGGGGAGAGGAAGGAGCGGGCGGCCGGTGCGAGCGGTCCGGCGGCGGCCAGCAGGGTGGGGGTCACTCGGACTCACCCGCCTGGGCGGCCGCGACGGCCGCGGCCGCCAGTTTGTCGGCGGCCTTGCGGGCCATCGCGATCTCCTTGGGCTCCTCGGCGGCCGGGTCCAGCGCCGGCGGCGCGGGGACGGTCCACATCCACTCGCGGAGCTTGTCCCGCTCGTGGGTGAGCTCCAGGATGTCGGTCTCCGCGTACTCGAACTCCGGCGACCAGAACAGCGCGTCGAACGGGCACACCTCGATGCAGATCCCGCAGTACATGCAGAGCGAGAAGTCGATGGCGAAACGGTCCAGCACGTTGCGGGTCCGGGCGCGGGCGTTCGGGTCGGCGGCGGGCAGCGTCTCCTTGTGGGAGTCGATGTAGATGCACCAGTCCGGGCACTCGCGCGCGCAGAGCATGCAGACCGTGCAGTTCTCCTCCAGCAGCGCGATCACGCCGCGGCTGCGCGGGGGCAGCTCGGGCTGCACGTCGGGGTACTGCGCGGTGACGGTCTTCTTCGTCATGGTCCGCAGGGTGACGGCGAGGCCCTTGGCCAGGCCGGAGCCGGGGAATGTCATGAGATCGCCACCTTCACGATGCCGGTCAGGGCGAGCTGGCCGAGCGCCAGCGGGACGAGGCCCGTCCAGGCGAACCGCATCAGCTGGTCCTCGCGCAGTCGGGGGTAGGTGACCCGGAGCCAGATCACCACGAAGGCCAGCGCGAAGGTCTTCAGCAGCGTCCACAGCCAGCCGAGGCTGTCGGGCAGCGGGCCGTGCCAGCCGCCCAGGAACAGCACGGCGGTGAGCGCCGAGACGACCAGGATGCCCGCGTACTCGGAGAGCAGGAAGAACGCGAAGCGCAGGCCGGTGTACTCGGTGTACGCGCCGAAGATGATCTCCGAGTCGGCGATCGGCATGTCGAACGGCGGCCGCTGGAGCTCGGCCAGCCCGGCCGTGAAGAAGACGAACGCGCCGACGGCCTGCCACGGGATCCACCACCAGTGGAAGGCGGCCACGATCCCGGTCAGCGAGACCGTACCGGCCGCCATCGCCACCGAGGCGGCGGCGAGCACCATCGGCAGCTCGTACGACATCAGCTGCGCGGCCGTCCGCAGACCGCCGAGCAGCGAGAACTTGTTGGCGGACGCCCAGCCCGCCATCAGCTTGCCGATCACCCCGATGCCCATCACGGCCAGCACGAAGAACAGCCCGGCGTCCAGGGCCTGCCCGACGA
This sequence comes from Kitasatospora kazusensis, assembly GCF_039529945.1. Classification (NCBI taxonomy): domain Bacteria; kingdom Bacillati; phylum Actinomycetota; class Actinomycetes; order Kitasatosporales; family Streptomycetaceae; genus Kitasatospora; species Kitasatospora kazusensis. The sequence continues at coordinate 142,121 of NZ_BAAANT010000001.1, read as the reverse complement.
AGCCGTTCGGCCCGACCGGGATGACCAGCAGCACGATCAGGTACGGCAGCAGCGACACCGCCGGAGCCAGCTGGAAGACCTTCCGGTCCGCCTCGGCCGGGACGATGTCCTCCTTCTGGACGAACTTGACGCCGTCGGCGACCAACTGCGCCCAGCCGTGGAAGCCACCCGCGTACATCGGGCCGAGCCGGCCCTGCATGTGGGCCATCACCTTGTGCTCGGTCTGGCCGATGATCAGCGGGAAGGTGAGGAAGACGACCAGTGCGCCGACGCAGCGCAGCAGCGTGTCCAACAGGTTCACGTGCTGTCTCCGTCCTGGGTGGGTGTCTCGGGCTCGGGCTTGCCGGCCGTCTCGGGCGTCCCGGCGGTCTCGGGCTCGGGCTTGCTCACGGGCTCGACCACGCCCTCGGTCACCGGCTCGGCCACGGGCCCGGGCTTGCTCACGGGCTCGGCCTTCGGCGGTGCGTCGGCTGCGGGCCCGTCAGGTCCGGCGGGCACCGGGGAGTGCCAGGGTGCGTCGGCGGACTGGGTGCGGGCGGGCGCGGGGCGGGCGGGCCCGGCCTCGTCGGCCGTCTGGCTGACGGAGCCGTCGCTGATGCTGCGGGTCCGGCGCGGACGCGGTTCCGCGCCGCCCTCGGCGGCCGTCTGGCTGGTCGATCCGTCCTCGATGCTGCGGGTCCGGCGCGGGCGGGGCGCAGCCCCTTCCGCACCGGCGGCAGCACCGGGCGCGGCACCGGCGGCAGCACCGGCTGCGGCCGCGCGCGGCGTCCGGGCCGCGCGGGCCGGGCGTTCCGCGACGGCCGGGAGGGTGCCCTTGAGCGGACCCCACTCGTTCGGGTCGGGCACGCCGGGGGGCTGCATCTTGCGCCGGGCCGGGCCGTCGCCCTCGCTCTCGCCGGGCTCCTTGGCGCCCGGCCAGGCCTTGGCGACCCGGGCGGCGAGCACGAACTCCTTGCGCAGCGGGTGGCCCTCGAAGCCGTCCGGCAGCAGCAGGGTGACCAGGTGCGGGTGGCCGGCGAAGTCGATGCCGAACATCTCGTGGGTCTCCCGCTCGTGCCACCCGGCACCGGCGTAGACCCCGACGGCGGTCGGCAGCACGGCCTTGTCACGCGGCACCCTGGTCCGCAGCAGCAGGTGCCGCACGCGTCCGGGCGTACCGGCCTCGGCGAGGTGGACGGCGACGGAGTAGCCGTCGGCCAGTTCGTCCACCGCGCTCAGCCAGTCGAAGTAGGTCAGCCCGAGCCCGTCGCGGGCGGCGGTCAGCGCCTCGATCCAGTGCTCGGCGGGCACGTCCACGGTCAGCAGCTCGTACGCCTGTGCGGCGGTGGCCCACTCGCCGATCGCGGCCGCGGTCTCCTCGGGAATCACTGCGTACCCTCCGGCCCGGCGACCAGCGGGCGCCGCAGCGCGGACGCGGGCGCCGCGTACCGGGCGGGCAGCGACTCGGCCGCGATCTTCTCCTGGAGCTTGAGGATGCCCTGGAGCAGCGCCTCGGGGCGCGGCGGGCAGCCCGGCACGTAGACGTCGACCGGGATGATCTGGTCGACGCCCTTGGTGACGGAGTAGGAGTCCCAGTAGGGGCCGCCGGAGTTGGAGCAGGCGCCGAACGAGATGACGTACTTGGGCTCGGGCATCTGCTCGTACAGGCGCTTGACGGCCGGGGCCATCTTGTCGGTGACGGTGCCCGAGACGATCATCAGGTCGGCCTGGCGCGGGCCCGGCGCGAACGGGATCACGCCCATCCGGATGAAGTCGTGTTTGGCCATCGACGCGGCGATGAACTCGATCGCGCAGCAGGCGAGGCCGAAGTTGAAGCACCAGAGGCTGTAGCGGCGCCCCCAGTTGAGCACGACCTTCACCGGGTCCGGCGCGAGCCGGGCCAGCGGGCCGATCCGGCGCGGCTCGACCGCCGCGCCCGGACGGGCGGGGTCGGGCATCCCCAGCGGGATCACGCCGGAGGAACCGTGCGAATGCGTCACGTCCATTCCAGAACGCCCTTCTTCCAGGCGTAGAGCAGCCCGACCGCGAGGAAGCCGATGAAGACGAACATCTCCACCAGCGTGGCCATGCCGAACCCGGCGGCGGCGAAGACCGTCGCCCACGGGAAGAGGTAGATCGAGTCGACTGCGAAGATCACGTACAGGAAGGCGTAGATGTAGTACCGGATCTGGGTGTGCGCCCAGTCCCCGCCCACCGGGTCGACGCCGCACTCGTAGGTCAGCAGCTTCTCCGGCGAGTACACCACCGGCCTGAGCAGGCGGTTCGCGGTGAAGGACACCGCGACGAAGAGCACGCCGACGACAGCGAGCAGGCCCACCGCCGCGTACGCGTCGAAGTAGCCACCGCCCGCGGCAGGGTCGGCGGCGGCCAGCGGCCCCGTCATGCGTTCGCCTCCACACTGGAACGTCGACCCACCGGTCGGTGGGGGTTCACTGCGCCTCTTTACACATCCATAACCATCGCTAAGGCGTGAGTCTAAGTGCAGCGCTTGAGTCTCCCTGCACCCTGCCCGACCTACAAGACACCGTGTGGACACCGGCCCCTTGAGGCACCCTGTCCACACCCCCACCACCGGGGTGGGGATAACCCCCGGCCGTGGACGCCGATCACCCCCATGGCCCGACCGCCCGCCGACCCGCGATGCTGGAGCCCACCAGGCCGGTAGGCCGACCGAGAGGGTGGGGTGCACACGATGGAGACGCCGAGCATGACGAAGGACAGGCCCGCCCGGCCGCCGCTGTACGGAGCGAAGCTCTGGCGGCAGGTGCAGCACCTGCTGCTGAACCTGCCGGTCGGCATCGCCGGATTCGTGTTCAGCGTCGTGGTGCTGAGCGTCGGGCTGAGCCTGGCGGTCACGGTGGTCGGGCTGCCGCTGCTCGCCCTCGGGCTGACGGGCTGCCGGGCCCTCGGCAGGCTGGCCCGGCAGCGCGCCCGGATCGCGGTCGACTCGGAGCTGGGCGAACCCCTGCCGCTGGTGCCGGACCGCCCGGGGCCGGCCGGCTGGGTGCTCGCCAACCTGACCGACGGGCTGGGCTGGCGCTCGGCGCTCTACTGCGTCGTGCTGATGCCGTGGGGCCTGGTCAGCTTCGCCGTCACGCTGATCATGCTGATCATCGGGTGGCCGGTGCTGCCGTGGGTGGCCGGCTTCCTCGCCACGGCGGACCGGCTGCTGGTCGACACCCTGCTCGCCCCGAACGCGCTGTCCGAGCGGGTCCGCGAGCTGGAGGACGACCGGGGCGCGGTGGTCGACACCGCCGCCGCCGACCTGCGGCGGATCGAACGGGACCTGCACGACGGCGCGCAGGCCCGGCTGGTCGCCCTGTCGATGGACCTCGGGCTGGCCAAGGAGAAGCTGGCCGAGAGCCAGACCCCGGAGAGCGTGGAGTCCGCCGCGCGGATGGTCGGCGCGGCGCACGGCGAGGTGAAGCTCGCGCTCCAGGAGCTGCGCGACCTGGCCCGGGGCATCCACCCGGCCGTCCTGACGGACCGTGGCCTGGACGCGGCGCTCTCCGCCGTCGCCGCCCGGTGCACCGTGCCGGGCGGGGTCAAGGTGAACGTCGACCTGGCCGGCCCGGACGGCACCGCGCAGCGGCCCGACTCGGCGGTCGAGGGCATCGCGTACTTCACCGTCAGCGAGCTGCTGACGAACGTCTCCAAGCACGCCGGCGCCCGGACCGCCACGGTCGACGTCTGGCGGGCCGCGGACCGGCTGATGCTGCTCGTCCAGGACGACGGGCGCGGCGGGGCGGCGGCCTACCCGGGCAGCGGACTGGCCGGGCTGGCCGAGCGGGTCAGCGCGGTGGACGGGGTCTTCGTGGTCGAGAGCCCGGCGGGCGGCCCGACCGGGGTGACGGTCGAGCTGCCCTGGCGGACGAGGAGCGCCCGCCGCTGAAGGCTCCGCCGGCCGGCCGGTCACGACAAGCTGTACAGGTGCCGGACGGTACCGGCACCTGGCGGTACCGGCACCGAACATGGGTCCGGGCCCGGCGGCCGCCTCCCTTGCGCGGTGGGGCCGCCGGGCCCGGAGTTCTGGGCGGGTCAGCTGGACAGGGTGCCGAGGGTGACGTCGGCGGTCTTGGTCTGGCCGTCCCGCAGGTAGGTGACGGTGACCTTGGCGTCGGGCTGGAGCGAGGCCAGGGCCGTGGTCAGCGAGTTGAGACTGGTGATCTGGGTGTCGCCCAGCTTGGTGATCACGTCTCCGGCCTGGAGCCCGGCGGAGTCCGCCGCGCCGCCCTGGGTGACGCCGACGATGACGGCGCCGGCGGGCTGGAAGTCGGAGCTGAAGTACGTCCGGGCGGTGATGCCGAGGGCGGCCCGGCCGGAGTTGGTGACCTTGCCGCTCTTGATCAGCTGGTCGGCGATGTTGGTGATGGTGGCGGCCGGGATGGCGAAGCCGATGCCGGGGGCGCTGCTGCCGTTCAGCTCCTGGTCGATCGCGGCGAGCGTGTTGATGCCGATCACCTGGCTGGAGAGGTTGACCAGCGCGCCGCCGCTGTTACCCGGGTTGATGGCGGCCGAGGTCTGCACCATGTTGCCGAGGGTGGCGCCGGCCGAGCCGCCGCCCTGCGGCTCGGAGACCGTCCGGCCGGTCGCCGAGACGATGCCCTGGGTGACGCTGGACGACAGGCCCAGCGGGCTGCCCATCGCCAGCGTGATCTGGCCGACCGCGACCTTGCTGCTGTCGCCGAAGACGGCCGGCTTGAGCCCGCTCGGGGGGCTGCTGAGCTTGATCACCGCGAGGTCGGATTCGGGGAAGCTGCCGACCAGGGTGGCGTCCAGGGTCTTGGCGCTGTTGGGCAGCGTGACGGTGAAGGAGGTCGCGGTGCCGACCACGTGCGCGTTGGTGACGATGTCGCCCTTCGCGTCGTAGACGATGCCGGAGCCGAGGCCGGAGGCGGTGGTGATCTGCACCACCGAGGGCAGCACGTCGGCGATCACCCGCTCGTAGTCGTCCTGGAGCTGGTTGGTGCCGGACGGCGCGGGCGCCGAGCTGCCGGACGAGGCGCTCGGGGAGGCCGACGAGGAGGAGGACGAGGAGGACGCCGCCGAGGACGAGGAGGAGGAACCACTGCTGGTGCAGCCGGTCACCACCAGGCCGGCCAGGGCGAGCGCCACCCCCGGGAGCAGCAGCCTGGGCCCGGTGGGACGGGGGCCGGCCGGGATCGGGCGGGTGGGTTGCTTCTTGGGGTGCACCTGAGCTGCCTCCGGTTCCGTGCGCGCGCGACCGGCCCTGGAGGGGGGACCTCAGGACGCGGTGAAGGGCCGAACTTTGTCAGCATTTCACCGCTTTGTCCGAATTGGCCGTGCGACGCGCCCACCCGGCCCCGAAGCGGCGCCACCCGCCCGGGCCGCCGACGCCGCCATCCGGTTTGCCCTCATTTGCGGCTATACCCGGGAGAACCTCCGGGCGGCCGTCGGAACCCGGCGCCGAGCGGGCCCCGCATAGGATCCGGACATGACTTGGTTGATCACCGGCGGCGCCGGTTACATCGGCGGGCATGTCGTGCAGCAGCTGAACGAGGCCGGGATGCGCTGCGTCGTCCTCGACAACCTCAGCAGCGGGGACCCGGCGCGGCTGCCGCCGGACGTGCCGCTGGTCGTCGGGTCCACCCTCGACCGGGCCGTACTGGACGCGGCCATGAGCGCCCACCGGATCACCGGCGTCCTGCACATCGCGGCGAAGAAGCAGGTCGGCGAGTCGGTGGCGGAGCCGTTCACCTACTACCGGGAGAACCTCGCCGGCCTGCAGACCGTCCTGGAGGCCGCCGTCGCGGCGGGCGTCCGGAACGTGCTGTTCTCCTCGTCCGCCGCGGTCTACGGCATGCCGGACGTGGACCTGGTCACCGAGTCCACCCCGTGCGAACCGATCAACCCGTACGGCGAGACCAAGCTGGCCGGCGAGTGGCTGCTGCGGGCCGCCGGGCGCGCCCACGGGCTCTCCACCGTCTCGCTCCGGTACTTCAACGTCGCGGGCGCGGCCTCGGCGGAGCTGGCCGACGGCGGGGTCGCCAACCTCGTCCCGATGGTCTTCCAGCGGCTGACGGACGGCCTGCCGCCGCTGGTCTTCGGCGACGACTACCCGACGCCCGACGGCACCTGCGTCCGTGACTACATCCACGTCTCGGACGTGGCCACGGCACACGTCGCCGCCGTCCGCCGCCTCGCGGCCGCGACCGGGCCGGTCGCCCTGACCCTCAACATCGGCCGCGGCGAGGGCGCCTCGGTCAGCGAGATGCTCGCCGTCGTCGCCCGCGTCACCGGCCGCGACACCACCCCCGAGATCCGGCCCCGCCGCGCCGGCGACCCCGCCCGGGTGGTGGCCTCCGCCGACCTGATCCACCGGGAGCTCGACTGGAAGGCCCGGCACGGCATCGAGTCGATGGTCGGCTCGGCCTGGGCGGCCTGGCAGGCCCGCCACCCCGGGACCGGATGAGCCTTCCAGGGGGTGCGGGGTCCACCCCGCGCCCCCTGGAAGGACGGCCGCCTTACGGGTTGGGCACGGCCGTCCCGTAGAACGCGTCCAACGCGTACACGCAGCGGTCCTTGCTGCCGACGAAGACCCGGCCGCCGATCGCGACGGGTGAGCCGGTCAGTTCGCCCTTCGTGCCGAGCTCCCAGCGGAGCCGCCCGGTGGCCAGGTCGAGGGTGTGCAGGGAGTGGTCGCGGCTGCCGATGTGGACCAGGCCGTCGCCGACCGCCGGGGAGCCGACGATCTCGCCCCGGGCGGTGTAGCGCCAGCGTTCGCGGCCCGAGACGGTATCGAAGGCGTGCAGGGTGTCCCCGGCGGCGACCAGGGCGAGGTCGGCCGCCACGACGACCGGTTCGGCGCCCTGCCGGCTGCCGGTACGGCCGCGCCAGCGGTCGCGGCCGGTGGCGGCGTCCAGCGCGTAGACGGTGCCGAGGTAGTCGGCCACGTACACCGCCGAACCGTCCAACGCGGGCGGGGTGAAGAGCACCACCGCCGCGTCGAAGCGCCAGCGCTCCGCGCCGGTGGCCGCGTCCAGGGCGTAGACCCGGTTGCCCGCCGTCAGGTACAGCACGCCGGCCCGCTCGACCGGCCGGGACGGGACGTCCTCGCCGACCGGGAAGGCCCAGCGCAGGCCGCCGCCACGCGGGTCGACGCAGCGCAGCCGCCCGCCGCCGTAGTAGTACGCCGCGCCGGCCACCAGGGCCGGGCCCGACTGCGGGTTCTCGTAGTCCTGCTGGGCGTCGTCCGCGCGCCACAACTCGGCGCCGCTGGCGGCCGAGCGGAGCTGGACGCCGCCGCCCCGGGTGCCGCAGCAGAGCACGCCGTCGGCGGCGTCCAGGGCGTAGATCCAGCCGTCGAGGGAGTTGCGCCAGCGCTCGGTTCCGTCGGCGACGTCCACGGTGTAGAGGTGCGGGCCGTCGGCGGCGTGCACCCGGCCGGAGTCGACGGCCAGCGCCCAGGCGACGTCGCGGGTCTTGTACCGGCGCTGGCCGGAGGCGATGTCGAGGGCGTGCACCTCGAAGCTGGAGACGAAGAGGGTGCCGTCGGCGACCACCGGCGTACCCCAGACGTCGTTGGACATCCGGAACCGCCAGGGCCGCCAGCGCGCCGCCCGGGCCGGCGGCGGGGTGACCCGGCGGACCCAGTCGGTGCCCGCCGGTGCCGGGTCGGCGCCGGTGGTCTGGTCGGCCCGGGGGCCGGGCCCTATCCGGACGGCGGCTCCGGTCAGCCGCACCTCGGCGGCGCTGACGTCGGGGCCGCCGTGGCGCCGGCCCGCGAGCTTCTCGGTCGCGGCCTCGGCGTCGAGCGCGCCGCCGTGGTCGCGGTGCGGCGCCACCGGCTGGGTCGGCATCAGCTGCGGGACGGCCGGCGGCACGGGGGGCGCGGGCGGGGGCGCGGGCGGCAGCACCGGGGCGATCACCCGCCGTCCGCGCCTGCGCTCGATCAGGTCCAGCGCGCGGGGCGGCAGCCAGTCCTCGACCTCGCCCGCCGCCTCGTCCCGGGAGAACAGGTGCGGGGCCAGTTCGGCCTGGATCTGCGCGGGGGTCGGCCGGTGCTCGGCGGCGGGCCGCATGCAGGCCCGGACGAGGTCGACCAGCTCGACCGGCAGCCCGGAGAGGTCCGGCTGGTCGCGGAGCAGCTGAAAGACCGTCTCGACCGGATTGGACCCCCGGTAGGGGGCGTGGCCGGTGGCGCAGAAGACCAGCAGCGAGCCGAGCGAGAAGACGTCGCTGGCGCCGGTGACGCTGCGGCTGTCCTTGGCCTGCTCGGGCGACATGTAGGCGGGGGTGCCGACCGCGACGTTGGTCATGGTCAGCCGGGAGCTGGAGACCCCGGCCGCGATGCCGAAGTCGATCACGCGCGGGCCGTCCTCGACCACCAGCACGTTGGACGGCTTGAGGTCACGGTGCACCAGCCCGGCCCCGTGGATGGACTGCAGGGCCTCGGCGATCCCGGCGACCAGCCAGCGGACGGCGTCCACGGGCAGCGGCCCGCACTCCTCCACCAGGTCCTCCAGCGAGGGCGCCGGCACGTACGCGGTGGCCAGCCAGGGCACCGGCGCGTCGGCGTCGGCGTCCACCACCGCGGCGGTGTAGAAGCCGCCGACCGTCTTGGCGGCCGCGATCTCCCGGGCGAAGCGGACCCGGAACAGCTCGTCCTCCGCCAGCTCCCCCCGGACGGTCTTGATGGCCACCCGCCGGCCGGAGGCGGACCGGGCCAGGTAGACCAGGCCCATCCCGCCCGCGCCGAGCCGCCCCAGCACCTCGAAGGGCCCGATCCTGCGCGGATCGTGCGCCGTCAGCTGGTCCACTCCGCTGCCACCTCCCCGTCATGCCGCACCCTGACCGGGTACGCCGCCCCCGATTGTCCAATGCCCGCCCCACCGGAGCCAATCTCCCTGCCCGGGACGCGCCGGTCCGGCCCGCCGGGCCGGGATCTGACGGGCAGCCGGACGGCTGCGCGCCGGTCACTGACGATCACTCTGTGCCACGCGACCGGCCTTCAGCCGACCCTTCGTCACGCTGTGGGATCATCAGCACACGGGGGGGCTCCGATACCGGCTTTTCGATACCCGCCGCGGGTGTGCCGAATATCCGCCCGCACACCCCGCACCGCGCCTATCCCACCCCCCGGGCGGAGTAATAGTCGCATCACCGAATCGCGCCAAGATCGTGCCACGGTAAGCTGACGGCATGACAGGACAAGTTCGCACCGTCGACGGTCGCGTCGCCGGGCGACGCGGACAGGAGACGCGGCAGAAGCTGCTCGACTGCCTCCGCGAGATGCTCAGCACGTCGCCCTATCGGGACGTCAAGGTCATCGACGTCGCCCGTATGGCGGGAACCTCCCCCGCGACCTTCTACCAGTACTTCCCGGATGTCGAGGGCGCCGTCCTCGAGATCGCCGAGGAAATGGCCGAGGACAGCGGCGGGCTCAAAGAGCTCGTCGATGGAAAGTCCTGGGCGGGAAAGACCGGCTTCACCACTTCGGAAGAACTGGTGGACGGATTCCTCGCCTTCTGGCGCAAGAACGACGCCATTCTCCGAGTGGTCACTCTCGGTGCTGCCGAAGGGGACAAGCGGTTCTTCAAGATCCGCATGAAGGTCCTCAACTCGGTCGCCGGGCCGCTCACCGAAGCCGTCAAGGCCAACCAGGCGAAGACCGACAAGACGGTCGACCCGGCCGCCATCTCGGGATCGCTGGTCTCGCTCCTCGCCTCGGCGGCGGAGCACTCGAAGGCCTTCACCTCCTGGGGCGTCAAGGTCAAGGACCTCAAGCCCAACCTGGCACTGCAGGTCTACCTGGGTGTCACCGGGAAGAAGCCGCCCAAGTAACAGACCCCGCTCCCCACCTTCCAGCTCGCGCGCAGCCCCGGCCTCCTGTCCGGGGTGCACCGGACGGCGGCCGTGTCCTCGGGGGAGGTTCGCCGACGTACCGCGACGCGCCAGAAACCACCGTGGGGCGGTCGGAATCACCTGATTCCGACCGCCCCACAGCCATGCCCGACCGCACGAGCCGGGGTGCCTCCAGGGGCGCGAGGAACTGCGCGAACCGGAAGCGACGACGCCGGGCCCGCCGCAGCACGTGGCCCCCGCACCCCCGGGTGCCACAGGACGGGCGAGCCGCAGGCTACGGGCAGCGCACGACCTGCCCGGCGTAGGCCAGCCCGCCGCCGAAGCCGAAGAGCAGCACCGGGTCCCCGGAGCTCAGCTCGCCGCGCTCGACCAGCTTGCTGAGGGCCAGCGGGATGGAGGCGGCCGAGGTGTTGCCCGAGTCGACCACGTCGCGGGCGATCACCGCGTTCGGTGCGCCCAGCTTGTTGGCGATGGCATCGATGATCCGCAGGTTGGCCTGGTGGGCGACGAAGCCCTTGAGTTCGGAGGGCTCGATGCCGGCCTTGCGGCAGGTCTCCCGGGCCAGCGGGGCGATCTTGGTGGTGGCCCAGCGGAACACCGTCTGGCCCACCTGGCTGATCGTCGGGTCCCACCCGGTGATCACCACGGCGTCGCCCTTGTCCGGCTCGGAGCCCCAGAGCACCGGGCCGATGCCGCCCTGCTCGTCCGGGACGGCCTCGACCACGGCCGCGCCGGCGCCGTCGCCGAAGATCACACAGGTGGAGCGGTCGGTCCAGTCGAGGGTGTCGGACATCCGCTCGGCACCGATCACCAGGGCCCGGGTCGCGGCCCCGGCCCGGATGGCGTGGTCGGCGGTGGCCAGTGCGTAGGAGAAGCCGGAGCAGACGGTGTTGATGTCGTAGGCGGCGGGCGAGGGGACGCCGAGCCGTGCGGAGACGGCGGCGGCGGTGTTCGGGCTGCGCTCGACGGCGGTGCAGGTCGCGACCACCACGAGGTCGATCTGGTCGGCCTGCAGGCCGCTGTTGGCCAGCGCCTTCTGCGCGGCCTCGGTGGCGAGGTCGACCAGGGTCTCGTCGACCGCGATGTGCCTGGTTCGTACACCGACCCTGCTACGGATCCACTCGTCGTCGGTGTCGACCAGCTTCGCCAGGTCGTCATTGGTGAGGACCTTGGGCGGCTGGTAGTGGCCGAGCGCCACGATGCGGGAGGCGGTCATACAGCCACTCAACCCCGTTACCGGTCAGTCCGCTGGTAACGCGCTGGTACAAGGTACGGGGTCGGAAGCTGTAGAAGCCGGACAACAGCCCGTGTCCCGCACGGGTCGTGCACCGGGCGCGCACGGGCCCGGTGCACGCCCATGAGAGCGGAGTACGAGGTCAGGCGGCCAGCGAGGCCGCGTCGCCCATCGCGATCATGGGATGCTGGGCCGGGTCCAGCACCTTGATCAACTCGGCCATGTGGTCCTCGGTCAGGGTGACGCAGCCGTGGGTGGGGCCGCCGTGGTCCACGTGCAGCCAGATGCCGCCGCCCTTGGCGGCCCCGTCGGGGAAGCGGCTGTCCAGCGGGGAGCTGCCGGCCACCCGGTTGTAGTTGATCGCCACCACGTAGTCGAACGAGCCGGCCAGCGGCTCGCCGTTGAACCCGGTGCCGTTCATCACGAAGTCGGGGTTCCGGTCGTACGGAAGCTTGCTGCCCGGGTTCGCGTTGTGGCCGCCCGCGTCCGTCAGCGCGAAGACCCCGATCGGGCTGCGCAGGTCGCCGGAGCTGTGGTCGTCCGTCCAGCCCTTGTACGCGTTGTGGGCGGGCCAGGTGACGCCGGCCTGCCAGCCGCCGGAGGCGGTCCGGGTGAAGAGCGTGACGGTGGAGTCGGAGGAGTCCTTGCCCTTGCCGGAGGCCACCAGCAGCTGTCCGGTCGTGGCGGGGACCCTGGAGAGGAACGAGGCGCCCAGCCCGGGGACGGTGGCCAGCGAGCCGTCGTTGCGGTTGGAGCGGTCGGCGGCCGGCGGGTCGGTCCGGCCGAGGCCGGCCTGCACGGTGGCGGGGGTCGCGGAGGGCAGCTCGGTCGGCGTCAGGTCGGGGGCGGCGGAGTTGGCGACGGGCACCGTCCGGCCGGGGCCGACGGTGAACCACCCCGCCGCGGCCGCCAGCAGCATCGCCGTACCGCCCATCAGGGCCCGGCCCCGGCGCTTGCGCGGCTTGCGCCGGCGTCCTCTGGACCGGCCGGCCGTGCCGTCCTCGCTCACGTACGGCGGGGCGGCCTGCTGGCGGCGGCTGGCGGGGGTGGCACGGCGGGAACCGGACATGCTGACGATCCTTCCAAAGCCGCGGCCAGAAATGAAACCCGCGGCGTGTGGTGAGCCTGTGAGCATACGCGCAGTGTGTGGTGGGGCCGCGTGAAATACGCACGTATGTCCGGAGACGCCGAGATCCCCCCGCCCGGTTCGGCGGGGGGATCGTCGGAGAGTGTGATCAGAGCCGCATCGCCTGCGGCACCTCGCGGCGCCCGAGATCCGGGCCGTCGTACTCGCGGATGATCTCGTAGCGGGTGTTCCGCTCGACCGGGCGGAAGCCCGCGTCACGGATCAGGTCGAGCAGGTCCGCACGGCCGAGCTTGTTCGGCGTACCGAAGTTGTCGGCGTCGTGGGTGATCTTGTACTCGACCACCGAGCCGTCCATGTCGTCCGCGCCGTGGCTGAGCGCCAGCTGCGCGGTGGTGACGCCGTGCATCACCCAGAAGACCTTGACGTGCGGGACGTTGTCGAACAGCAGCCGGGAGACCGCGAAGGTCTTCAGCGCCTCGGCGCCCGTCGCCATCTCGGTACGGGCCATCAGCTTGTTGCGGACGACCCCGTCCTTGGAGTCGTGGAAGTCGTGCTGGTAGCGCAGCGGGATGAAGACCTGGAAGCCGCCGGTCTCGTCCTGCAGCTCACGCAGCCGCAGCACGTGGTCCACCCGGTGGCGGGGCTCCTCGATGTGGCCGTAGAGCATCGTCGACGGGGTCTTGAGGCCCTTGCTGTGCGCCAGGCGGTGGATCCGCGACCAGTCCTCCCAGTGGGTCTCGTGGTCGACGATGTGCTGGCGGACCTCCCAGTCGAAGATCTCCGCGCCGCCGCCGGTCAGCGACTCCAGGCCGGCGTCGATCAGCTCGTCCAGGATGTCGCTCGCCGACAGGCCGCTGATCTTCTCGAACCAGTGGATCTCGGTCGCGGTGAACGCCTTCAGCGAGACGCTGGGCAGCGCGGCCTTCAGCTCGCGCAGGCTGCGCGGGTAGTAGCGCCACGGCAGCGTCGGGTGCAGGCCGTTGACGATGTGCAGCTCGGTGAGGGAGTCCACCTCCATCGCCTTCGCCAGCCGGACGGCCTCCTCGATCCGCATGGTGTACGCGTCCTTCTCGCCCGGCTTGCGCTGGAACGAGCAGTACGCGCAGGAGGCCGCGCAGACGTTGGTCATGTTGAGGTGGCGGTTGACGTTGAAGTGGACGACGTCGCCGTTCTTCTGCGTCCGCACGTGGTGCGCGAGGCCGCCCAGCCAGGCGAGGTCGTCGCTCGCGTACAGCGCGATGCCGTCCTCGCGGGTCAGCCGCTCACCCGCGTAGACCTTCGCCTCCAGCTCGCGCTTGAGCCCTGCGTCCATGCGGTGACCCGCCTCCTCGTGCCTCGGAAAACAACCGACCACGAGCGTACGCGACGTGGCTCGCGGCTCGCCCTCCAGGCAACACCCGAGAGCTGCGCAGCTCACCGTCACCTGCACCACCCCCGGGGCGCGGGGAACTGCGCGAGGGCGGAAGAGTGCGGCTCGAAGCTGCGCAGCTCACCGTCACCTGCACCACCCCAGGGGCGCGTGGGGGCACCTCCCGGCCGAAGGCTGGGGAGAACTGCGCGAGAGCGGAAGGCACTGGTCCGCTCCTCCCGATTCGCGCAGTTCCCCGCGCCCCCATGGGGTAACCCTGAGCGTCCGGTGAATCGCGCGGAGCGTGCCGCGCTGTCATTCCCTCCCCGCGCCCCCCTGGGGTTGCCCCTACCCGTCAGGCGAACCCCGCGGAGCGGGCCGCGTCAGGTGGCGAGGAGCTCGGCGAGCAGGGAGGGGTCGAGGTTGCCGCCGCTGACGACGGCCGCGAAGACCCGGCCGTCCAGCTCGTCCGCGTGGTGGAAGTACGCGGCCGCCGCCACCGCCCCGGACGGCTCGGCCACCAGCCGACCCCGGCGGGCGAGCAGGGCGACGGTGTCGCGGATCTCCTGCTCGGTCACGGTGACCATGTCGTCGACGTACGCCTGGACGTGATCGAAGGGCAGTTCGCCCAGCGAGGTGGTCCGCAGGCCGTCCGCTATCGTCCGGAAGGTGTCGGTGATCGGCCAGGCCGTGCGCCGGCCGGTGCGGAAGCTCTCCTGGGCGTCGGCCGCGAGTTCGGGCTCGACGCCGATCACCCGGACGCCCGGGCAGGTCAGTTTGAGCGCGGCGGCCGTGCCGCCGAGCAGGCCGCCGCCGCTGCACGGCACCAGCACGGTGTCCAGCTCGTCCGGGGCGTCCTCGCCGATCTCCAGGCCGACGGTGCCCTGGCCCGCGAGGATGTACGGGTCGTCGAACGGCGGCACCCAGACGTAGCCGTGCTTGTCGACCAGCTCGACGGGCGTGGTGTCCCGCTCGGCCGGCGGGACGAGGATGACCTCGGCGCCGAAGGCGCGGGTGTTCGCGACCTTGACGGCGGGCGAGGTGTCCGGCATCACGATGACGGCCTTCAGCCCGAGCAGCCCCGCCGCGTAGGCGACCGCCTGGGCGTGGTTGCCGCTCGACTGGGCGACCACGCCGCGGGCCCGCTCACCGTCCGTCAGGGCGGCCAGCCGGTTGTACGCGCCGCGGATCTTGAAAGCACCGGTCGGCTGCAGGTTCTCCGGCTTCAGCCAGAGCGCCCGGGACCCGTCCGCCGCCCACGGGCAGGGCAGCAGGGGCGTGCGGACCGCCACGCCCGCGATCCGGCGCTGCGCCGCACGCAGCTCTTCCAACCCGACCAGTGCCATCCGCGTTACTCCCCCTCTGCCATGGGCAGATCGCTCACCCGGTTCTCCCACTTGGTGGAGAGTACGACCGTGGTCCTGGTCCGCGCGACACCCTTGGTGCCGGAGAGACGCTTGACCACCGACTCCAGGCCCTCCACGTTGGAGACCCGGACCTTGAGCATGTACGAGTCGTCGCCGGCGATGAACCAGCAGTCCTCGACCTCACCCAGCTCCTTGAGCCGGTGCGCGACGTCCTCGTGGTCGGCCGCGTCGGTCAGCTGAAGGCCGATCAGGGCGGTGACGCCGAAACCCAGCGAGGCCGGATTGACCGTGGCGCGGTAGCCGGTGATCACCCCGGCCTGCTCCAGGCGGTTGATCCGGTCCGTCACGCTCGGGCCCGACAGGCCGACGAGACGGCCCAGCTCGGCGTACGAGGCTCGGCCGTTCTCCCGCAGTGCCTGGATGAGCTGTCTGTCCACCGTGTCCATATACGCCCGCGTCCTTCCGAACCTCTCCAGACCCACAGATCATTATCCGGATTCAAAGGCGCCGTGCGCGGATCAACCCGGATATCGCAAAGAACATACTCTCCCGTAACCCCCTCGCTTACCCAGCCTTCCCCCCCGCGCCCAACTCCCCTTCCCAGCGCAGGTAGAGGCGGTGCGGCACGCCGACCGCGTCGAGCACCCGGCCCGCCACGAAGTCCACCAGTTCCCGGGCCGTGGAGCCGCCCGCGTAGAAGCCGGGCGAGGCGGGGAGGACGACGGCGCCCTGCGCGTCGAGCTCCACCAGGTGCTTCAGCGTCACCCCATTGAGGGGGGTCTCGCGCAGGCAGACCACCAGCGGGCGACGCTCCTTCAGGGTCACGCTGGCGACCCGCTGGAGCAGGTCCTTGCTGAGGCCGAGCGCGATGCCGGCCACCGCCCCGGTGGTCGCCGGGACCACCAGCATCCCCTTGGCCGGGTACGAGCCGCTGGACGGACCGGCCGCGAAGTCGCCGGCCGGCCAGTGGCGGACGTCGTCGAGCTCCTCGACTCCCGTCCACTGCGCCAGGTCCTGCCGCCAGTGGGCGTCCCGGAAGGAGATCCCGGTCTCGTCCATGATGGTCAGCCGGGCGGCCCGGCTGACCACCAGGTCCACCGCCTCGCCCGCCGCGAGCAGCCCCCGGATCACGGCGGCGGCGTACGGAGTCCCGGACGCCCCGGAGACCCCGACCACCCACGGCTGACGTACCTGCTTCTCGGTGCTCATGACTCCATTTTCGCTACTCTCCCCCCACCCGACGCGGGAGGATGAACCCATGGCGTCGACGTTGCTCGATCTCACCCACCCGGTCACCACCGGGATGCCCGTCTACCCCGGCGATCCGGAGGTGGAACTGCGGCCCGCGCTCACCACCGCCACCGCCGGGGTCAACGTGCTGGCCCTGCACCTCGGCTCGCAGTCCGGCACCCATGTGGACGCGCCGTACCACGTGGACGTCACCTGGCCGACCCTGGACGGGCTGCCGCTGGAGCTGTTCACCGGTCCGGCCGTGGTCGCCGACCTGCGCGGGCTGGAGCCCCGGGCGGCGGTGACGGCCGGTCAGCTGGCCCCCGCGCTGGCACTGGCGGGCCCGGGCACCGTCCTGCTGCTCGCCACCGGCTGGCCCCGGTACTGGGGCACCGACCGGTACCTCGCCCACCCCTGGCTCACTCCGGAGGCGGCCGGGGCGATCGTGGCCGCCGGGGTCCGCACGCTGGGCGTCGACGCCCTCAGCATCGACCCGACCCCGGACCAGGGCCCGGCCGACCCGACGGTCGCCGCCCTGCTCGCCGACCTCTCCGACGAGCACGACCCGGCCGCCGAGGCGGCCGGCCTGGCCGCTCACCGCCTGCTGCTCGGCACCCCGGGCGGCGCGGTCGTCGCCGAGAACCTCACCGACCTGACGGCGCTGCTGGACGCCCAGGCGGCCGGCCTCCCGATCGAGGTCTCGCTCTTCCCGCTCCGGCTGGTGGCGGCCGACGGCGCTCCCGTCCGGGCGGTGGCCCGGCTGGGGTGACCCTGCCGTCCGCCCGGTCCCCGAACGGGCGTACCGTCCCCGCCGTGGACCCACTCGTCTTCGCAGTCACCGCCGGCCGCCGCCGCAGAGCGGTGGCCGGATCGCTCGCGGCCGGACCGGCGTTCGCGCTGGTCACGGCGCTGTTCACCGACCGGCTGCCCGCCGCTCTGGCGGCCGGCCTGCTCGGGGCCGCGCTGGTGGCCGGCTGCTGCCTCGGCCACCGCACGACCCTCACCCAGCAGGGCATCCGGACCCGCCGGCTGCTCCTCACCCGGGTGCACCCCTGGGCAGCGGTCCGCGACATCGTGGTCGAGGAGAAGGCGTACGGCACGCGGCGCCTGCGGGTGCGGGTCGCGGGCGGCGCCTCCTTCACGCTGCCCGCGGTGCTCACCGGCCCGCGGGCGTACGACCCGGATTTCGACGCCAAGGTCGTGGCGGTCCTGGACCACTGGCGGCTGCACACCAAGCGGCCGGAGGCCAAGCGCCGCCGGGGCCACCTCCCGAAGCCGAGGGCGTACCGGAACGCCGCCGGGGACGTGTTCGACCGGCGCTGGGCCGTGAAGGCCGGAGTGCCGCGCTTCCTGACCGTCCGGCTGGGCGGGTTCTGGCAGCTGCTGTTCGCGGGGTTCGCGATCCTGACGGTCGTCGGCGGCAGCCGGTCCCTGCCCGCCGACCGGGCCGACCTGGCGGGCTTCCTGCACAGCCCGCCGTGCACGAGCACGGGCTACGCCCGTCCGTGCCGGGTGACGACGCAGGTCACCGTGGACAGCGTCGTGCGGAGTGTGCACCGCAAGAACGACGACCACCACACGACGCTGAACCTCGACCTGGGCGCCGCCACGCCGTACCGGATGGAGCTCCAGGACGACGCCCCCGAGCTCGAACACCTACCGCCCCTCACCCGGGTGCAGGCCGGCTGGGTGACGGGACTGCCCGGCATGACCGTCAGCTACCGGGGAGCGGACTACCAGGACGTCGACAACCCGGACCAGGCGCTCGACACCGACGTCCGCGAGACGCTGGCCGGCGGCGCGGCCGCCGTGCTGTTCTGCTGCTGGGCGCCGGTCGGCTTCCGCAGGCGCCGGCACCCGGAGGCCGGACCGCACCTCTGGCTCCTCCCGCTGGCGGCCGCCGTGCCGCTGGCCGCGGCGCTGCCGGAGTCGGGCGGCCCGCCCCTGACCGGGCTGCCGGTGGCGGACCTGCTGACGCTGGCCGGGGCGACGGCGACGGCCGCCCTCGCGGTCGGGGTGCTGACGCACCGGTCGGACCCGCACCCCGGCAAGGCATAGGTCTAGACCAACTTCGGCGGACACGGCTAGGCTCACCCCATGGCAGAGGTCATGGGGGTGGTCGAGCGGCTCTGGCGCTATCCGGTCAAGTCCACGGGTGGCGAGCGGCTCGACTCCGTCGAGGTGGACGGACGCGGGCTCGCCGGGGACCGGCTGTACGCCGTCCGGGACGGCCGGGGGAAGTTCGGCTCGGGGAAGAACACCCGGCGGTTCCGCCGGATCGACGGGCTGCTGCGGCTCGGCTCCCGCCTCGGCTGCCGCCTCGACCGGCCCGAGCTGCTCGACCCGCTGGGCAACCCGGTCGGCGAGCCGACGGCCTTCCTGCGCGCCTACCTCCAGCGCGAGGACGTCGAACTGGCCCGCGAGGACACCGTCCCGCACTTCGACCAGCTGCCGGTCAGCGTCCTGACCACCGCCACCCTGGACTGGGTCCGCCGAGCCGTCCCGTCGGCCGTCGTGGACGAGCGCCGGTTCCGCCCCAACGTCCTGCTCCGGACCCCGCCCGGCACCCCGCCCTTCGTCGAGGACACCTGGTTCGGCCACGAGGGCCGGGCCACGGGCGGTGTCCGGCTGGCCTTCCTCCGCGCCAGCGAACGCTGCGCGATGATCGGCGCCGCCCAGCCCGGCCTCCCGCACGCCCCCGAGATCCTCAAGGCCGTCACCCACGCCCACGCCGCGCGCCTCGACGCCCTGGCCGAGGTCGGCCGCCCCGGGCACCTCCGCGTCGGCGACACCTTCACGCTGACCTGAGCCTTTACGCATAGGGGCAACCACAACAGGGGCGCGGGGAACTGCGCGCGCAACCGTGCACCTCCGTCGTGCCCTGGTCGCGCAGTTCCCCGCGCCCCTGCTGGGCTTCCCTGAGTGCGTCAGCCGGCCGCGCGCACCAGGCAGAAGGGGTGTCCGGCCGGGTCGACGTACACCCGGTAGGAGGTCTCGCTGTGTTTGAGGACCGCGCCGAGCGCCAGCACCTGCGGCTCCGCCGCGTCGAGGTCGGGCACCTCGATGTCCAGGTGCAGCTGCTGCGGGTGGGCCGGGTCCGGCCACATCGGCGGGCGGAAGTCCTCGACCCGCTGGAAGGCCAGTACCTGGCCGTCGGGGGCGTGGACCGTCGCCCACTCCTCGTCGGGCGTCCAGCGGGGGTCGGGGCGGTCGATCTCGCCGCCCAGCACGGCGGCGTAGAAGTGCGCCAGCCCGGCCGGGTAGTGACAGTCCAGCACCATGCACTGCAGCTTGCCGATCACCGCGTCACCTCCGAGCCGGGCCCCCGCTGCCAGGATAGGCAGCGGGGCGGCCGACGCGGGTGATCACACGCCCAGGCCCCGGATCACCAGGTCGAGCAGGGCGAAGGCGAAGAGGGACATGCCGACGAACCCGTTGGTGGTGAAGAAGGCCCGGTTGAGCCGGGACAGGTCGTTCGGCTTGATGATCGAGTGCTCGTAGACGAAGGCGCAGGCGACCACCGCGAGGCCGACCCAGAAGGCCGGGCCGGCGTGGGTCAGCAGGGCGAACCAGACCAGCAGGCCGGTCGTGACGACGTGGCAGGCGCGGGCGCCGTAGAGGGCCGCCGCGATGCCGTAGCGGGCCGGGACGGAGCGGACTCCCTCGGCGCGGTCGGCGGCGACGTCCTGGCAGCCGAAGATCAGGTCGAAGCCGCCGATCCAGATGCCGACGGCGAGGCCGAGCACCACGGCGTCCCAGGACCAGCTGCCGGTGACGGCCAGCCAGGCGCCGATCGGGCCCATCGCCTGGGCCAGGCCCAGGATCGCGTGCGGGAAGTCGGTGAACCGCTTCCCGTACGGGTAGACCACCATCGGCACCACCGCGACGGGCGCGAGGAACAGGCAGAGCGGGTTGAGCAGGGCCGCCGCGCCGAGGAAGACCAGCAGGGCTATCGCGGACCCGGTGTAGGCCGTCCGCATCGACACCGCGCCGGTGACCAGCTCGCGGGTGGCGGTGCGCGGGTTACGGGCGTCGATCTCCCGGTCGATGATCCGGTTGGCGGCCATCGCGAAGGTCCGCAGGCCCACCATGCAGACCGTGACGATCAGCAGCTGCGCCCAGTGCACCTTGCGGTCGTCCAGGAACATCGCGGTGAGCGCGGCGGTGAAGGCGAACGGCAGGGCGAAGACCGAGTGCTCGATCAGCACCAGGCGCAGGAAGGCCTTGGTGCGGCTCTGCGGGACGGCGATCGTGCTCACAGGCCGTACTCCTTCCAGCGGCTGTCGACCAGGGCAGCCGTGGCCGGGTCGGAGCTGACCATCTCGGGCCAGCCGCCGTCGCGGGTATAGCCCTCCTCGGGGAGCTTGCGGGTGGCGTCGATGCCCGCCTTTCCGCCCCAGAACTGCTGGTACGAGGCGTGGTCCAGGTGGTCCACCGGGCCCTCGACCACGCTCAGGTCGCGGCTGTAGTCGGTGTTGCCCAGCGCGCGCCAGGCCACCTCCTGGTAGTCGTGCACGTCGCAGTCGGCGTCCACCACGATGATCAGCTTGGTCAGCGACATCATGTGGGCGCCCCAGATCGCGTGCATCACCTTCTGCGCGTGCTTGGGGTACTTCTTGTCGATCGAGACGATCACGCAGTTGTGGAAGCCGCCGGCCTCGGGGAGGTCGTAGTCCACGATGTCCGGGATGATGATCTTGAGCAGCGGGAGGAAGAAGCGCTCGGTGAACTTGCCCAGCGGACCGTCCTCGGTCGGCGGGCGGCCCACCACGATCGACTGCAGGATCGGCCGGCGCCGCATCGTCACGCAGTCGATGGTCAGCGCCGGGAACGGCTCCTGCGGCGTGTAGAAGCCGGTGTGGTCGCCGAACGGCCCCTCCGGCAGCATCTCGCCGGGCTCCAGCCAGCCCTCCAGCACCACCTCGGCGTCGGCCGGGACCTGGAGCGGGACGGTCTTGCAGTCGACCATCTTCACCCGCTCGCCGGCCACGAAGCCCGCGAACAGGTACTCGTCGATGTCACCGGGCAGCGGCGCGGTGGCCGCGTACGTCACCACCGGCGGGCAGCCGAAGGCGATCGCGACCGGCAGCCGCTCGCCGCGCTTGGCGGCGACCGCGTAGTGGTTGCGGCTGTCCTTGTGAATCTGCCAGTGCATGCCGATCGTCCGCCGGTCGTGCCGCTGCAGGCGGTACAGGCCGAGGTTGCGGATGCCGGAGTCCGGGTCCTTGGTGTGGGTCAGGCCCAGGTTGAAGAACGAGCCGCCGTCCAGCGGCCAGGTGAAGAGCGCGGGCAGGTCGTCCAGGTTGACGTCGTCCCCGGTGAGCACCACCTCGTGGACGGGAGCGTCGGTGGACTTCACGTTCTTCGGCGGGACGTGCGCCATCGAGGCGAGCTTGCCGAAGGCGTCCCGGAAGCCGGTGAAGCCCTGCGGGAGCTCGGGCTTCAGCAGGCCCGCGATCTTCTCGGAGATCTCCTCCGGGCCCTTCAGCCCGAGCGACTTGGCCAGCCGGCGCTCCGTACCGAAGACGTTCATCGCCAGCGGCACCGAGCAGCCCTTGACGTTCTCGAAGAGCAGCGCCGGGCCCTTGGCCTTCTGCACCCGGTCGACGATCTCGCCGATCTCCAGATGGGGGTCGACCTCGGCCTTGATGCGCTTGAGGTCGCCCTCACGCTCCAGGGCCCGGAGAAACGAGCGGAGATCGTCGTATGCCATACGTGCCAGTATCCGACACGCACTAGCCTGGCCCCGCCAAGGGCCCCACCTGTCGCCACTCGCCGTACTCCGGGGGAGATCACCACCGTGCTGAGGATTCTGCCGCCACTGCTCGTCATCGCCTTCTGGATCTGGGCGTTCATCGACTGCGTGACCACCCCCGAGCAGGAGGTCCGGCACCTGCCGAAGGTGGTCTGGGTGATCATCGTGCTGCTCTTCCCGCTGATCGGGTCGGTCGCCTGGCTGGTGGCGGGCCGGCTGCGCGGCGGCACCGGGCCGGCCGGGGCCCCGGCCGGCGCGCGGGCGGGACGGCCGGTCGCGCCCGACGACGACCCGGAGTTCCTGGCCTCGCTGGGCCGGGACCCGGGCGGGCCGGACCGCGAGCGCGAGGACCGGCTCCAGCAGTGGGAGGCCGACCTGCGCCGCCGCGAGGACGAGCTGCGCGGACGGGACGACCCGGACGGCGCACGCTGACGGCCGTCCGCCCCCGTTTGGCGCATCCCTACGATTCGGCGCCTGACCAGCGCCCCTGCCGTCACCGGGCGGTCCGCCGGGGCCGCCGTCCGCGCGAGCGCTCGCAACACCCCGGCGCCACCCCGGCGCCACCGCGCTGACCTGGGGATTAAGCCGTGCGGACGGCGATCCTGAAGGTCACTGTGCCGTCACGCCCGGACCACCGGGGCACCAGGACGACAAGCAGGCTTTCTGTACGGCCCTGACATGTTCTGGGGCCCGACCTTGTACGGAATCGACGCCGAAATCCAAGCGCATTCCCTCGTAGTGTCGTAGGTGAAGAAGTGTTCGCAGCAGCAGCCGCCGACAGCAGGCCGGCTGTCGGACAGTTCCCCTCACACTTGGAGTGGTTCGAGATGACGGTTCTGCACGAGGCGCCGATCGGCGACGAGATCCCCGAGATCCCGGCCGATGCCCACGGGCGGGTGGCCGAACTGCGGGACCTCCGGGACAAGGTCCGGCTCGGCCCCAGCGAGAAGGCCACCGAGGCCCAGCACGCCAAGGGCAAGCTGACCGCCCGGGAGCGGATCGACCTGCTGCTGGACGAGGGCTCCTTCCGGGAGATCGAGCCGCTGCGCCGGCACCGCGCCACCGGGTTCGGCCTGGAGGCGAAGAAGCCGCACACCGACGGTGTGATCGTCGGCTGGGGCACCGTGCACGGGCGGACCGTCTTCACCTACGCGCACGACTTCCGGATCTTCGGCGGCGCGCTGGGCGAGGCCCACGCGCAGAAGATCCACAAGATCATGGACATGGCCATCGCGGCCGGTGCCCCGCTGGTGTCGCTGAACGACGGCGCCGGCGCCCGGATCCAGGAGGGCGTCACCGCGCTCGCCGGCTACGGCGGCATCTTCCAGCGCAACACCCGCGCCTCGGGTGTGATCCCGCAGATCAGCGTGATGCTCGGCCCGTGCGCGGGCGGTGCGGCCTACTCCCCGGCGCTGACCGACTTCATCTTCATGGTCCGCGAGACCTCGCAGATGTTCATCACCGGCCCGGACGTGGTGCAGGCCGTCACCGGCGAGAAGATCTCGCAGAACGGCCTGGGCGGCGCGGACGTGCACTCGGGCGTCTCGGGCGTCTCGCACTTCGCGTACGACGACGAGCAGTCCTGCATCGAGGAGGTCCGCTACCTCCTCTCGCTGCTGCCCCAGAACAACCGGGAGATGCCGCCGGCCGTCCCCACGGACGACCCGGTGGACCGCCGCAACGAGGTGCTGCTGGACCTGGTGCCCGCCGACGGCAACCGCCCCTACGACATGCGCAAGGTGATCGAGGAGATCGTCGACCACGGCGAGTTCCTGGAGGTCCACGAGCGCTGGGCGACCAACGTGCTGTGCGTGCTGGCGCGGATCGACGGCCACGTGACCGGCATCATCGCCAACCAGCCGCAGTCGCTGGCCGGGGTGCTGGACATCAACGCCTCCGAGAAGGCCGCCCGCTTCGTGCAGATGTGCGACGCCTTCAACATCCCGCTGGTCACCATGCTCGACGTCCCCGGCTTCCTGCCCGGCGTCGACCAGGAGCACGACGGGATCATCCGGCACGGCGCCAAGCTGCTCTACGCGTACTGCAACGCCACCGTGCCGCGGATCCAGCTGATCCTGCGCAAGGCCTACGGCGGCGCGTACATCGTGATGGACTCCCGCTCGATCGGCGCGGACCTGTCCTTCGCCTGGCCGACCAACGAGATCGCCGTGATGGGCGCCGAGGGCGCCGCCAACGTCATCTTCCGCCGCGACATCAACGGTGCCGAGGACCCCGAGGCGATGCGGGTGCAGAAGATCAAGGAGTACAAGACCGAGCTGATGCACCCGTACTACGCGGCCGAACGCGGCCTCGTCGACGACGTCATCGACCCGGCCGAGACCCGCGCGGTCCTCGCCTCCTCGCTCGCCATGCTCCGCACCAAGCACGCCGACCTGCCGAGCCGCAAGCACGGCAACCCGCCGATGTAACAGGGCTCCTGAACGCTCAGGCGCCCACCCAGACTTCTCAGCCATCCAGACTTCTCACCGGGGGAGAAATCCACACCATGAGCGCATCTGCCGAGTCACTCGTCCGCATCGTCCGCGGCTCGCTCACCGACGAGGAGCTGGCCGCCGTCACCGCCGTCCTGATGGCCCGCGCGGCCTCCGCGCGGCTCGCCGCAGCGGCTCCGACGGTCGAGCCGATCGCCCGCTGGTCCCGCCTCGAACGCCGCCCGGCCTACTACTCCCCCGTCAGCTGGCAGCAGGCGGCCTGACGCTCCGCTGGGTTCGACAGGCACCCGGGTCAGCACAACAGGGGCGCGTGGAGCTGCGCGAAGTCGGAAGAGTGCGGGCCGTTGCCTTCCGGTTTCGCGCAGTTCCCCGCGCCCCTTGGGGTCGGCCGATCTTGTTCAGGCGACGGCGAGGGCGGCCGATCGGCCTTCGTGCATGACCTGGAGGTTGGCCGCGAGGCGCTGCGGGTCCTGGGTGAGCCAGAGGCGGACGGCCGCGCCGAGGATGGCGCTGGCGGAGCCGAGGCGGACCCCGGTGGCCTGGGCGACCCGGGCCGCCGCGAGGACCAGCAGGTCCGCGAGCGCGCTCGGCAGCCAGACGGTCTGCGCGCACGGCGCGGGCGGGCTCAGGGTGGCCAGCAGGCGGTACGCGTCCGCCGTGCTCTGCAGGGTCGGCAGCACGTCCAGCAGGCCGTCCGCGACCACCTCGGACACGTCACTGCGGTGCCCCTGGGCCAGCCGGCGGAGCAGCGCTCTCTCACCGGCGGTGATTCGGACGGTCAGCATGACCTCGTCGCACTCCATGGCGCGGCCCTCCTCGCGGCTTCCGGCCCTCACGGCTCCTGGCCCTCACGGTCTCTGAACGCAGGCACGTCGGTACCTGCACGCACTACCCTGCCACCCGAATCGGACAGCGACTGACATATCCGGACACGTCCTGATAACGACTCCGGTGGAACGAGCGAGACGGCGGGCCCGCCGACCATACCCGGTCGCGGGCCCGCCGTCTGGCGGTCCGTCAGCCCACTCCCGCGTACGAGTGCTTGCCCGTCACGAAGATGTTGACGCCGTAGTAGTTGAACAGGAAGCAGGCGAAGGCCAGCAGTGCCAGGTAGGCGGCCTTGCGGCCCTTCCAGCCGGCCGTGGCCCGCGCGTGCAGGTAGCAGGCGTAGATGACCCAGGTGATGAACGACCAGGTCTCCTTCGGGTCCCACTCCCAGTACTTGCCCCAGGCGGCCTCGGCCCAGATCGCGCCCGCGATGATGGTGAACGTCCACAGCGGGAAGACCAGCGCGTTGATCCGGTACGAGAGCTTGTCCAGCGAGGATGCGGCGGGGAGCCGCTGCCAGATCGAGGCGGAAGTGCCGAGCGGGCCGCTGGTCAGCCCGGCGGCGATGCGCCGGTCGTAGGAGTCCTTGCCCAGGTACAGCACAGTGGCCGCGAAGCCCGCGTAGAAGGCGCCGCCGCACATGATCGCGGCGGAGACGTGGATGGCCAGCCAGTACGAGTGCAGCGCCGGGACGAGCTGCTCGGAGGCCGTGTACAGCACGCTGACGGCCAGGCCGAGGGTCAGCACCACGGCGACGGTGACGGGCAGGCCGAGCCAGCGGACGTTCTTCTTGGCGACCAGCAGGGCCAGGTACGCGAGCACCGTGGTCAGCGCGAAGGCGCAGGAGAACTCGTACATGTTGCCCCACGGCCAGCGGCTGACCGAGAGACCGCGGGTGACCACGCCGCCGATGTGCAGCAGGGCGGCGAGCACGGTCAGCGAGATCGCGATCCGGCCGGCCAGGTCGCCCTTCTCGCTGCTGCCGGCCGCGCCCGGGCCGTCCACATCCTGGGGGGAGTCGCCGTCACCACGGCCGCTGGTGACGACCGTGGCACCGGCGTCCGCGAGCGCGGTCCGGGTCAGCGTGGTGGTGCCGCCACCGGCGGCGGCCACCGTGACCGTCACCTTCTTGACCGCCTTGGCGGGCTCCTTGGCGGCGGCCACGGTCTCGGCGAGGGTCGTCTGCTCCGCGGAGCGGACGGCGACGGCGCCCTTGCTGCCGAACGTCCACTCGAAGATGTGGGCGAACATGGCGATCAGGTACACGGCCATGGCCGCGTAGATCAGCTTGTTGGACAGGTCGGCCAGTTGGAGGTCGACCCCCGTGGCGACAGGCACCGTCTACTCCTCGGAGTTCGGGTCGGTGGGGACAGGGCGTTCTGCTGCGGACTCGGGTTGTTCGTCGGTTTCCCCGGTGACCTGGTCCTCCGTCGCCGGGGCGTCGTCCTGGAGGTCCACCGCGAGCTCGGCGAGCTCCTCGGCGATCTTCACGGACTCGCTGCGGGCCAGCCCGGCGACCTCGACCAGCGTCCGGCCGTCCGGCGTGGCGGAGGCGCGGACCCAGATCCGGCGGCGCTTCACGTTCAGCGAGCCGACCAGGCCGAGGATGGCGCAGACGGCACCGGCCAGCGCGACCGCGTTGCCGGGCCGGTGCGAGACGGTGAAGCTGGCCCACTGCTGGTAGCCGTCGAAGGTGACGGTGCCGTAGCCGTTCGGCAGGGTCCAGCCCTGGCCCGGCTTCAGCTTGATCCTGGCGATCTGGCCGTCCTGCTGGAGCTGGGTCATGTGCTTGTCGTCCAGCTGGTACACGTTCTGCGGCAGGCCCGAGTCCGTCCCGAGGTCGCCCGCGTAGGCGGTGAGCACCAGCGCGGGGTCGGCCGGACCGGGGAAGAGCGAGATCGGGCCGGTCTTCGTGAAGTCGAGCGGCTGGGTCGGCAGGAAGAAGCCCCGGAAGCCCAGCTGGGTCCGCTGGCCGTCCTTCTGGCCGTAGTCGCTGACCTTGACGACCCCGACGGAGGTGAGGTTGGCGTCCTGCGGCAGGAAGGGGGTCGGGCCCGAGTAGACCTTCTCGCCCTTGGCGTTCTTGACGGTGACCACCGGCGCGTACCCGTGGCCGATCAGGAACACCTTGCTGCCGCCGATCTCCAGCGGATGGTTGACCTGGATGTCGCCCTTGGTCAGCCTGGTGCTGTCGTCGCCCGTCCAGTACCGGATGTGCGCCGTGAACTCGCGGGCGCTGCCGATCTGGTCACCGGTGGTCTGGTACTGCGCGGTGAAGCCGTCCAGCTTGAAGCCGAACGGGTCCAGGTCCTCGGATCCGTAGAAGGCCGAGCCGGTGAAGTCGTCCAGCTGGGTCATGGTGTTCGCGTAGCCCTGGCCCTCGATCACCAGCTTGCCGCCCTGCCCGCTCGCCAGGCTCGCCCAGCCGAAACCGGCGAGCAGCGCGAACAGCGACAGGTGGAAGAGCAGGTTGCCGACCTCGCGCAGGTACCCCTTCTCGGAGGCGACCGAGCCGTCCGAGATGTTCGCGCGAAAGCCCCGGCGCTTGAGGCGCGCGTGGGCGGCGACGTTCACCGCGCCCGGCTTCGCCTCGGTGTGCCAGGCCGCGTAGACCGGCATCCGGGTCAGGTTGGCCGGCGCGGCCGGGGGCTGGGCCCGCAGCACGCCGACGAACTGCCAGGTCCGCGGGATGATACAGCCCGCGAGCGAGATGAAGAGCAACAGGTAGATCGCCGAGAACCAGACCGAGCTGTAGACGTCGAACAGCTGGAGCTTCTGGTAGATCGGGCCGACCGTGCTGTGCGCCAGCTTCCAGTTCTGCACCTTGAACGGGTTCTGGCTGTTCTGCGGGATCAGCGAGCCCGGGATGGCGGCCAGCGAGAGCATGAACAGCAGGATCAGCGCGACCCGCATGGACGTCAGCTGACGCCACATCCAGCGCAGCCAGCCGAACACCCCTATGCCGGCCGGGCTGTCCTGCTCGACCGGCGCGCTGCTGAGGCGCTCCGCCGTCAGCTCGTCGCCCTCGGGCGGTCGGGTACTGGTGTCGCTCACGGTCAGATTCCGATCGAGAAGTCGGCGGTGGTGGTCTGCAGCTGGTGCACCAGAGCGTCCCACGTGCCGGTGAGGAGCATCAGGCCGACCACGATGAGCATGCCGCCACCGATCCGCATCACCCACTGGTAGTGCTGCTTGACCCAGCCGAACGCGCCGAGCGCGCGGCGGAAGGCGAGCGCGGCCACGATGAACGGTACGCCCAGGCCGATGCAGTAGACCGCCCCGAGGAGCGCGCCGCGACCGGCACTTGCCTGGCTCAGGGAGAGGCCGTTGATCGCGCCGAACGTCGGTCCGCTGCACGGCGCCCAGCCGAGACCGAACACGATGCCCAGCAGCGGCGCGCCGGCCAGCCCCACGGCCGGACGGCGGTGGGTGCGGAACTCGCGCAGCGCGAAGCCGGGCACCAGGCCCATGAAGACGAGACCCATCACGATGATCAACAGGCCCATCACGATGTTGATGGTGTGACGGTATTCGAGCAGCGTCGTCCCGAAGTACCCGAACAGCGCGCCGCCTGAGACGAAGACGGCGGTGAAGCCCAGGATGAACAGCACCGACCCGAGCAGCATCCGCCCGCGCTTGGCACCCTTGGCGTCGGCCAGGTCGGAGGCGGAGAAGCCGGTGATGTAGCTCAGGTAGCCCGGGACGAGTGGCAGCACGCAGGGCGAGAAGAACGAGACCAGCCCGGCCGCCAGCGCGATCGGTACGGCCAGGATGATCGCGCCGTGCGCCACCGTCTGGTTGTTCGCGGCTGCCAGCAGGACCGCACTCACTGCGACTTCTCGGCCAGGACGGGCTTCAGCAGGGTCTCCAGGTCGTCCGCCGACAGTCCGCGCATCGCGCGCGCGGCGAGCTTGCCCTCGCGGTCGACCACGATGGTGGTCGGGATGCTCTGCGGGTTGAGGCTGCCCTTGGGGAACTTGAGGATCTGGGTGCCGTCCGGGTCGTACAGGCTCGGGTAGGTGATCCCGTTGTTCCGCTCGAAGGCCACCGCGTTGGTCGGGTCGGTGTCCCGGGTGTTGATCCCCAGGAACTGGACGTCCTGGCCCTTGTACTTCGCCGACACCGCCTGGAGGCCCTTGGCCTCGGCGCGGCACGGGTCGCACCAGGATCCCCAGATGTTGAGGACCACGACCTTGCCCTTGTAGTCGGCGAGCGCGGCCTTGCCGCCGTCCAGCGTGGTGCCGGAGATGGCGGGTGCGGCCTGGCGGTGCCCGGCGGCGGCGGTGTCCAGGCCGCCGTCACCCGTGACGAAGCCGATCTGGCCGTCACTGCTGGAGGAGGCCGACGAGCAGCCCGCCAGAGCCAGTGTGGCGGTGGCGGCGAGCACGGCGGCGAGGCGGATGCGGCGGCGAGGCGTCCCAGACATGTGAAAAGTTTCGCATGGGACTTTGGGCAGTTTTAGGGGGGTCCGACATTGCGTGTCGGACCCCTCCTGACCTGCGGTTCTTACACTTATGATCCGTTTATTTCGGGCGTGGCCCGAACCGGCCCGAACCGGCCGGAGGCGGCCCGTCGGGTCGCGCCCGCAACCGCGCCCGCCGGGGCGTGCACGACGGGTACGCAGGCCGGGGCACGCCCGCCGGGCGCGGCCGACTCGCGCGCCCGGCGGGCGCAACCCCCGCTACGCCCCGAAGCTCTTGCCCACCGGCTTGCCCTTGCCGCCCTTGCCCACCAGGTGGGCGGGCAGCAGGTCGCGGGCCGGCTCGCCGTAGCCGATCGAGACGATCCGGTCGCCCTCGTACGTGAAGCTGGTCAGTGAGGCCAGCGAGCACTGCCGGCGGCGCGGGTCGTGCCAGAGCCTGCGGCGCTCGGCGAAGGAGCGGACGGTCCAGATCGGCAGCTGGTGGCTGACGCAGACCGCCTCGTGCCCGCGCGCGGCGTCGCGGGCCGCCGCGAGCGCGCCCATCATCCGGACCACCTGGTCGATGTACGGCTCGCCCCAGGAGGGCTTGAACGGGTTGGTCAGGTACTTCCAGTACGACGGGTTGCGCAGCGAACCGTCGCCCACCCCGAAGGTCTTGCCCTGGAAGATGTTGTCCGCCTCGATCAGCCGGTCGTCGGCGGCGATCTCCAGGCCGTGCACCTTGCCGATCGGCGCGGCGGTCTCCTGCGCGCGCTCCAGCGGCGAGGCGACCACGTACGTGATGTCGCGGTCGGCCAGGTGCTCGGCGACCCGGTCGGCCATCTGCCGGCCGAGCTCGGAGAGGCGGTAGCCCGGGAGGCGGCCGTACAGGACGCCCTCCGGGTTGTGCACCTCGCCGTGCCGCATCAGGTGGACGACGGTGGTGTCCTTGGCGCTCACTTCGCTCGTTCCTTTTCCTCGGCTGATCCGACGCGGGTTCCCGTACGGGTGCTCGTACGGGCGCTCATGCGGGGTCTGATACGGGCTCTCAAGCGGCGGGCTGGGCCTGGGCCGCCGCGCGGGCGGCGGCCGGCAGGGCGGCGGCGATCCGCTCGATCGCCCGCTCGTCGTGGGACGCCGAGACGAACCAGGACTCGTAGGCGGACGGCGGCAGGTAGACGCCCTGGGACAGCATGCTGTGGAAGAAGCCGTTGAAGCGGTATGCCTGCTGGGTCTTGGCCTCGTCGTAGTTGGTGACCTGCTGGTCGGTGAAGAAGACCGAGAACATGTTGCCCGCCGTCTGCAGGCGGTGGACGACACCCTCCTTGGTCAGCGCGTCGCCGACCAGGCCGGAGATCTCGGCCGAGACGCGGTCGACCGTCGCGTACACCTCGTCGGTGCAGTTCCGCAGCTGGGCGAGGCCGGCGGCGGTGGCGATCGGGTTACCCGACAGGGTCCCTGCCTGATAGACCGGGCCGGCCGGGGCGAGGTACCCCATCACATCGGCGCGGCCGCCGAACGCGGCGGCGGGGAAGCCGCCGCCCATCACCTTGCCGAAGGTGAGCAGGTCCGGCGCCCAGCCCTCGTTCGCGGCCTCCAGGCCGTACCAGCCGGCCTTCGACACGCGGAAGCCCGTCATCACCTCGTCGGAGATGAACAGCGCGCCGTTGGCCCGGCACAGCTCGGCCAGGCCCTTGTTGAAGCCGGGCAGCGGCGGGACGACGCCCATGTTGCCGGGTGAGGCCTCGGTGATCACACAGGCGATCTCGCCCGCGTGCGCGGCGAACGCCTGCCGGACGGCTTCGAGGTCGTTGTACGGCAGGACGATGGTGTCGCCCGCCTGGGCACCCGTCACCCCGGGCGTGTCGGGCAGGCCGAAGGTGGCGACGCCGGAACCGGCGGCGGCCAGCAGCGCGTCCACGTGGCCGTGGTAGCAGCCGGCGAACTTCACGATCTTCGCGCGGCCGGTGAACCCGCGGGCCAGCCGGATCGCGGACATCGTCGCCTCGGTGCCGCTGGACACCAGGCGGACCTGCTCGACCGGCGCGACCCGGGCGACGATCTCCTCGCCGAGCTCCACCTCGCCCTGGCCGGGCGTGCCGAAGGAGGTGCCGCGGGTCACGGCCTGCTGGACGGCGTCGATCACGGCCGGGTGCGCGTGCCCGAGGATCATCGGACCCCACGAGCACACCAGGTCGACGTACTCGCGGCCGTCGGCGTCGGTCAGGTAGGGGCCGGTGCCGGACACCATGAAGCGCGGGGTGCCGCCGACCGCGCGGAAGGCGCGCACCGGGGAGTTCACGCCGCCGGGGGTCACGACCGAGGCGCGGTCGAACAGCGACTGGGACTGGGGAGCCTCGTACGGGTAGCTCATCGGGTTGGTCATCTCCTTGGTCACCCGGACATGGTCTCAAATCGTGTCCTTGACCTACGCATGTCGGGCCCGATCATCTGGAACGATGATCCGTGTGCCGTCATAGCGCTGATCCGGGGCTACGGACGGCTACCTATTCTGTCGATGTCCTGCCAAGGTGAGCACTGCACACGCTCGCCAGGCTGTACGGTCTGTAGCGTCGATACATCCGCTTGACGGACTGGTCGGACTGTTGGCGGCGAACTGTGCGGCAGCGACAGTGTGACAGCGGCGCAAGGCGGGTAAAGGGCACGTTCGGGGACACCGAGCGTGCGGGGGTCTGTCGATTCCGGCGAATTCCGGTGAGGATGGTCCGAGTGTCCGAGGCGCAGGACGGCTTCGAGGAGACCGCGGGTGGCACCCGTCGGCCCACCGGGGCTGCGGGCGGGGGCAGGCGTGCGGGCAGGGGAAAGCAGGGTGAGGGTCGAGTGGGGGTCACCTACAAGTACTTCGGCGCACCCGACCGGGCCACCGCCGCCAGAGTGCCCACCGCCCTCGGCCCCGGCGGCCTCGGCCTGGACGCCGGCGAGCTCGGAGCCCTGGGGCGCCTCGGCGACCTGATGGAGACCAGCGGCTCCCCCAACGGCCACCTCTCCACCAAGATCAAACCCGAGACGATGAGCGCGATGGTCCTCACGGGCATCAAGGGCGTCCCCCTGCACCAGGTCCCGCCCCTGGAACTGGTCGTCCTGCACCCCGACTACGCCGTCGTCCAGCTCCCCCACACCGTCGTCGAACCCCTCCGCAAGGCCGACGAGACCGAACTCGGCGCCGCCGCCTTCATCTGGTCCACCGTCCCCGACCGCCGGGGCCCGCGCGACGCCTTCGTGATCTACACCATGCTCCACGAGTGGCAGGACTTCGCCAACCGGCTGCACGACGCGGGGCACCAGCTGTACTGCCTGGTGTGGCCGTGAGCTGCAAGAACTCCTGCCGACTGAACGTGGTCGCCGTCTTCACCGCAAGGCAGCGACCACACGGGCACGCAGACGCTCATCGCTGATTGTTTCGGCGCCGCACCAAGCGGCCTCGGTGACTTCTTCGGCCTGTAGTTCGGCGACGTCGGCGGAGGTGCCGAACAGGAAGCGGAAGTCGATGTGCTGGTGAGCGGGTTCGCCCTTGGCGTCGTTGGCCGGGATGGGGTGGACATCGATGTGCAGGGGATGGTCGCCGAGCGGGACGACGTTCTCGGGCCGGATGCCGGTCTCCTCGGCGAGTTCCCGCAGGGCCGCGCCGATCAGGGCGGTGTCGTCCGCCTCCAGGTGACCGCCCGGCAGGAGCCACTTGTCGAGGGCCAGGTGGTGAATGAAGAGGATCTTTCCGTCGGGGTCGGTGAGGATCGCACCGGCGGTGGCGTGGCCCCGGAACTCGTTGCGGGCGGTGAGGTCAGCCCCGTCGTCCAGGAGGTCCAGGGCAGCCGCGAGTTCGGGCTTCTCGTCCGGGTGTACGTCGAGGTAGGCGGTGAGGGTGGCGCGGATGTGGTCTGCCGTGATGGCCATGGTGATCACCTGTTGAAGTAGTTGAGCCAGGTCGCCGCGATCGCGGCGCGGTCGATCGCGCTGACCTCGTGCATACCAGGGTCGAGGTCGCCTCGGGCGAGCATCCGGATGCCGGCGAGGATCTCGGCCTGCACCAGGAAGATGAACGGCCCCACGCTGGCGCCGTGCAGGAAGTTGACGGCATTGCCACCGTTCAGCAGATAGAAGTAGTGGCCAGTGGTCTGATAGCGCGTCACGTGATCGCCGACCGTGGCACGGGTGTAGACCTCCGGGAGCCCGGCGAGCTCCAGTTCGTCCTCGCTGCTCGTTACCGTGGAGACATACGCGCCGTTGCGCAGGTGCGGGAAGTCCTCGCCGCGCAGGGACACTGCACCGGTCGCGCACAGGACCAGCCCCGCGCCGGTCAGCGCGCTCTCGCGGTCGCGGGCGACAGCGAAGCCCTGGCTCAGCGCCTGGGTACGGCGGACAGGGTCGATGTCGTAGACCGTGACCTGGACGCCCTTGGCGTGCAACAGCCGGGCGATGCTGGAGCCGAGCTTGCCGAAGCCAATGACCAGAGCCGGGCGGCCGTGGAGGATATCCCCGCGACCGCGCATGAGGGCCTCAGTGGAGAAGACCACGGACTGGCCGACAAGGAAGTCCTCGGGGTCCTTGAGCGGGGAGCGCGCGACTGAGACGACCGGGCAGGGCGGTTTGTCGAGTTCGGCGTATCGGCAGTGCCCGTTCTCGGTGTCCTCGATCACCCCGAGCAACTGTCCGGAGAAACGTCCGTGCAGGTCGAAAAGCACCGGAGCGAAGTAGCCGCCGACGTCCAGGAGCGCGAGAGGCTCGCCAGTTGCGCGGGACTCGAAGTAGTCGAGGGCGGTGTCCGGGTTGGCGAACAGTTCGCGGGAGAGCGCATCGCACGGGACGGTCTGCTCGACCTCGCGGAAGGCCGCCGGGTCGATCGACTTGGGCTTCGGCAGCACGGCTCGCAGGCGGGACAGGGCGGCAACCGCGCGGACGAAGCCCGGCCGCTCCGGTAGCAGATGCGTGACCAGGAAGGTGGCGGGGAGGGCCTCGGGCATGAACTGGGCTGCGATCTTGGCGAAGTAGGCGTCGAGCTTGGCGCGTTCAAAGGTTTCCATGAGATCCCTCATCAGTCGAAGTGTCCGGTCAGGCCGTGCGGGCGAGGCCAGTGGGGCGGTGGTCGGCCGTGAGCGCAGGCTCCGGGTGCGCGCCGCTCGGCGTCGGCCGCCTGCGGACGTCCAGCTCGGCCCAGGTCTTCTTGCCCCGCGGGGTGGGACTGCTGCCATGGCTTCGGGCGAGCGCCTCCACCAGGAAGAGGCCGCGCCCGCTGGTGTCCTCCTCGCCGGCGACACCAGGCGCCGGGGCCTGGGGGCTGGCGTCGTACACCTCGATGAGCAGGCGGTCACGGCTGGCGTAGACCGCGATGGTCACGAGATCCCCGCCGGCGTGGAGCACGGAGTTCGTCAACAACTCGGAGACCACCAACGCCACATCACCTGTGGTCTCCTCGTCCAGCCGTATCCCCCACGCACACAGGGTGGCAAGCACCCTGTGACGGGCAGGCGCGACGATCGAGGGGTTGGCGGGAGCGACGAACCGTGCGGCAGGCATAGCGGTCTCCTCGGTGCGTGGGTGCGGCGCGGCTCCTGGCGACGTACACAGAAGCTGCGCCGCAGATCCGGAGCCGCCCAGGCACAGGAGGGGGAGCCTGCAACCGAGTTGTGTCGGCGCCTGGGCGACTGATGATTAGTGAACCGCCGCACGCTCACCAGCGGTACGGTGGTGAGCACGCAGAGTGGTATACGCGGTTTACAGCTCCAGCTCGGGGGATCGTGGCAGCACACAAAGAACCCAACACCCGGCTCCGGGACGCCCTGTCGGCGACCAACTGGACCTACGAGGCCCTCGCGTTCACTGTCCGTCGGGTAGCTGCCGAGAACGGCGAGACCCTGCGCACCAACAAGTCGGCCGTCTCCCACTGGATCGACGGGGCCCGACCGTCAGGCCAAGTGGGCCACTACATCGCCGAAGCCCTATCCCGCCGGGCGGGACGACCAGTCACCCTGACCGAGATCGGATTCGCGGCAGCCGAGGACTCCCTGGCCGCCAGCGTCGACCCCGTACTGACCGCCACGAACCTGGGCCGCGCTGACGTCGAACGGCGCCGCTTCCTGGCAATCGCCGCCTTCACCACAGCCGGGGTCGCCATGCCGCTGAGCTACGAGCACGAGGCTGCCTCCCGTCTGATCCGAGCTCGGTCCGGCACAGCCCTGGTCGGCGAGGAGGAGGTCGACGTCGTCCGCCAGATCACTGCCGTCTTCAGCGCGGCCGACGAACGTCTCGGGGGCGGCCACGGCCTCACTACCGTCACCGCCTACCTCGCGGACACCGCCGCACCGATGCTCAGAGCACGCTTCCCGAGCGAGCAAGTCCGGCGGCAAGCCTTTGGGGCCGTCGCCGAACTCGCCTACCTCGCAGGCTGGAAGCATCATGACCTCGGCCAGGAAGGCGCTGCCCAGCACTACTACCAGGTGGGCTATCAACTAGCCTGCGAGGCTGACCCCAGGGGCCACGCGGCCTGGATGATGCGCGCCCTCGCACACCAAGCCCTCAGCCTGAAACAACCTCACCACTGCGTCGCGCTCATCGAGAACGCACTGGCCCGCTGCCTCGGCTACATCGACGGGCAGACCGAAGCCCTGCTGCACATCACCCACGCACGGGCGTACGCCGCCACAGGTGAGAAGTCAGCCGCCGCAAAGGCCCTCCTTGCCGCCGAGGATGCCCTCGCCGGGCACCACGAACCTCAACCGAGCTTCTCCCTGGTCAGCGGCCCCGCCGCCGGCACCGTCGCCAGCCACACCGCCAGGACCCTGACCGACCTCGCCGACCACGCCGGCACCGAGCAGCAGCACCGGGCCGCGCTCATCCGCTGGGACTCGGAGAAGTACAAGCGCGTCCACATGCTCACCTACGCCGACCTCGGTGACAGCCTCGCCGCCCAGGCTCGCGCCGACGAGGCCGTAGCCGCCTGGAGCCAGGCCATGAACCTCATGGAGGGCATGTCGTCGGACCGGACCAGAAAGGCCATCTCCTCCATCCGACCCAGCCTGGCGATCTACCGTAGACGCGGAGTTCCAGGAGCCACCGAGTTGGAACGCCGAGCCCGAGAAGCGTTGATCTAACAGCGCCACTGCCGACGAAGGGACCATCGTGGCCGAGCAGCAGACCGCCGATGCACCGCAAGCCCTGAAGCCCGCGACAGATGCGATGACCCTGCTGGTCGCGGCCGTGATCGTCCACGACCGCGAGACCGACCGAGTCGTCCTGCTACAACGCGGGCCCCGCGCCAAGTTCGCCCAGGGCATGTGGGATCTCCCCGTCGGCAAGAGTGAGCCCGGAGAGCCCATCACCGAGACGGCGGTCCGAGAACTCAAGGAGGAGACGGGGCTGGTCGTGGCTCCCGAGGCTCTCCGTCTGGCCCACGTTATCCACGGCGCGCGAGGGGTCGAAGCGCCCAACGGCTTCCTGACCGTCGTCTTCGCCGCCCACGAGTGGTCAGGCGACCCCGTTAACGCCGAGCCGGACAAGCATGCCGAGGTCAGGTGGTTTCCTACCGCCACCATCCCCGAAAACTTCGTTCCCACTACGGCCAGCGCACTCACGCGATACCTGACCGGCGGACCTGACGTATCGCTCGACTCCTGGGCATGAGCCTGGCCCGCCGCCACGCGACTCAGCTGTGGCTACTCCATGTTGACGAGCAGCTTCCCTCGGCCGGAAAGTGAGGGGCGGCACCGTGGGCTGAGGCGGACACGGCGGTCGGACGGCCGGTCATTGACCACTCGGATGCAGCGAGAGCCAATCGCGGTGCTTGGCCTTGAGCGTTTCGCGCTCGGCAGTGCTGGGCGCGATCACGTCGATGCCGCCGTCGTAGGGATGGACGAGCCAATCCAGCGTGGCCGGGGCCAGGATGACGTCGGCGGTCCGCCAGTCAGCCACCGCTCGTAGCAGCGGGTCCAGGGCGTCGCTGGTGTTCGGCAGGACGCTCACGTAGAGGTGCGAGTAGATCCTGTCGCCGGCCG
This sequence comes from Kitasatospora kazusensis, assembly GCF_039529945.1. Lineage (NCBI taxonomy): Bacteria > Bacillati > Actinomycetota > Actinomycetes > Kitasatosporales > Streptomycetaceae > Kitasatospora > Kitasatospora kazusensis. The sequence goes on along the minus strand of NZ_BAAANT010000001.1, from coordinate 104,586 downwards.
CAGCAGACTCGTCGGCTACCACCGCGCACCAATACGTCGCTGGGACCATGGCCTCCAGATCAGGCTTGCGGCCGACCGGAGACGGGGATTCATCCCAGGCACAGGTGATCACCAACAACCAACTCGGCGCATCCAGGTCCGAGAGGACGGTGTGTTGACGGCCCAGCAGGAGGGCGTACTCCCCCTCCGTATCCGGATAGCGCTTCGACCCCGGGAGGCTGTGGAACCGCACCCACCGCTCCGACCAGGCATGGCGAAGCAGGTGGCCGAGGGGCAGACACCCCGGGTACCGGTCCCGCCAAATCCGGTCCAGTTCCGCCAGATCGAGCACTGGTGCCGTTGGCACCTGGTCGGCCGTAGTCTGCTGCGATTCCATGACCCTCATCTGTTTTGGCTGGTCAGCGGCGCTTTCGGGGCAACCTGGACCGTGATGTTCGTACGGGGTGCCACGTCCAGCAGGTGCTCCGGCTCGCCTTCAGGACGCACGGTCGCCAGGGGCCGGGTCGCCGGGGTCGTGGGTGATCAGGTCTCCAGGCTGGCAGTGCAGGACCTCGCAGATCCTCGACAGGGTCGAGAAGCGGATGGCCTTGGCCCGGTCGTTCTTGAGCACGGACAGGTTGACGACCGTGATGCCGACCTGCGCGGACAGCTCGGTCAGGGTCATGCCGCGCTCGGCGAGGAGGCGGTCGAGGTGGATCCGGATCGCATGGCGTTCCTCTTCGGGCATCAGATGGTCCCTTCGAGGTCCTCTCGCATGCGCACGCCCTCGCGCATGATCTTTCCCATGATCACCGCCGCGAGGCCGCCGAGGACGAGCACCAGCGGGCCGGTGAGTGTCGGCCCGGAACCCACGATCGGTGCCATGCTCCCGACGAGCCAGGACTGCGACCAGCCTGCGACGAGGCCGGTCAAGAGCGTACCCGCGGTGACGAACCAGCCGAGAGCGGAGAGCCGCCGCGACACCGACTCGGTGAACGGCCCCTGCTCCAGGACGGCCTTCAGGAGCTGGGAGAAGAACAGCAGCGCGAGGGTGCCGAAGAGCAGCCAGGGCAGTTCGCTGCCGAGTTCGGCGGCGCGCTGCCCCACCGAGGGGCTGCTCCGGCACAGGCGCGCGGCGCTGGCGGACGCCTGTACGCCGCTGCCGATCGGCAGGGGGTCCGCCAGCGGGGCGTTGGTCCAGAAGCCCGTCTGCACGCAGACCGCGCCGTGGTCGAGCAGGTGGGTGACCCCCGTTCCGACGAAGGCGAGCCCGCAGAGTGTCGCCAGGGCGAAGGTCGCCGAGGCCAGCGTCCTCGTGAGTCGTGTGTTCACTACGTTCCTCCCCATCGATTTTCGATATGCCCAAGCTATCGGAGCATATCGATATTCGACAAGTCCGCATCTGGCGACGCGCTCGGGACGGCAGCCTCCAGAGGGGCGGCGCCCTCCACCGGGGACTCGGACGCCGGACGGGTCGGCGGCTCCCGGCAGGGAGGCCGGCGCCGGGCCGGGCGCGGCGCCGGAAAACAGGGCCGCCCGGCAGGCCTGGTGAGGCAGGATCAGGGGCATGCCCCTTCCCGCCCGGCAGATCCGGGCTGCTCACACGGCCACCACGATCACGGTCTACCAGGCCTTCTCGCCGCACATCGCCGAACCGGCGGCCGCGACCGGCCGCTTCCCCGAGGCGTTCAAGCGGGAGCGGATGACCTGGATCAAGCCTTCGTTCCTCTGGATGATGTACCGCAGCGACTGGGCCCGCAGCGCCGGACAGGAGCGCGTCCTCGCGGTCACCGTCCGCCGCGACGGCTTCGACTGGGCGCTCGCGAACTCCGCCCTGAGCTCGTACGACGCGCAGCAGCACCGCTCGCGGGACCACTGGCGGCGCGAGGTCAGGCAGCAGCCCGTCCGGGTCCAGTGGGATCCGGAGCGGAACCTCGCCCTGCAGCCGCTGCCCCGGCGGTCCCTCCAGGTGGGTCTGCGCGGTGAGGCGGTGCGGCGCTACCTGGACGAGTGGATCACCGGCATCGAGGACGTGACCGCGCTGGCCGATCACGTCCGCCGCGAGCGGGACTCCGCGCTGCTCCCCGCCGAGGCGCCGTACCCACTGCCGCCGGAGCTCGCGGAGCGGATCGGGTCCACGGCCTGCCAGGGGACCGGCGGCACCAACGGCCAGTAGACCGATGCGCGGGGACTGCACGGGGACTGCGCGAAGCGGGAGTGGCGGTGGTACGCGCCCTTCGCCTCGTGCAGTCCCCGCGGCCTTGCCGTGACAGCTTCCTGACGGACGGTCAGCTGTGCAGGTAGACGATGCCGAGCTTGGTCAGCTGCCAGAGCTGGTTGGCCGCGCCGGTGTCGGCGGCGAGCTGGACGAGCGGGTTGCCCTGGCCGTCGAGTGTGCCGGTCGCGGTCGCGACCTTGCTGGTGTCCTGGGAGTCGGCCAGCTTGTAGGTGCCGTTGCCGGCCGCCTCGAAGACCCAGTGCTGGTTGCCGCCGCCGTTGCAGCCCCACTGCTCCAGGCCGGTGCCGGGGGCGGTGGAGGCGCCGGTGGCGTCCACGCACATGTTCCGGTTGCCGCTGAAGTCGAGCTCGTAGCTGCCGCCGGACTTGGCCTCCAGCACGAAGGACTGGTTGAGCCCGCCGGTGGCCGGGTACGTGATGGCGCTCCGGCCGTTGGTGCTGTCGCCGTAGGTGCCGCCGCCCGAGAGGTCCAGCGCCTGGCCGTTGGCGGAGTTGGTGAGCTGGTACCAGGCGCCGTCTTCCGGGGTGTCCGGGAACGGCTGCCCGGGTGTCAGCGGCTGGATCGAGGTGCCGTCCTGCTGGTTGAGCGTGCAGAACGCCTGCTGCTGGTCGGGCTGCTGGTAGAACTGGGTCAGGCAGTTGCCCTCGCCCTGGTAGCCGGCCACCCGCAGGTGGTACGACTGCCGGATCATGTTCATGCAGACGCCGGGGATGCTGATCTGCGAGTCGCAGCCGTTGCGGGTCTTCTCCGAGGTGTCGATCACGTCGCCGTTGGTGTACTCGTAGGGCGAGCTCGTCCACTCCGCGCAGACCTCGTGCCCGTAGCTGACCCGCCGCTCGTCGAGGTAGCGCACGCCGGGCACCTGGCTCGCGGCCGTCCGCAGTGCGTCACTGAGCTGCGGGACGACCCAGTTGTGACCCCAGGCGAGGTCCTCGGGGAAGGCCGGGCAGCCGTCCGCGATCTTCCCGATGTAGTCGTTGCGCCGGATGTCGGGGGTGATCGGCGTGAAGTACGACTGGAAGACCAGCTGGTACGAGGAGTCCGCGTACCCGGCCGTGCGCATGGTGTTGCGGACGTCGGTCAGGGCGGCCTCGACCTTGGGGATGGTCCGCACGGCGCGCTGCCGGATCGAGTCGCTGCCGATGGTGTCCCGGCAGCCCTGGGACTTGGGGATCGGGAAGTACTGGGCGAGGCAGCTCAGCATGATGCCGCTGAAGTCGAAGTCGTCGTTGGCGCCGATCGTGACGACGACCATCTTGACGTCGTACTGGGCCGCCGTCTGGGCGAGTTGGACGTCCTGCTTGGGCTCGCCGAAGTCGCCGCTGCCGCCGCCGGTGACCTTCGCCAGCTCGGGGTCGCTGACCAGGTCACCGGTCTGGGCGCCCGAGCAGGCGAGGTCGACCGGGGTCACCCCGCTGATGGCGGTGTCGAAGATCTCCGACTTGCTGTGCCGGTGGCAGTAGTTGGTGGGGGTGTCGGTGCCGGCCATGTAGGCGTCGCCGGTGTCCGTACCGGCGCCCTCGCCCGAGATCGCGCTGTCCCCGAGCGAGACGATGGCGGCCGGCCTGGCGGAAGCGGCGGCCCCCGCGACCGACTTGGCGGCGGACCTGGCGGCAGGCTTGGCAGAGCCACCCGAAGACGCGCTCGCCGCAAGGGCGTTGGGGGCGCCGGAGAGCGCGAAGGTGGCTATCAGCCCGGCTGTGGCGAGCAGGGCGCCCGGGCGGCGCCTGCGCGCGCCCGGTAGTTGGGACCTGGTCACGCATGACTCCTTGAGGGGTGGGGGCCACCCGGCATGCGCCGGGCGGCGCGGAGCTGCGGAACGTGCGACGTACGGAGGAACGCGACGTACGGAGGAACGCGAAGGACTGCGCGGATCGCGGGCCCGGCGCCTGGGGGGACGCGGGTGAAAGATGAGCCCGGCTCACATGTTAGGTACTGACAAGTAACACAACAAGACTCGTGACAAGGGGAGTTCAGGACGCGGCAAGGCCGCCGTCCCGCGTCTCAGGAGGGGAGACGAGGGCGGCGGCCAGGTACTGCGGAATCGACTGGGCGAACCCGGCGAGAGTCAGCCGACGTTGGCGCAGGAGTTGCCGAACGCCGGGTTCAGCGCACCGATGATGTCGACGGTGTTGCCGCAGACGTTGACCGGAACGTGCACGGGGATCTGGATCAGGTTGCCGGACAGCACACCCGGGGAGCCGGCGGCGACGCCCTCGGCCTCGGAGCTCGCCATGGCGGAACCCGCACCGGCCACGACGATCCCGACGACAGCGGCACCGACAGCGGCGGCCTTCTTGATGCTCATAAGAGTCTCCTCGTTGATCAGGTCTTCCTGTTGCCGCAGCTGTAAGAGGCCTAGCGAAGGAAGCGCACGGACGTGCGTCATCCACAACGGGGACGGCCCCCTCGGGTTCTGGCCTGATCGGCACATTCACCCACTTGCAGCAGTCACGGCATTCGGGTGATCACCGACAGCACCCGTTTCCCCCCGCGCGCTGCGTCGTTCTTCCTGGCGAAACAGCTTCACTTCGGGCCCCCTCAAGCCAAGTCCCCACAAGTACGCAAGAAATGAGACCGCATCATGCGCAAGCTCGCCTACGGCGCGTTCGGCTCCGCGGCAGCCGCGGCCCTGCTGCTCGGCGGCGCCGCCACCGCCTCGGCCCACGGCGTCCACGGCGCGTCGGCCGAGGGTGTCGCCGCCGGCTCCCCCGGTGTGCTGTCCGGCAACCTGATCCAGGTCCCCGTGCACATCCCGGTCAACCTCTGCGGCAACACGGTCAACGTGATCGGCCTGCTGAACCCGGCGTTCGGCAACGCCTGCGTCAACGCCTGACCACCGACACCTGACCACCGACGGGCCTGCTCCGGCAGGCCGGCCCAGCCCATGACTCCCAGGGGCGCCGACCCGCGGCGGACCACCGTCCGCCCGGGGGCTCCCCTGGCCGCGCCAGAGCTACGACGATCTCCCGGCCGTGCGGGACATCGCTCGCGGGGCGCACGAAGAAAGCGGCCGTGCGACGCCCAATCCAGCGGCGGCACAGACGCATCGGTCCGCAGGAGTGACAACACGGCGCAACCAGGAACCATCGGGCGATGATCCCCCTTCGCCCGGCCCCCGACCTGAGACAACAAGTCGGGCAGAAAACGGAGGAAGTACACATGCGCAACTTCAAGAAGGCCGCTGTCCTCTCGATCGCCGCTGCCGGCCTGCTGCTGGGCTCCGCCGGCGTCTCCGCCGCGAGCTCCCAGGCCGAGGGCGTCGCCGCCGGCTCCCCCGGTGTGCTCTCGGGCAACCTGATCCAGGTCCCCGTGCACATCCCGGTCAACGTCTGCGGCAACAGCATCGGCGTCGTCAGCATCCTCAACCCGGCGTTCGGCAACTCCTGCGCCAACGTCGGCTGAATCAGCTCCGTCTGATTCCCGCCGTACCGCGTCGCACCCCGCCGTCGGGCGCGGGTGCGGCGCACCATCCCCGTGTGTGATCTAGGAGATCAACCCCATGCAGAACGTCAAGAAGGCCGCTGTCCTCTCCGCCGCCGCCGCCGGCCTGGTGCTGGCCGGCACGGGCACCGCGATGGCGAGCGCCGGCGCCGAGGGCGTCGCCGCCAACTCCCCCGGTGTGGCCTCCGGCAACGCCATTCAGGTGCCGGTGCACATCCCGGTCAACCTCTGCGGCAACAGCATCAACGTGATCGGCCTGCTGAACCCGGCGTTCGGCAACTCCTGCGCGAACATCGATGCCGGCAACCACGACGACGACTGCTGATCACCGGCTGATCGGCACCTGCCTCGCGCGAACTGCCCCTCGGCCCTTCGGCCGGGGGGCAGTTCGCATCCGTCCGCCCCGGACAGGTCCGACCGACCGGTCCCCGTGACCGTGACCGTGAACCGAAGGGTAGTTCCCATGCTCCGAAAGAAGAGCGGAGCCGGCCTGCTGGCCGTGCTGGGCGCGACGATGCTGCTGGGCGCCGCCGCGCCGGCCGCCTCCGCCGCCGGCTCCACCGACCGTTTCGAGTCCGACCGCACCGCGACCGACGCCTCGCTGCCCCAGCCGTCGGCCCACCTGCAGAAGACCGACCTGGGTGCCGCGACCGGCACGCTCGGCTACGCCGTGGCACCGCTCAAGAACCTCCGGCTCGACCCGTTCGCCCAGTCCTCGGCGGACGTGCTGAACAACGGCCTCTCGGTGGAACCGGACTCGGGCATCCCGCACCTGAGCACCGCCACCGTGACCGGCCCGCTGAGCGGCGGCGGCGGCGCGAAGGACCTGACGGGCATCGGCCCGGTGCTCGGTGTCCTGCCCGGCTGACCGACCGACCGATCGACCGATCGACCGACCGACGGCGAACCGGCCGCGAACCGTACGGCAGAGCCCGGCACCATCCCGAGTGGGTGGTGCCGGGCTCTGCCGTACGCGTCCGTCCGGCCGCCGGTCGCGGCGGCCGCGGGGTGTCAGCCCTCGCTGCCGAGCACCTCGGTGACGGTGCCGGTGGTGGTGCCCGCCAGGTTCTTCAGCGAGTCGTCCACCGAGAGGTGCTTGTCGCTCCCGCCGAGGCTCGCCTTGGCGCCCGGGATGGCCTGCACCGGCGCGGTGATCAGCCGGGGGTCGATGTCGCCGAACGCGACGTCCCCGTCGGCGCCCGGGGACAGCGAGACCGGCTGCCCGAGGCCCAGCGCGGGCCCGGCGGTGTGCAGGGGGGCGGCCGGCGCGTCCAGCCGCAGGTCGCCCAGGTCGGTGCTGCGGTCGGCGGTGGGCAGCGGCACGGAGGCCTTCAGGGCCGGCCCGACCTGACCGGCGTTGAGGGCGGGCACGATCCGGTCCGGGATCAGCTGGTGCTTCGCGGCGGCCTCCGGGACCGGCGGCATGACGAGCGAGGTCGGCACCCCGCCGGAGATCTTGCCGCCCTCGGGCAGCAGTCCGAGCGGGTCGGTCGCCGAACCGAGCGGGATCTCGAACGGCACCTGCTTGGTCGCCAGGTCGTTCTCGACGGCGGCGACCTGCCCCGGCGTCATCGGCGTCGCGGCGGCCGCACCCTGACTCGCGAGGACACCGGCACCGGCCGCGAGCAGCAGGGCGCCGGCCCGCTTGGAGAGCTTCATACTATTCACCGTTCTGTCTGTGAACGTTCGGTCTGAGCGTTCTGTCGGTACGTGAGCCGTGATGTCGCCGGCTCGTACGGTCGTGATCGTGACGTCGTGATCGTGCGGTCGATTCGTATACCTGAGCCGTGCGCCCGTGCCGTAGTCCTGAGCCGTACACCTGGGACAGAAGCCACCGCGCAACGGAAATCAACCTGCCTCAACGATCCAGAGCGGCTCGGATGGCACCCATTAACCAGGTTGGCCTAATAATCCGATCGGCTCGGCAGGTCAGCGGCGATCCGCGGCGGGTTCTCGGAGAATCCGCGTAACTTTCCCGGCCGTCATTCTTTGATCTAAACGTCGCAGCCACGGCGGCGGCAGGACCGAATGAAGGAACGACTCGGAGTCCTTGCTCTCCAAGCTTCGTCCGCATTCGGAAATCCGCCCCGACGGGCTAGCAACCGCAGACCCGGTCTTCTCGTTGAACGCGGTAACGAAACACGGTCAGGACCGACGAGACGGCTTTCGCCGGATTTTCAGAGAGGTTTCTCCCCCCATGATCAAGAAGACTTTCGCAACCGTCGGCCTGGTGGCCGCCGCTGTGGCTGCGGCCGCCACCCCGGCCTCCGCGATCGGCAACGCGGACGGCGCGACGGGCTCGATCCAGGGCAACGGCGGCACCAACGCGACCGGGACCTGGGGCAACCACAGCCCGAACTTCCACTTCCTCGACAACCCGAACATCTGCTTCCCCGAGATCCACAACGTCGGTGTGGCCGTGCTCGGTGTCGCGGTGCCGGTCGAGGTGCAGGCGCTCAACAACCAGCCGAAGCAGACCTGCGTGGTCGGTCAGAGCACCGCCGCCAGCGGCGACGGCGGTGTGTCCCACCTGGTCGGCTGAGCTCGGCCACCCGAAACCGCCGCTCTCTGCGGCCCCCCGTACCAACCGCCCCACCAGAAGCGGCTGGACCGCCAGTCCTGCCGGTTCCGTCGGCCATTCCCGCTCCACTCACTCACATCAGATCCGAAAAGGAACCAGAACAATGATCAAGAAGGCTTTCTCCGCCCTGGGTGTCGCCGCTGTCGGCCTGGCCATGGCCGCCGCCCCCGCGATGGCGATCGGCGACTCGGACGGGTCGGCCACCTCCCTCCAGGGCAACGGCGGCACCAACGCCACCGGCACCCAGGGCGCCCACAGCCCGAACTTCCACACCCTCGACAACCCGAACCTCTGCCTGCCGGAGATCCACAACATCGCGGTCGGCGCGGTCATCGGCGTTGCCGTTCCGATCGAGGTCCCGGTCCTCAACAACCAGCCGAAGCAGACCTGTGTCCAGGGCCAGAACACCATCGGCTCGGGCGACGGCGGCGTCAGCCACCTGATCGGCTGATCGGCCCGCACTGCCTGGACCGCCGGGTTCGGGGGGAGTTCGCTCCCCCCGAACCCGGCGGTTTTTGCTACGAGTTCGGCAGACCGGCCGCGGCCGCGCCCACCCGTTCGACTGCGGTGCGTTCGGGTGACAGACCGTCGGCAGCGGCGCGCGCTGGGCATCGTGGAACGACACCATGTGATCACGTGTAGTGACAGACCCCATCCCGCAGTCCGCCGACACCGTCCGCAGGGCGCCGGCGGTCCACTGCACCAGAGAGGACGTACTCATGAAGAGCAAGCTCGGCAAGGCCCTGCTGATCACGGCCGGCGCGCTGGCCGTGGCCGGTGTCTCGGCCCCCGCGTACGCGCACGTCGACGCGGGCGGCGGCGGCCACTTCTTCGCCACCGCGGAGGATCCCTTCGTGGCGGGCGAGCAGCATGGCTGGGCGAAGACCGACGACATCTTCGTCGCCGGTGCGCAGTGGGGCTGGGCGAGCAGCAGCGAGGTCGGCGGCGGCGAGGAGGGCGTGATCCACATCCGCTGACGCCGGATCGGATCGGGCCGGAACGGACCGGACAGCAGTCGAGGCCGGACCCCAGCGGGGTCCGGCCTCGGCCGGTCACGACCGCGCTCTCAGAGCATCCTGGCGGCCTCGACGGCCCAGTAGGTGAGGATCTGCTCGGCGCCGGCCCGGCGGATCGAGGTGAGCGTCTCCAGGATGATCCGCTCACGGTCGACCCAGCCGTTGGCGGCGGCGGCCTCGATCATCGAGTACTCGCCGGAGACCTGGTACGCGGCGACCGGCACCGGGGAGGCGTCGGCGATCTGCCGCAGGATGTCCAGGTAGGCCATCGCGGGCTTGACCATCACCATGTCGGCCCCCTCGGCCAGGTCCAGCTCCAGCTCGCGCAGCGACTCGCGGGCGTTGGCCGGGTCCTGCTGGTAGGACTTGCGGTCCCCCTTGAGCGAGGAGCCGACCGCCTCGCGGAACGGGCCGTAGAAGGCGGAGGCGTACTTCGCGGTGTAGGCGAGGACACCGGTGTCCTGGTAGCCGGCCTCGTCCAGCGCCCGGCGGATCACGCCGATCTGACCGTCCATCATCCCGGACGGGCCGACCAGGTGGACGCCCGCCTCGGCCTGCACCAGGGCCATGTCCCGGTAGCGCTCCAGCGTCGCGTCGTTGTCGACGGAGCCGTCCTCGGCGAGCACGCCGCAGTGGCCGTGGTCGGTGTACTCGTCCAGGCAGAGGTCGGACATCACCACCAGCGCGTCACCGACCTCGGAGACCACGTCCCGGATCGCCACCTGCAGGACGCCGTCCGGGTTGGTGCCCTCGCTGCCGATCGCGTCCTGCACCTCGGGGACGCCGAACAGCATGATGCCGCCCAGCCCCGCCTCGGCCGCCTCCACGGCGGCCCTGCGCAGGGTGTCCCGGGTGTGCTGGACGACGCCGGGCATCGAGGTGATCGGACGCGGTTCGGTGATGCCCTCACGGACGAACGCGGGCAGGATCAGCTCGGCCGGGTGCAGCCTGGTCTCGGCGACCAGCCGGCGCATCGCGGGGGTCGACCGCAGACGGCGCGGGCGGACGTACGGGAATTCAGCGGACATTGCTTCTCTCTCCGGACGAATAGGGATCTGAGTGCGGGTGGCTCGGCGCAACCACAGCAGGGGTGCGGAACTGTACAGCTCAGGGCAACCACAGCAGGGGCGCGGGGAACTGCGCGCGCAACCGTGCACGGACGTCGTGCCCTGGTCGCGCAGTTCCCCGCGCCCCTGGAGGTACCCGGTTGCCAGCGCTAGCGGGCCTTGCGGCGCGAGCCCGGACGGCGCTCGCTGGGGCGGTAGACCGGCTCGCCCGCCGCGACGGCCGCGTCGCGGCGGCACCCGCCGAAGTCCGCCAGGGCCTGGGCCAGCGCGGCGGCGGACGGCGCCGGGGCCATCACGTCGACCCGCAGGCCGTGCTCCTCGGCGGTCTTCGCGGTGGCCGGGCCGATGCAGGCGATGATCGTCACGTTGTGCGGCTTGCCGGCGATGCCGACCAGGTTCCGCACGGTGGACGAGGAGGTGAAGAGCACGGCGTCGAAGCCGCCGCCCTTGATCGCCTCCCGGGTCTCGGCCGGCGGCGGCGAGGCGCGGACGGTGCGGTACGCCGTCACGTCGTCCACCTCCCAGCCGAGTTCGACCAGCCCGGCCACCAGGGTCTCGGTGGCGATGTCGGCGCGCGGCAGCAGCACCCGGTCGATCGGGTCGAACACCGGGTCGTACGGCGGCCAGTCCTCCAGCAGGCCGGCGGCGGACTGCTCGCCGGACGGGACGAGGTCCGGCTTCACGCCGAAGTCGACCAGCGCCTGCGCGGTGGTCTCGCCGACCGCCGCGACCTTGATCCCGGCGAAGGCCCGGGCGTCCAGCCCGTACTCCTCGAACTTCTCCCGCACCGCGCGGACGGCGTTGACGGAGGTGAAGGCGATCCACTCGTAGCGGCCCGTGACCAGGCCCTTGATGGCGCGCTCCATCTGCTGCGGGGTGCGCGGCGGCTCCACGGCGATGGTGGGCACCTCCTGCGGCACCGCGCCGTAGGAGCGCAGCTGGTCGGAGAGGCCGTGGGCCTGCTCCTTGGTGCGCGGCACCAGGACGTTCCAGCCGAACAGCGGCTTGGTCTCGAACCAGGAGTGCGAGGAGCGGTGTGCGACCTGCTCCCCGACGACGGCTATGACCGAGGTGGCGGGGTCGACCGGGGCCGAAACCGGCGAGGGCAGCACGCGGGCCGCCTTCAGGTCGGCCGCTATGGTCGCCAGCGTGGCCGTGAAGGTGCGCTGCCGGGTGGTGGTGCCGGAGAGCGTCGCGCAGAGCGCGGCGTCCGGCTTGCGGCCGTGGGCGATCAGCGCGTTGACGGTCGCGGGCAGCTGGCCGAGCGTGGTGCGGACCACCAGGGTGGTCTCGGGGGCGCCGAGGTCGACCAGGGCGCCGGCCAGCAGGGCGGCGCCGTCGACGAACCGGACGTCCGCGCCCTGGCGCCCGCGCAGCGGGACACCCGCGTACGCCGGGACGCCGACGGACTGGGCGACCCCGGGGATGACCTCGAACTGGATCGCGGCCTGCGCGCAGACCAGCATCTCCTCGGCGGCGCAGCCGTCCAGGCCCGGGTCGCCGTCGACGGTGCGGACCACGTGCTTGCCGGCCCGGACGGCCTCGGCGACGATCTTCGCCACGTCGAGCGAGCCGTCCTCGGCCTGACTGTGCACCTGGACGCCGGCCGGGCAGTGGGTCCGCACGGCGACGGCGGTCAGCGGGTCGGCGATCAGGACGTCGGCCGAGGCCAGCACGTCGACCGCGCGCAGGGTGAGCAGCCCGGGGTCACCGGGACCGGCACCCAGGAAGGTGCAGCGGCCGGCGGGGGCGGCCGTACTCGTGGAAAGGCTGGTGGCAGCGGTGGGGCTCATGCTCCCGCCCTCTCTTCGTTCGGGCGGTGGCAACGCCAGGCCCCGCGCATGTCGGTTCGCTCGCTCCGCGCGCTCACAGGGCTCGTTCCCCCATCAGAGCGGCCGCTCCACCGTCGAGCAGCCGTTCGGCGAGCGCGCGGCCGAGGGCCGTCGCCTGCCGTTCGGCCGTCTCGTCGAGTACGAGCGGGCCACTGGCGGTCATCTTCAGCAGTGTGGCGCCGTCGACGGTGCCGACCACGCCTTCCAGCAGCAGTTCGGTACCCGCCCAGTGGGCGAGGGCCGCGACGGGCGCGGAGCAGCCGGCCTCCAGGGTGGCCAGCAGGGCCCGCTCGGCGACCACGGCGGTGCGGGTCGGCGTGTGGTCGAGGGCGGCGAGGGCGGCGGCGAGGCCGGCGTCCACGCACTCGATGGCGAGCGCGCCCTGGCCGGGGGCCGGGAGCATCAGCTCGGTGTCGAGGTGCTCGGTGGCCTCGGCGCCGCGGCCGAGGCGGTTGAGCCCGGCGGCGGCCAGCACCACGGCGTCCAGCTCGCCCGCGTGGACGAACCCGATCCGGGTGTCGACGTTGCCGCGGATCGCGACGGTCTCCAGCGCCGCGCCCCGGGCGCTCGCCCAGGCGTTGAGCTGGGCCATCCGGCGCGGGGAGCCGGTGCCGATCCGGGCGGTGCGTCCGGCGAGCTTCTCGACCAGTTCGCCGAGACCGAGCCCGTCGCGGGCGACCAGCGCGTCGCGCGGGTCCTCGCGCTCGGGGACGGCGGCCAGCAGCAGCCCGTCGGGGGTGGCGGTGGGGAGGTCCTTGAGCGAGTGCACCGCGAAGTCGATCCGGCCGTCCAGCAGCGCGTCGCGCAGGGCCGAGACGAAGACTCCGGTGCCGCCGATCTGGGCGAGGGCCTCGCGGGAGGTGTCGCCGTAGGTGGTGATCTCCACCAGCTCGACGGGCCGGCCGGTGACCCGGGCGACCTCCCGGGCGACCATGCCCGACTGGGCCGTGGCAAGGGCGCTGCGGCGGGTCCCGAGTCGCAGCGGCAGGGCGGACTCGCCCTGGCCGCCGCTCAGTTGACCATTCATGAGGTGATCGTCCCGGTCGTGCTCGTGGGGTGACGGGTGGTTCATCTGGCGCCTCCGCCGGCCAGGGTGCCGGGCGCTCCGGCCTGCGCGCCGATCGGCGTGCCGGAGACAGCCTGCACTGCCGCCGGGTCCAGGTCGAACAGTTCGCGCAGCGCCTCGGCGTAGGAGGCACCGCCGGGCTCGGCGGCGAGCTGCTTCACCCGCACCGTGGGCGCGTGCAGCAGCTTGTCGACGACCCGGCGGACGGTCTGCGAGACCTCGGCGCGGGTGCGCTCGTCCAGATCGGGCAGGCGGGTGTTCAGCCGGCCGAGTTCGCCGAGGACGACCTCGGAGGCCATCGCCCGCAGCGCGACCACGGTCGGCGCGATCCGGGCGGCCCGCTGGGCCGCGCCGAACGCGGTGACCTCGTCGGCGACGATGCCGGTGACGGCGTCGACGTCCCCGGCGCCCGGCGTGGCGGCGTGCGCCTGCGAGAGGCTCTCCAGGTCGACCAGCAGAGCGCCGGGCAGCTCGTGCACGGCGTGGTCGACGTCGCGCGGCATCGCCAGGTCGAGGAAGGCCAGCGGGCTGTCGGCGTCCCGGTCGGCCACCGCCGCGGCGACGACCTCGGCCGGGATCACCACACCGGCGGCGCCGGTGCAGGAGATCACCAGGTCGACCTCGGCGAGCGCCTTGGGCACCTCGGCGAAGTCGACCGTACGGGCGCCCAGGTTGGCCGCCAGCCGCTCGGCGCGCTCGGCGGTGCGGTTGGCGATCAGCAGGTCGGTGACACCGGCGCGGACCAGCGTGGCGGCGGCGAGCGAGCTCATCGAGCCCGCGCCGACCACCAGGGCCCGCTTGCCCGCGATCTCGCCGGCGCCCTGGGCGATCTGGTCCAGCCCGAAGGTGACCAGCGACTGCCCGGCCTTGTCGATGCCGGTCTCGCTGTGGGCGCGCTTGCCGACCCGCAGGGCCTGCTGGAACAGCTCGTTCAGCCCGCGCGCGGCGGTGTGCTCCTCCTGGGCCTTGGCCAGCGCGTCGCGCAGCTGGCCGAGGATCTGGCCCTCGCCGACCACCATCGAGTCCAGGCCGCAGGCCACCGAGAAGAGGTGGTGAACGGCGCGGTCCTCGTAGTGGACGTACAGGTGGGAGGTGAGCTCCTCCAGGTCCACGCCGCTGTGGTGGGCGAGCAGCAGGGAGAGCTCGGCGACCCCGGCGTGGAACTTGTCCACGTCCGCGTACAGCTCGATGCGGTTGCAGGTGTTGACAAGGGCCGCCTCGCCGACGGTCGCCGAGGCGGCGGCGTCGTGCAGCAGCTTGGTCGGGGCGTCACCGGTCAGCGCGGCGCGCTCCAGCACCCCCACGGGGGCGGTCCGGTGGCTCAGCCCAACGACGAGAAAACTCATGCCCGCCCCTTGTCCGTACAGGTCAGATCGCTGCTCACGCCGGCATCACCGCGGAGAGTTCGCCGTCCGTGCCCTTCGGGGGCTTGCCGCCCTTGCCGGCCGGCTCGGCCTTGGCGGCGGTCGCGGCCCCGGCGGCCCGGCGCAGCTTGGCGGCGGCGGCCCGCACCGGGCCGGGCGCGCGGTCGAGCACCGAGTCGCCCCGGTCGGGCTCCTCGCCCGCCTTGCGCTGCTCGTGGAAGGCGAGGATCTGGAGCTCTATGGAGAGGTCGACCTTGCGCACGTCCACGCCGTCCGGGACGGTCAGCACGGTCGGGGCGAAGTTCAGGATGCTGGTCACACCGGCCTCCACCAGCCGGTCGCAGACCTGCTGGGCGGCGCCGGGCGGGGTGGTGATGACGCCGATGGAGACGGCCTGCGTCTCCACGATCTCCTCCAGCTCGTCCATGTGCCGGACGGGCAGGCCGGCCGCGCTGCTGCCGACCACGGCCGGGTCGGCGTCCAGCAGGGCGGCGACCCGGAAGCCGCGGGAGGCGAACCCGCCGTAGTTGGCGAGGGCGTGGCCCAGGTTGCCGATGCCGACGATGACGACCGGCCAGTCCTGGGTGAGGCCCAGCTCGCGGGAGATCTGGTAGACGAGGTACTCGACGTCGTAGCCGACCCCGCGGGTACCGTACGAGCCGAGGTAGGAGAAGTCCTTGCGCAGCTTCGCCGAGTTCACCCCGGCGGCGGCCGCGAGCTCCTCGGAGGACACGGTGGGGACGGACCGCTCGGAGAGTGCGGTGAGCGCCCGCAGGTACAGCGGAAGGCGGGCGACGGTCGCCTCCGGGATTCCCCGGGCACGCGAGGGTCGGCGCGCGGCGCCCTGGTCGGGCGTCTGCGAACTGCTCTGTGGTGATCGGCCGATTGCCACGGTGCTCCTGTGGGTGAAGCTGGGCTTTGGCAGCCAGGCTATGCGTTTGTGAACGTGTGCACAAAGATGGTGTCCGATTTGTCCCCACACAGTGATGCGCATCACTCGCTCCCCAGTGCGGGATCCGGCCGGGGAGCCGGTACGGGGCCGGGTGCGCGGCCCGCAGCAGGGCCGGGTACAGGGTCGGGTATCGGGCCGGGCGTGAGGACAGGCATGGTGCCGGGCGCGGGCCACGGCCCGGACGGCGCCTCGCGGCGGAGCACCGGCGGCTCCGCCCGGTGGCGCGGGTCGGACTGCCCGACCCTCGGCCACGGCACCCCCGCCGCCTCGCGCAGCGGCCCGGACCAGTCCTCGGACGGGCGGGCCGACCCCTGGGCGCAGTGCCGCAGCAGATCGGCGGTGGCCCGGGCGTCGCCGAGCGCGGTGTGCGCCGGGTACCCGCCGAGACCGGCCGCCGCCACACAGGCCGCCAGGCCGTACCCGCCGGCCTCCTGCAGGTGGCCGCGCGCCAGGTGCATGGTGCAGAGCAGCGGGACGGCCGGCAGCGGCACCCCGATCCGGGCGAACTCGCGCTCCAGGAAGGCCTGGTCACAGGTGACGTGGTGGCCGACCAGCACCCGGCCGGCCAACTGCTCCAGCAGGTGCGGCGCCACCTCGCGAAAGCGCGGCGCACCGACCACGTCGGCCTGCTCGATCCGGTGCACGTGGGTCGGCCCGACGGGGCCGAGCGGGTCTATCAGGGTGGCGAACTCGCCCTCCGTCCGCAGCGCGGCGTCGAGCAGGACGACGGCGACCTCGACCACCCGGTGGCGCCAGGGGCTGCGGCCGGTGGCCTCGACGTCGACCACGGCGTAACCGCGCTTGGGCGGGGGCATGGGCGGTCTCCTGCACCTTCAGCCCCCGACGACCCCCGACGGATACGAACGGATTAGATCGTAAGCCGGTGAATCGGGTCTCCCGGCTACCGCTTCCCGGCTTTGCGGCAACGATTCGGCGTAGCTCCCCCGCCGTTCGGCGGGGGAACCGGCCGGGGCCGGGCCGGCTGTCGGGGCCGGGTGTCAGGCGCCGAGGGCGGTGCGCAGGCGGCGCTCGTCCACCCGCCAGAAGTCGTGCTGCCGTCCGTCGACGAGCGTGACCGGGATCTGCTCCGCGTACGTCCGGTACAGGCCCTCGTCCTGGGTGATGTCCTTCTCCTCGAAGGCGGCGCCCAGTTCCCCCGTGACCCGCAGGAGCACCTCGCGGGCGTCGTCGCAGAGGTGGCAGCCGGGCTTGCCCAGCAAGGTGACCGTGTGGTCGGCGGGCTTCTTCTTGTCACGTCGCAGCAGTGGGCTCACCCGGCCCATTGTGGGGTACGTGCCGGACGCGGGTTGTTAGAGCGTCTGGCAATTGGGGGGCGGCGTCGCGACGCCCGGGCTGTCGCCTGGACGCCGCTCCTTCTCCCACCCCCCAATTGCCAGACGCTCTTAACTACTCCTGCATGCCGCAGTCATGGGGGGAACGGCCCCGGCTGGCTATGCTCGGTGCCATGGCCGCGTTGCGAAGGCTCACCCAGACAAGGCGTTCCCCGACCGAGCGGACCGCCCTCGCGGGCGAGGCTGCCGCCGAGGCGGCGGAGGCCGACCTCCAGCAGGCCGAGCTGCGACGCGCCGAGGCCGGCCGGGCCGAGGCGCCGAAGAAGCCGGGCCGGGCACCGAAGGCCCCGGAGGGCGACCACACCCCGACACCCGGGGACCGGCAGGCGGCCGCCTTCTTCGACTGCGACAACACCATCCTGCGCGGCGCCGCGATCTTCTACCTCGGCGTGGGCCTCTACCGCCGCAAGTTCTTCAACCGGCGCGACGTCGCCCGGTTCGCCTGGCAGCAGGCCTGGTTCCGGCTCGGCGCCGAGGACCCGGCGCACATCGCGGACGCCCAGGACAAGGCGCTGAGCCTGGTGGCGGGCAAGCGGACGGCCGAGGTGGAGCAGATCTGCGAGGAGGTCTTCGAGCAGGTCATCGCCGAGAAGATCTGGCCCGGCACCCGGGCACTGGTGCAGTTGCACCTGGACGCCGGCCAGCAGGTCTGGCTGGTCACCGCCGCCCCGCTGGAGGTGGCCCGGATCATCGCCCGCCGGCTCGGCATGACGGGCGCGCTCGGCACCGTCGCCGAGGCCGCGGACGGCGTCTACACCGGCCGGCTGGTCGGCGGGCTGCTGCACGGCGAGGCCAAGGCCGCGGCGGTCAGCGCACTGGCCCGGCGCGAACAGCTGGATCTGAGCCACTGCGCGGCCTTCAGCGACTCCGCGAACGACATCCCGATGCTCGCCCTGGTCGGCCACCCGTACGTGGTCAACCCGGACGCGGCGCTGCGGCGGCACGCCCGGCGGATGGGCTGGCGGGTCCGGGACTTCCGGACGGGTCGGCGGGCGGCCCGGATCGGCCTGCCGGCCGCCGCCGGGCTCGGCGTGCTGGCGGGGGCGACGGCGGCCGCCGTCGCGGTCCGGCGCAGGCAGCACACCGCCTGAGGGCCCCGCACGCAGGCCGGGCGGTACTCCCCGGGGCCGGTCCGGGCCCGGCGGACCGGCCGCCCGGACCTCGGTCGGGCCGCTCGCGGGCTCACGCTTACGAGCGAAATCCGCCCGCGTGGCGCGCCCCTTCCGAACGGGTTCGGCCGTGACCGGATCCGATCGTTCGACAACTTGGCAAAGTCTGGGGTTGCGACCCGTCGGATCCGGGAAACCCCGGCCTCACCTGCCAAATCTGTCACTCGGTGCACATCGGCGATCACAACGAGTGCGGCGAATGGGGTCGCCTCCGGTCAGTTCCAGCTGAATATGCACGCCAAGCGGATCTCAAACGACCACTTCGGCCACAGGGTGTAGCTGTCATTGCACAAAGCGTTATTCTCTCCTGGATGCACGCCACCCACACGTCCCCTGTGACGGGGGGTCAGGAAGTGTGCTCTCCGCGCAGGCGGAGGTGACCCGTCCACAGTTCTGCCTCTGGGAGTCCCGTGTACCCACCCGTCCGGAACGACGCGCCCGCCACCTCCCGCCGCCCGTCGCCCGCAATCCTGCGCTCCGGTACGCGCGTCGACCGCCTGTGGGCCGCGATCCGCGAGTTCGAGCTGTACCTCCCCGGGCCGGCCCTGGCCGGACCGGTCCTGGCCGGCGGCACCGTCCTGCGCTCCACCGCGACCAGCGGTACCGGCACTGGCACCGGCGCTGCTGCGGGCTCCGGCACCGGAACCGGCACCGGAACCGGCAGCCGCGGCCGGGCGGCGCTCGGCAGCCGCAGCCGGAGCCGGACGACCCCGAGTCCGGGCTTCGAGACCGAGCACAACCCGATCATGGAGCTGGTCGAGAAGGCCCAGAACGGCGAGAGCGAGGCGTTCGGGCGGCTCTACGACCACTACTCGGACACCGTCTACCGGTACATCTACTACCGGGTCGGCAGCCGCGCCACCGCCGAGGACCTCACCAGCGAGACCTTCCTGCGCGCGCTGCGCCGGATCGGCACCTTCACCTGGCAGGGCCGGGACTTCGGCGCCTGGCTGGTGACGATCGCCCGCAACCTGGTGGCCGACCACTTCAAGTCCAGCCGGTTCCGGCTGGAGGTCACCACCGGCGAGATGCTGGACTCCAACGAGTGCGAACGCAGCCCCGAGGACTCGGTGTTGGAGTCACTCTCCAACGCCGCACTGCTGGACGCCGTCCGGCGGCTCAACCCGCAGCAGCAGGAGTGCGTCACGCTGCGCTTCCTGCAGGGCCTCTCGGTCGCGGAGACCGCCCGCATCATGGGCAAGAACGAGGGCGCCATCAAGACGCTCCAGTACCGTGCGGTGCGGACCCTCGCCCGTCTGCTGCCCCCTGACGCGCGGTGACCGCCGCGGTGACCCCGATAACCGGCTGCCCGTCACCGCCCGCCCCGGCCCGACACGTGCGGGTGAATGGGCGGTCACATGATCAGTCGTGCGTAACCCACGCCGGGCACCACTCGTTGGCCAGCGTGCAAACCCCCACCGGTCCAAGGGTCAAGCGGTACCAGGCCATGTCACCCGATGGTGTGGTTTTGGCTCACCGAGGCAACCGTCCGGCGGGCCAGGGTGTCGACAACGACGAAGGGAGGTGTGGCCCGTGACGGCAAACGTGCTGGAGCACCGGCGGGCGAGGGCCTTCGCCGAGGCGCTGGAGGCCCACCGTACGGAGGACGGACCCGACAGTGGTCCGTCGAGCGGCCCGCCGAGGGGTTCGGCCGCGATGGCGGAGCTACTCGGCATGGCGGGCGCGCTCGGTGCGCTGCCCGCGCCAGAGCTGAGCATGGAAGCCCGGACGGTTCAACGCGCCCAGCTGATGGCCGCGTTCGAGCAGGAGTGGGCGGGCGGTCCGGCCGCCCGGGTGCCGCAGCAGCGCACCCACCGCGCGGCCAGGGCCGGCGGGCGCAGGCGCTGGGGGCGGCGGCTCGCCATCGGCGGCCTGGTCGCCGGGGTCGCCGTCGGCAGCTTCGCCGGCGCGGCCGCGGCGAGCACCAACGCCCTGCCCGGGGACGCGCTCTACGGGATGAAGCGTGGCTTGGAGGGCCTGCGGCTCGACTGGGCCGGCAGCGACACCGAACGCGGCGCGCTGCTGCTCGACCAGGCCTCCACCCGCCTGGAGGAGGCCCAGGGCCTGCTCGGGCGGGCGGGCACCGGCCCGGTGTCCGGGCTCAGCCCGGACACCGTGGACCAGGTCCGCCGGGCCCTGGACGACATGCACGCCGAGGCCATCAAGGGCCGCGACCTGCTGCGGTCGGTCTACCGGAGCAACGGCTCGCTCACCCCGATGCGCAGGCTGGCCACCTTCGCCGACGGCGAGGACGGCCGCTGGGCCGCCCTGCAGGAGCACCTGCCCCCGCAGCTGACCACCCAGGCCAGCAAGGTCGACCAGCTCTTCGGCGACATGAGCGAGGACGTGGCACCGCTCCACCTGGAGCAGCCGCCCGGCAAGAGCGGCACCCCCGCCCACACCGCCCCCGGCGCCCAGACCCCCGGCGAGAGCACCGGACCGGCCCAGGGCGAGCCCCGCAGTTCCTCGGCCGTACCGGACTCCTCCGGTGGCGCCGACACCGGGCAGGGCACTTCGGCGGGTGGCGGCACCGGCACCGGCGGCGGCGTGGGCAGCATCGTCCACGGCCTGACGGACGGGCTCACCGGCAACGGCACCACCCCGTCCAGCAGCCCGGCGCCCGGCCAGCCGGCCGGCAAGTCGGTGGTCCCCCCGGCCCCGTCGACGGCACCCAGCACCACCCCGGACGGCGGGCAGGGCCTCACCCTCCCGCCCCTCCTCCCGGGCCTGCTCCCCGGCCTGACGCTCTGACCCCCCAGGGGCGCGGGGAACTGCGCGACCGAGGCACGACGTCCGTGCACGGTTGCTCGCGCAGTTCCCCGCGCCCCTGCTGTGGTTGCCCGTATGCGTACAGCTCAGCTCAGCGCCGCGTCCCGCAGCTCGGGCAGAACGCCGACCCCTCCGGCACGTCCGCCTGGCAGGACCCGCAGGCCGACGGCGAGGCGAGCTTGAAGCCGCAGGAGCCGCAGAACGCCGCGCCGTGCGTCTCGTGGTTGCACTGCGGGCAGACCAGCTGCCGGGGCGCGGAGACGTCGTAGCCCTGCCCGGTCTGCTGCCCGGCCGCGTACGCGCGCTCCCCGACCATGTCGTTGACGCCGCGCCGGCGCGCGGCCTCCGCCTCGGCGGCGGTGTCGGGGGCACAGGAGAAGCAGAGGCCGAGGCCGGCGTTCCAGCACTTGCCGCAGACGTACGAGGTGCACCGCGCGCAGCGGTCGAAGTGCCCCTGGGCGTTCTCGATCGCGCGCTCGAAGGCGGTGTCGCGGGACTTGCCCCAGGCCGCTCCGGCGAGGCCGTCGGCGGCGTTGGTGATGGTGCTGCCGCCGTTGCCGCTGAGCATGGACCAGGCCGCGGAGACGCCCTTGTTGACCCAGCTCGCCGCCCGGCCGGCGCTGAAGACCTCGAACGGCGAACGCCAGGTGTCCGAGCAGCGCGAGCAGTGGAACTCGAACTGGAAGCCCGCGCCGGTGCCGTACTGCTCGCACATGTCTCTGTAGTTGTTGCTGAAGTAGATCTCGTTGCTCACGACGCCCCCACACGATTCCGGTGACTGCCCAGCCGTACGACGCGACATCCGCGCGGGCGGTTCTGGGAACGGAGCACAATCTTCCACAGCCCGGGGCTCAGAAGAACACCGACCTCCGCTGCATCAGCAACTTGTACAGGGTGTGCTGGATGGTCTCGCGGACCTGGTCGGTCAGGTCGAAGACCAGCATCGGGTCGTCGGCCGCCTCCTTGGGGTGGCTGTCGGTCGGGATCGGCTCGCCGAACTGGATGGTCCACTTGGTCGGCAGCGGCAGCGCGCCCAGCGGGCCGAGCCAGGGGAAGGTCGGGGTGACCGGCAGGTACGGCAGCCCGAGCAGCCGGGCCAGCGGCTTGAGATTGCCGATCATCGGGTAGGTCTCCTCCGCCCCGACGATCGAGCACGGCACGATCGGCACCTGGGCCCGCAGCGCGGAGGCGACGAACCCGCCGCGCCCGAAGCGCTGGAGCTTGTACCGCTCGGCGAAGGGCTTGCCGATCCCCTTGAAGCCCTCCGGCCAGACCCCGACCACCTCGCCGCGCTCCAGCAGCGCCTGGGCGTCCTCGTTGCAGGCCAGCGTGTGCCCGGCCTTGCGGGCCACCTCACCCGCGACCGGCAGCACGAAGACCAGGTCGGCGGCGAGCATCCGCAGGTGCCGACGCTGCGGGTGGTGGTCGTGGATGGCGACCTGGGTCATCAGGGCGTCCAGCGGGATCGTGCCGGAGTGGTTGGAGACGATCAGCACCCCGCCCTCGGCCGGGATGTTCTCGATGCCGCGCACCTCGATCCGGAAGTACTTCTCGGCCAGCGGGCGCAGCAGCGAGAGGAAGACCTCCTCGGTGAGCTCCTGGTCGAACCCGAACTCGTCGACCTCGTAGTCGCCGGTGATCCGGCGGCGTAGGAAGGCCAGGCCGTTGGCGGCGCGGTTCTCCCAGCCCTTGCCGAGCGCCCGGTCCGCGGCGGCGCCGAACCGGCCGGCCAGCGCGCCGCCGACGGCCTCGGCGATCCGGTCGGCGATCCGCTCGGCGCCGGCGGGCTCCGGCTCGCCCTGCCAGCTGGGCGCGGACTCGATCGGGATCACCCGGGCCTCGGACGCGTACTCCCTCGCAGCTGTCATCGCAGCCTCAGCTCCTCGACGAGTGGTTCGGATCAAGTGCGGGACGGCGGTGCGGCTCCGGGCCGAGCAGCCGGGTCAGCCGGTCGGTGACGGCGGTCAGCCGGGCGGGCGGCAGCAGGCCGGCGGGCTGGGCGGCCGCGAAGTCGGCGAACGCCTCCGGGGTGGAGTACCGCGGCAGGTAGCCGAAGGTCTCGCGCAGCCGGGTGGTGTCCACCACCCGGCCGTGGGCGAGCAGCCGGATCTGCTCCGGGGAGATGTCGACCACCCGGGTCTGCCGGACCAGCCCGGCGACCAGGCCGAGCGCGGGCCGCAGCAGCGGCACGGTCGGGCGGCCGAGGCGGCGGGCGCACTGCGAGAGCAGCAGGACGCCGTCCCCGGCGACGTTGAACGTCCCGGTGTTGACGGTGCCCTCGCGGGGCTCGACGGCGGCCAGCCGGAGCACCTCCACGGCGTCGTCCTCGTGGACGAACTGCAGGCGGGGGTCGTGCCCGAGCACGGTCGGCAGCAGCGGCAGCGCGAAGTACTCGCTGAGCGGCCCGGCGTCCGAGCCGACGGCGCCGGCCGAGCCGAGGATGTTGGCGAAGCGGAGCACCGTGACGGCGACGTCGGGGCGGCGGCGGGCGAAGCCCCGGACGTAGCCCTCGACCTCGGTGGCGTCCTTGGCGAAGCCGCCGTCCGGCAGGTTCTTGGGCTGCATCCGCTCGCCGAAGACGGCCGGGTCACGGGGTGCGGAGCCGTACACGCCGGTGGTCGACTTCACCACCAGGCGGCGCAGGCCCGGGGCCTTCTGGCAGGCGCCGAGCAGCTGCATGGTCCCGATGACGTTGCGTTCCTTGACGACGCCCCGGTTGCCGGGGCCGCAGGCGCTGACGTCGAGGTGGACGACGGTGTCGACGTCGTGCTCGGCGATCACCCGGGCGATCGCCGGGCGGCGCAGGTCGACCTGGACGAACCGGTACCCGCCCGACGCGGCGTCCGCGGCGGGGTGGGCGTCCACCCCGATCACCCGGTCGACGTCCGGACGGGTGCCGATCGCGGCGGCGAAGCGCGCGCCGAGCCGGCGGGACACCCCGGTGACGAGCACGACCTTGCCCACGCTGCTGCACCCTCCTCGGCCGGGAGCCCACGCCGGAGCCCTGCCAGCACCGTACCGCGCACCCGTTTCAGTGACGCTAATGCGGACCCCGATTCTCGGGAGCGATCAGCCGCTCGGCCACAGCCAGGGGCGCGGGGAACTGCGCGAGATCGGAAGGCGACGACCTGCGCCCTCCCGCTTTCGCGCAGTTCCCCGCGCCCCTGCTTGTGGCTGAGCAAGTGCACTTCCGGTACGGAAAACAGCACCGCCCGCGCCGGCCGAGGCCGGAGCGGGCGGTGTGCACACCTGGCGCGCACTGGGCGCGTCCGTGGGTCGGCCGACCCCCGCCGGAGCGGGGAGAAGCGCCTACCGCAGTGTTACTTCTTGTTGCGACGCTGAACGCGAGTCCGCTTCAGAAGCTTGCGGTGCTTCTTCTTGGCCATACGCTTGCGACGCTTCTTGATGACAGAGCCCACGGAACAACCCTCGCTCACTGAGACTCACGCCCGTGAGAGACGGGAGTCCATACGACTGACGGAGGGCCTAGCCTACCTTCCGTGCGCCCAGCACCGTAATCGTGTCCCCAACGCGCGGGAAACCGGCGGTGGAATTGGTGGCGGACTACACGCCGAGCACCCGTCGGCTACGCGCTTTCGAGCCGCACGTAGGACTCCTTGAGGTACTCGTGGACCGCCTGTTCGGGGACCCGGAAGGAGCGGCCGACCCGGATGGCCGGAAGCTCTCCGCTGTGCACCAGGCGGTACACCGTCATCTTGGACACCCGCATGACCGAGGCAACTTCTGCCACGGTCAGGAAGACGACCTCCTGCAGGGGGCGTTCGCCGGAACTCATGACCTCACCCGACCCTTACCCGTGTGCAAGGCACCGGCTTCCCCTCCGGTGACTCCACCGGCACACGTGTATCCCCAGAGTAGTTAAGGGTGGTACCAGTGGGAAGGGGGAGAAGCTCAGTCCTTGTACGGTGCGAGATCCGCCCGTTGCAGTACGTAGTCACTCAGTGGCTTGTAGCACTGCGGATACGCACCGTCATCCACCGGTACCGCCACCGCGACGGTGCCCTCGGCCTCGCCGACGAACGGCGCCGGGTCGTTGGAGTCCGCGAGCCCGCCCGCCGGGACGCCGAGGCGCCCCGCGCCGCAGAGCCAGCCGTGGTCGCCCAGCAGCAGGTCCGGCAGGGGTTCACCCGCCTGGGCCAGCGCGGCCAGCGCGAGCCGGACGGGCTGCGCCGAGTGGGTGTGCAGCAGGGTGCCCGGGGAGGTCCTGCCCGGCTTCGCCGATCCGCCGTCGAGCGACCGGACGACCGCGACCGGCCCGAGGTAGTCGAGTACGCAGGCCCGGTTCCCGTCCGGGGTGGGCTCGCGGAAGCGCGCGCCCCGCGCGGGGGTGAGCAGGGTGCAGCCGGCTGCTTCGAGCGCCTGGGCGAGCGCGGTGTGGAAGGCCGTCAGCTGGGTCGGGTGGCCGGTGCCGGCGAGCACGGTGCCCCGGCGGCGGGCCGTCCGGCGGACGAGCCCGGCGAGCCGGTCCAGGGCGTCCAGGGTGCGGTCCGGGTCGATGGTGTCCGGGCCGCTGCCGTAGCCGGACCCGGGGTGGACGCCGCAGCGCTCGGCCATCAGCTCCAGCACCGCTCCGGCGCCCCACCGGCCCTCCGGGTCCAGCCCCATCAGCGCGGCCGGGTCGCCCTGGCCGAACAGCCGGTAGCTGCGGAGGTTCTTCTGGCGTGGTGTCGGGGTGTCCGGGCCGGCCAGCCGTCGCCGGATCAGGTGTTCGCGCAGCTCGGCCCGGCTCCGCTCGGCCGGTGTCACGGCAGCAGGCCGTGGTGCGGGAAGACCGCGCGCCGGGTGGCCAGGATCGCCTGGTCGAGCCGGTCGCCCGGGTCGTAGCCGTCGTCGTGGAAGTCCCGCCACACCGGGTCGGCGCCGTCCGTCATCCGCAGCGGCGCCTGCTGCCGGGTCAGCCGGTGCACCTCGGCGCGCCACTCCTGCGGGGTCTCGGTGGCCGGGTCGACCGGCCGCCCGGCGGCCGTCCCGACCAGGTGGGTCCAGGCCCTGGGGACGACCTCCGCCACCGCGTACCCGCCGCCGCCGAGCGCCACCCAGCGGCCGTCGGCGTACCGGTGCGCCAGCTCGTGCACGGACTCCGCCGCCAGCCGCTGCGCGTCCAGGCTCACCGCCAGGTGCGCGAGCGGGTCGTCGGCGTGGGTGTCGGCGCCGTGCTGGCTGACCAGCGCCTGCGGCCGGAAGGCCGCGAGCAGCTCGGGCACGATCGCGTGGAAGGCCCGCAGCCACCCGGCGTCGCCGGTGCCGGCCGGCAGCGGGAGGTTGACGGCGGAGCCGGGTGCCCCGGGGCCGCCGCTCTCGGTGGCCCAGCCGGTCTCGGGGAAGAGCGTGGCGGGGTGCTCGTGTATCGAGACGGTGAGCACCCGGGGGTCGTCCCAGAACGCCTGCTGCACGCCGTCGCCGTGGTGCACGTCCAGGTCGACGTACGCGACCCGCTCGGCGCCCAGCTCCAGCAGCCGGGCGACGGCGAGCGCCGCGTCGTTGTAGACGCAGAACCCGGACGCCCGGTCGGGCATCGCGTGGTGCAGGCCGCCGGCGAAGTTCACCGCGTGGCCGCCGCCCCGCCAGACCGACTCGGCCGCGGCGACCGACTGCCCGGCGATCAGGGCGGAGGCGCTGTGCTGGGCGGCGAAGGCCCAGTTGTCGTCCGTCCCGAGGCCGTGCCGCCGGTCGGACAGCGCGGGGTCGGCGGCCACCCGTCTGACCGCGTCGACGTACTCGCGGGTGTGCACCAGCCTGAGCGTGGAGTCCCCGGCGGCCGGAGCGGCCCGCACGGTGACGCCGGGCCCGGCGGCCAGGCCGAGCGACTCGACCAGGCGCATGGTCAGCGCCAGCCGGGCCGGGTCCATCGGGTGGCCGGGGCCGAAGTCGTACGCGGTGACGCCCTCGTCCCAGTAGAGGTCGAGACCGCAGGTCGCGGCGGCACGTTCGGCTTCGGGCATGGTCCAAAGGTAGCTCCGCCGCGCGCCCGGCCGCGCACCACCTACGGGCGCGAGGAGCTGTGCGCCGCGGCGGGTGCGGCTCCGCCGCTGCCGTTCCCGTGCGGTGCCCCGCCTGCCCGGGGCGCCGCGAAGTGGCGGGCGAGGGGGAGGACGGCGAGCACCAGGAGGGCGGGGGCCAGCATCGCCAGGCGGTAGGAGCTGGCGTCCGCGATGGCACCGACCAGGGGCGAACCGACCAGGAAGCCGACGTAGTTGAAGAGGTTGAGCCGGGCCACGGCGGCGTCCGAGTCGGCCGGGAAGAGGCGTCCGCCGGCCGCGAAGACCTGCGGGATGATCGCGCAGATGCCGAACCCGAGCACAGCGAACCCGGCGATCCCGGCCCAGGGCGCGGGCGCCGCGGCGGCCAGCACGAAGCCGAGCGCGGCAACCGCCGAGCCCGTCCGCACCACCGGGACGGCTCCCCAGCGCTGGACGGCCCGGTCACCGACCGTACGGCCGAGCAGCAGCGCGACCATGTAGCCGAGGTAGGAGAGCTTGGCCACGTCCGCCGGGCTGCCGAGCCCGTCGGTGAGGTACTTGACGCTGTAGTTGGAGACCGAGGCGTCCGCGATGTAGGCGAAGGCCATCGCGGCGCACAGCGGCAGCAGCGGGCGCCACGGAATGGACCGGGCGGCGGCCTCGGCGGCCTCCCGTACGGCGTCGCCGAGTTCGGCCCGTCCGGCGAACCGGGTGCCGGCCAGCAGTGCGAGCGGGACCAGCACGGCGGCGGCGCCGCCGAACAGGGTGCGCAGGCCGAGGTGGCCGTGCGAGCCGAGGCCCGCGACGGCGGCGCCGACGATGCCGCCGAGGCTGAACGCGGCGTGGAAGCCGAGCATGATGCTGCGTCCGTACCGGCGCTGCAGCCCGACGCCGAGCATGTTCATACTCGCGTCCAGCGCACCCACCAGCAGCCCGAACAGCCCGAGTGCGACGGCGAGTTGCCAGAGCGTGTCACCGAGCCCGGCCCCGGCGAGGGCCAGGCAGACGGCGGGCTGGACCACCCGCAGCACCGTCCGGGCGCTGGTCCGCCGGACCAGTTGCTCCGAGGTGATCGAGCCGACGCCCGCCAGGATCGGCACGGCCGCCAGGAAGACCGGCAACAGGCCGTCGCTGAGCCCGTACTGCTTCTGGATCTCGGGGATGCAGGTGACCAGCAGGGCGAAGGTGGTGCCTTGCAGCAGGAAGCCGACCGCAAGGGCCGCCCGGGCCTGCCGTAGTCGCGCCGTGGTCTCTTCCTGCATGGGCCGACCTCGCTACTCACCGGTAGGTGGATGTTGGCGAGAGCGTAGGTCCTGGACGGCCGTTGCGGGAGGGGTGCGACCGTACCGATTCAGCCCGCCAGCAGCGGCAGCAGCTCCGGCAGCCCGGCGAGCAGGCCGGTCGCACCCGCGCCGGTCAGCTTCGCGGGGTCGGTGAGAGCGGCGTAGCCGTACACGTCCATGGCGGCGGCGCGGGCGGCCAGGACGCCGTTGCGGCTGTCCTCGACCACCAGGCAGCGGGCCGGGTCGACGCCGAGGGTGCGGGCGGCGTGCAGGAACAGGTCCGGGGCCGGCTTGCCGACGCCGACGTCCTGCGCGCTGAAGATCCGTTCCTCCGCGTGGTAGCCGCGCAGGCCGGTGAGGTCGAGGGCGGTACGGATCCACTCGTGGTGCGCGGAGGAGGCCACGCAGTACCGGACGCCGCGCTGCTGCAACGTCTTCAGCACCTGCTCCGCCCCGGCCACAGCGGTGAGTTCGCGCTCGAAGGCGGCGAACACCCGGGCGTGGAACAGCTCGTCGAAACCCTCCGGCAGCCGCGCGCCGTACCGCTCGCCGATCACGTCGTGGATGGTGTGGGCGGCGCAGCCCATGAAGTCCCGGTAGGAGTCCTCGACCGTGGTCGGGTGGCCGAGCTCGGTCAGGTACTCGGCGAGCACCCGGTTCGAGATCGGCTCGCTGTCCACGAGCACACCGTCATTGTCGAAGATCACCAGGTCGTAGGTCACCCGGTCAGGCTACGTCCCTGCCTACTTGCCGCCGGAGGCCAGCTCGCGGGAGCGGTCGCGGGCCGCCTCCAGGGCGCTCAGCAGCGCGGCCCGGACACCGTGGTTCTCCAGCTCGCGGATGGCCGCGATGGTGGTGCCGGCCGGAGAGGTGACGGCCTCGCGCAGCTTGACGGGGTGCTCGCCCGAATCCCGCAGCATGACGGAGGCGCCGATCGCCGACTGGACGATCAGGTCGTGCGCCACGTGCCGGGGCAGGCCGAGCAGGATGCCCGCGTCCGTCATCGCCTCGACCAGGAAGTAGAAGTACGCCGGGCCCGAACCGGAGAGCGCGGTGGCCGCGTCCTGCTGCGACTCCGGCAGCCGGAGTGCCTTGCCGACCGAGCGGAAGATCGCCTCCGCCCGCTCCAGGTGCACCTCCTCGGCGTACGAGCCGCCCGAGATCACGCTCATGCCCTCGTCCACCAGGACGGGCGTGTTGGGCATCACCCGGACCACCGGCGTACCCGCCGCGAGCCGCTCCTCGAACCAGGCGGTCGGGATGCCGGCGGCGGCGGAGATGACCAGCCGGTCGGCGCCGACGTGCGGGGCCAGCTCGTCCAGCAGCGTGCCCATGTCCTGCGGCTTCACGGCCAGGATCAGCGTGTCCGCGAGCTTGGCGGCCTCGGCGTTGGAGACGACCACGACGCCGTACCGCTCGGTGAGCTCGGCGGCCCGGTCGGGACGGCGGGTGGTGACCAGCACATCGGCCGGATCCTTCCCCGAGCGCAGCAGCCCGGAGAGCAGGGCCTCCCCGATCTTGCCGGTGCCGAGGAAGGCGATCTTCTGTCCGGTACCCATGCCCGCTCCTTCGAGTCCGCTGTGCGGTTCATCCTCCCACCACGCCGCCCCCTACCGGGGTGGCCGTCCACGCTGTGGTCAGCCGCTGTGCAGCTCGCCCGAGGTCGCGCCATCCAAGGGGCGCGAGGAACTGCGCGAGGGCGGAAGGCACCGGACCGTTTACTCCCGACTCGCGCAGTTCCCCGCGCCCCTTGGGTTGCCCCTATCTGGACAGGAGAACCCCAGCGGAGCGTGCCGCGGGTCTCAGGGTCGGTCAGGGGAAACTCAGGGGTTGCCCCTATGGCTTCCGCGGCAGCGGCGGAGCACCGTGGAGGCATGGGAAACGGAGACTTGTCGCGAAGTGACAGCCGACAGCTCGCCGTCGCCTCGGCGACGCTCGGGCCCTGGCGGACGGCCGCCGGTGTCGGCGCGGTGGTGGGTGCTGCGGCGCTCGGGATCGACGTGGTGACCGGCCACTGGTCGTTGGACATCCTGGCCGGGCCGGTCAGCCTGGCGTTGTTCTTCTTCTTCCTGGTGGGCACCGTGGGCGGCAAGGTCCGCAAGGACACCCGCGACCGCCGGGTGCACCGCTGGGCGGAGCAGCACCCCTGGGAGTCGGCGGTGCCGGCCGCCGGCGCGCTGCTGGTGCTGAACACGCTGGCGCTGACGATCCTGGGCAGCTGGGGGCTGTTCGGGGCGCTGTTCACCTCGCTGCTGCCCGCCGGGCTGCTGCTGGTGGTGGCCGGGGTGGTCGGCTCGGTGAAGCGGGCCCGGCAGGACGGCTGACCCTTCGAACGGACGCAAACGGGAGGTACCCGTACGGAACGCGCACGGGTCGGCCGCAAACCCGTCGGGCCGGTGGCGGGCTCGTGGAGGGTCCGCTGCATACTGGCCGCGTGCCGACCGCCGAAGATCCGGAACGCCCCGCCGACGGGCCGCCGGACGACCCGTTCGAGGGGCTGGTCCTGGACGAGGACTTCGTCCGGGCCGCCACCGTGAAGGAGAAGTCCGCGCGCGCCCGGATGCTCACCGCGCAGCGGCGGCGCGAGCCCCCCGCTCTGCGGCGGGCCGGTGCCGGGCCGGGTCGGAGCCTGCAGACTCTGTTGATCGTGCTGTGCGTCGGCGGCCTGTCCCTGCTGGGCCTGGGCATCGGGCCCGGCGGACAGTCCCCGGCCCCGCGGCCGGTCCGGAGCGGGCCCGCCGGGACGGACGGTCCCCCCGCGTCGCCGTCCACCACCCCCAGCGGTCCGTGGCCCGCCTCCCCCGCACTCCGCTGGCCGGACGGGCGGATGAAGTGACCGCCTGCGCGGCCCGGTGAAGCGGCCCGGTGCGAGGGCCGGCAGCACGCGGGCCGACCGTACGAAACAGGTGCTACCACCACAGAATGATCACCGAACCCTGACGGCTCGGCCACCCGGCTGAAGGGCTGTCGGCGGGAATCTGCATACTGACCGCGTGCCGATAGCAGAAGATCCAGAGCGCCCCTCCGACGGGCCGCAGGACGACCCGTTCGCCGGGCTGGTCCTGGACGAGGAGTTCGTCAAGGGTGCCACCGTGAAGGAGCAGTCCGGCCGCGCCCGGATGCTCGCCGCGAAGTGGCAGCGCGAACCCCCGGAGCCCGTCCCGCACCGGCACGACCCGGTGAAGCCGGTGAACCTCGCCACCCGGCGCCGCCGTCGCAGCCTGCGCCGGCTCGGCGCCCGGCTCGGACGGGGCTGGCAGACCGTGCTGATCGTCGCCTGCGTCATCGGTCTGGCGCTGCTCGGCCTGCAGATGGGCGGGAAGGCGCAGGCCCCTCAGCGGCCGGTCGTCCTCCAGCCGCCGGAGACCGCCGCCCCCACCGCGCCGCCGAGCGCCGCACCCGGCACGGCGAGCGTCGACCACCCCTGGGACGGCTCCCCCGCGCTCAGCTGGCCGGAGGGCGCGGCGGGCATCGCCGTGCCGGATGCCTTGGCGGTGGGCACCTTCGGCAAGGACGAGGTCGCGGCGCAGCTGAAGACCGTCAAGAGCTTCCTGGTGGCGGCGAACATCGACCCGCAGACCGTCGCCGGCACCACCCCCCAGGCCGCCCTCGACCTGCTCGACGTGAGCAGCCGGACGGCCGTGGAGAAGTCGTTGGCCCATCCGACCGAGGCCGACGATCCGACGAACTACTTCAGCCGCTTCAACCCCCGGCTGTCGATCCCGGTCACCGCGACGGTGAAGGTCCAGGGCCGGATGACGTTCGAGGGGGACGGCGACAAGGGTGTGCTGGTGCACACCGACTACACCTTCGTCTACGCGCTGCGCCCGGGCCCCGATGTCGGCAAGTCGCCCAGTGCCGCCCCCGGGGCGCCGCACGGCAGCGCGCCCGCCGACACCAAGGCGGTCTCCTGGCTGACCGGCGTGGGCGGCCCGGAGGTCGAGCGGGAGATCGTGCGGCGGACGCAGGACTTCAGGTTCTACGACCCCGCCCGCTACGCCGCGAACCCCGCGAAGCTCACCCTCGACAAGGGGCTGAGCGACTTCAGCGACAACGTCTGCACCATGGGCGACGGCTTCCTGGAGACCTCCTTCGCCGACTCGGCCGCCGGGACGGAGAAGCCGAGCACCGAGGCCCCCACCGACCCGTACGACCACAGCCACCCGCTCGCGCCCGGCGGCGAGGGCTGCGGCTCGCTCACCCGGAGCTGACTCCTCAGCCCTTCCGCTTCCCGGCCTTCCCCGGCTTCCCGCCGGGGCGGCCGGGGCGGCCCGCCTTGCGGGCGTGGCGCTCGGTGGCCTTCCGGTAGCGGGCCCGGGCGACGGCCTCGCCCGGCGCCTCGGTGAGGCTGCGCACGAAGTACGCGACGAGCGCGCCGACGCAGCCGATCACCCAGACGGCGGCGAGGGACTTGTCGTCGGCCATCCAGCCGGTGAGCGCGTCGCGGCCTTCGGCGAGCAGCCGCCAGGTGCGCAGGGCGGCCAGGCAGGAGCAGACCGCGATGGCGGCGAGCAGCAGCCCGTAGACGAAGCCGCCGGAGTTCGACACCTTCACGCCGTCCACGCCGAAGCGCAGCACGAAGGCCACCGCCACCGCGGCGGCCAGGGCGCCGATCGGCACCAGGACGCGGCGCAGCCAGTAGTCGGAGCCGCGCTCCACCCAGCTGGTGCCGAACCATCGGACGGCCTCCGGCTCGGGGGCTCCGGCGGGTGTGGGCTGGGGGGTGCTCTGCTCGGTCACGGGTCCGATTATGGCCCGGACGCCCCCGGGGAGGGGACTACGACAGAGGGAGCCGCCCCCTCGCCGGGGCGGCTCCCTCCACTGTCCAGTGTGCGTCAGCCGAGCTTGCTGACGTCGCGGACGGCTCCCTTGTCGGCGGAGGTGGCCATCGCGGCGTACGCCTTGAGGGCCTGGCTGACCTGGCGGTCGCGGTTCTTCGGGCGGTAGCCGGTCTCCGCCTCCAGCTTCAGGCGGCGCTCGTGCAGCTCCTCGAAGGAGACCTCCAGGCTGACCGAGCGGCCCGGGATGTCGATCGAGATGACGTCGCCGTCCTCGACCAGCGCGATGGTGCCGCCGGAGGCCGCCTCGGGCGAGGCGTGCCCGATCGAGAGGCCGGAGGTGCCGCCGGAGAACCGGCCGTCGGTGATCAGCGCGCAGGCCTTGCCGAGGCCGCGGCCCTTGAGGAAGGAGGTCGGGTAGAGCATCTCCTGCATGCCGGGGCCGCCCTTGGGGCCCTCGTAGCGGATGACGACGACATCGCCCTCCTTGATCCGCTTGGTGAGGATCGCGTCCACCGCGTCCTCCTGCGACTCGACCACCACGGCCGGTCCGCTGAACGTCCAGATCGACTCGTCCACGCCGGCCGTCTTGACGATGCAGCCGTCCTCGGCGAGGTTGCCGTACAGCACGGCCAGCCCGCCCTCGGTGGAGTAGGCGTGCTCGACGCTGCGGATGCAGCCGTTCTCGGCGTCGGTGTCCAGGGTGTCCCAGCGCTCGGACTGCGAGAAGGCGGTCGCGGAGCGGACGCAGCCGGGGGCGGCGTGGAACATCTCGACGGCCTCCGGGGACGGCGAGCCGCCCCGGATGTCCCAGGTCTTCAGCCACTCGGCGAGCGAGCCGGAGTGCACGGTGTGCACGTCCTCGTTGAGCATGCCGCCCCGGTAGAGCTCGCCGAGGATGGCGGGGATGCCGCCGGCCCGGTGGACGTCCTCCATGTAGTACTTGCCGTTCGGCGCGACCTTGGACAGGCACGGGACACGGCGCGAGATCGCGTCGATGGCCCGCATGTCGAAGTCGAGCTCGGCCTCCTGGGCGGCGGCCAGCAGGTGCAGGATGGTGTTGGTCGAGCCGCCCATCGCGATGTCCAGCGCCATGGCGTTCTCGAACGCGGCGCGGGTGGCGATGTTGCGCGGCAGGACGGAGTAGTCGTCCTGGTGGTAGTGGCGCTCGGTGATCTCGACGATGTTCCGGCCGGCCGCCTGGTACAGCTCCTTGCGGGCGGTGTGGGTGGCGAGCACCGAGCCGTTGCCGGGGAGGGCCAGGCCGATCGCCTCGGCCAGGCAGTTCATCGAGTTCGCGGTGAACATGCCGGAGCACGACCCGCAGGTCGGGCAGGCGTTCTCCTCGATGATCGCGATGTCCTCGTCCGAGACGTTCTCGTTCACGGCGTCGGAGATCGCGTTGATCAGGTCGAGCTTGCGGACGGTGCCGTCCTTCAGCACGGCCTGGCCGGCCTCCATCGGGCCGCCGGAGACGAAGACCACCGGGATGTTGAGCCGCAGCGCGGCCATCAGCATGCCGGGCGTGATCTTGTCGCAGTTGGAGATGCAGACCAGCGCGTCCGCGCAGTGCGCGTTCACCATGTACTCGACCGAGTCGGCGATCAGGTCGCGCGAGGGCAGCGAGTACAGCATCCCGGCGTGGCCCATCGCGATGCCGTCGTCCACCGCGATGGTGTTGAACTCGCGCGGGATGCCGCCCGCGGCCTGGATCGCCTCGGAGACGATCCGGCCGACCGGCTGGAGGTGGGTGTGGCCCGGCACGAACTCGGTGAAGGAGTTGGCCACCGCGATGATCGGCTTGCCGAAGTCCTCGCGGGCTACGCCGGCCGCCCTCAGAAGCGCCCGGGCGCCTGCCATGTTGCGACCGTGGGTGACCGTACGGGACTTCAGCTCGGGCACTGTGCTCCACTCCTTCGGAGGCTGTTCGCGGCCGCCTGCGGTGGTGGAAGGTGCAGGGCCGCTGAGGCTGTCGAGCCTACGCCCTGGGTCCAGCGGACGGACAGAACGTCC
This sequence comes from Kitasatospora kazusensis, assembly GCF_039529945.1. NCBI lineage: Bacteria > Bacillati > Actinomycetota > Actinomycetes > Kitasatosporales > Streptomycetaceae > Kitasatospora > Kitasatospora kazusensis. Next base: position 69,701 of record NZ_BAAANT010000001.1, on the reverse strand, counting down.
GCCATCCGGTCAGACCGGCCGGACCGGCCGGACGGTGGTCGCCACGGTCAGCTCCAGGCGGTACGGCTCGACGAGCCGCCCGTCCGGGAACTCGGCGAGCAGGGCCGCCCGCTCGTCCGCCAGCACCCGCTCGCGCTGCTCGGCCGGCACCACGGCGAAGTACGACTTGGAGCGCAGGTCGGTGATCGCGCTCTCCACCGTGACCGTACGCTCCCAGCGGAGCGTGGCGGTCCCCAGTGCCAGCCCGTACGGGCTCAGCTCGTCGACGATCGCGTTGGCGGCGCCGTAGTAGTGGTACGAGGGCAGCGCGGCGGCGAACCGGTCCTCCTGGGCGGCCACCCAGGCGGTCTCGCGGTCCTTGACGTTCCACCAGAGCGCGAGCGAGCCGCCGGGGCGCAGGACGCGCATCGCCTCGGGGATCGAGCGCCGCTGGTCCGTCCAGTGGAAGGCCTGGGCGTAGGTGATCAGGTCGGCGGTGGCGTCGTGGAACGGCAGGTCGTCGCCGCTGCCCTTGACCAGCGGGATGCCGGGGCTCACGGCGTGCAGCTGGGCGGCCATGCCGGGGCTCGGCTCGACGGCGGTGACCCGGGCCCCACGGCCGGCCAGCAGGCGGGTGGCGATGCCCGTCCCGGCGCCGACGTCCAGCACGTCGGCACCCTTCAGCGGGCGCCCGGCCAGCCGCTCGATCTCGTCGAAGAGCCGGTCGGGGTAGGAGGGCCGGGCCGCGTCGTACTCCGCGGCCACCGCGCCGAAGGACTGGGCGTGCGCGCGCTGAAGGTCCGTCATTTCTCTTCTCCCCCTGGGTTTCGCGATCATCGTACGCGGGCAGGCGTGGCCAGATGGAGGCGGGTGAAGGCCAGCGCCTCGGCCAGATCGGCCTCGCGTTCGGCGGGGGAGACCGAGCGCCGGGTGTTGACCTCCAGCACCACGTGACCGCCGAAACCCGTACGGGCCAGGCGTTCCAGCAGCTTCGCGCAGGGCTGGTCACCGCGCCCGGGGATGAGGTGCTCGTCCTTGCCGGAGCCGGTGCCGTCCGCGAGGTGGATGTGCGCCAGCCGCTCCCCCATCCGGTCGGCCATCTCGAACGCGTCGATCCGCGAGGTGGAGGCGTGCGAGAGATCGATGGTGAAGTGCCGGTACTCCTCGTCCGTGACGTCCCAGCCGGGGGCGTACGCGAGCACCTCGCGGTCCCGGTAGCGCCAGGGGTACATGTTCTCCACGGCGAAGCGGACGTCCGTCTCCTGCGCCATCCGGCCGATCCCCTCCACGAAGTCCCGGGCGTACTGCCGCTGCCAGCGGAACGGCGGGTGGACGACCACGGTGTCCGCGCCGAGCTTCTCGGCGGCGGCCCGGGCCCGGACGAGCTTGGTCCACGGATCGGTGGTCCACACCCGCTGGGTGATCAGCAGGCAGGGCGCGTGCACGGCGTGGATCGGCATCCGGTGGGCGTCGGAGAGCCGGCGCAGCGCCTCGATGTCCTGGCTGATCGGGTCGTTCCAGACCATCACCTCGACACCGTCGTACCCCAGCGCGGCGGCGAGCTCGAAGGCGGTGGCGGTGCTCTCGGGGTAGACCGACGCGGTGGAGAGCAGCACCTTGGTGTCCGGAACGTACAGCTCGGGATGCGGGGGCAGCACCAGGCGGTCGGTGGTGCGCAGCAGCGGGGCGGCCTTGGCTGCCTTGGCTCCCTTGGCGGCCTTGGCTGCCTTCGGGGCCCGCACAGCCTTGACCGCCTTGACCGCCTTGACCGCTTTCGCCGCTTTCGCTGCCTTGGCCGCATTCGCCGTACGGCCGGTGGCCTGCTTGGCCGCGGCACCCGCCCGGGCCCGCCGCGTTCCGGCCGCCCGCGGCCGCCCGGCACCGCTCCCGGCAGCACGGCCCGCCTGCGATCCGTCCTCGTCCGCTGGTTCCGCCACGGGAAACAGCGTAGGCGCCCGCACCACGGAATGGGACCGCGCCTCGCAGCCGCACCGCCCACCCGAGGTTGCAGCTGCGCAGCTCACCCGAGGTTGCACTATCCAGGGGCGCGAGGAACTGCGCGAACGCGGAAGGCACCCCACCGTCACTCCCGATTTCGCGCAGTTCCCCGCGCCCCTTGGGGTAACCCTGAGCGCCTGGTGAACCGAGCGGAGCTCTCATCCCACCAGCGCGGGCCGGCGTTCGCCGTGGCCGTCGAGGGCGTCGAGGCGGCGCAGGATGATGCCCTCGCGCAGCGCCCAGGGGCAGATGTCGAGTTCTTCCAGCCGGAAGATGTCCATCGCGGCGTCCGCGACCAGCGCCCCGGCCAGCAGCTGTCTCGCCCGGCCCTCGGAGACGCCGGGGATCCGGGCCCGCTCGGCGACGGTCATCGCGGCCAGCCGGGGCACCCACGCGGAGAGGCCGGCCCGGCTGAGGCGCCGGGCCGTCAGCGGTCCGGCGTCCGCTCCGGCCGCGCCGGTCATCCTGGCCAGTTGTTTGAAGGTCTTGGAGGTGGCGACCGCGTGGTCGGGCGGGCCGAGCCGGGCGAACTCACCGGCCGCCTGGGCGATCTCCGCGCGGATGTGCCGCCGCAGCTCGCGGACGTCGTCGGGGTCGGCGATGTCACCGGGCAGCCGGGCGGTGAGCCGGCCGGCGCCGAGCGGCAGGGAGCAGGCGACGTCGGGCTGCTCGTCGATGCCGCAGGCGATCTCCAGCGAGCCGCCGCCGATGTCGAGGTTGAACAGCCGTCCGGAGGACCAGCCGAACCAGCGCCGGACCGCGAGGAAGGTCAGCCGGGCCTCGTCCTGCCCGGAGAGCACCCGCAGTTCCACGCCGGTCTCGTCGGCCACCTTGCGCAGCACCGCCTCGCCGTTGGCGGCCTCCCGGACGGCCGAGGTCGCGAACGGGAGCAGGTCGACGACGCCCTTGTCCTCGGCGACCCTTATCGAGGACGCCACCATGCCGACCAGCTTGTCGACCCCGGCCTCGGTGATCGCGCCGTCGGCGTCGAGCAGCTCCGCCAGCCGCAGCTCCGCCTTGTGGGAGTACGCGGGCAGCGGGGCCGCACCGGGGTGGGCGTCCACCACGAGGAAGTGGACGGTGTTGGAGCCTACGTCGAGCACACCGAGTCGCATAACTCTCCACGCTACGCGATCCGGCCCGCCCGCCTGCCCGGTTGCGCGGAGCCGTGTGGGCAGCGGCCCCGGCGGAATCTGCTGACCCTCCGTCACTTTCCTTCCCCTTCCGGCCCACCCGCACCCCGGCGGACCGGTTCGCCGCACGCGCCGCCGGGGCAGGCTGAAGTCCACACCACACACCTTCATCGGGAGTCACCCATGATCAGCCATCGCACCGTCGGCACCGGCGCGCACAAGGTCGTCGTGCTGCACGACTGGTTCGGCACCAGCTCGGGCTGGGGCCCGTTCCTCGACTACCTGGACGGCAGCGCCTTCGGCTACGCCTTCCTCGACTACCGGGGTTACGGCGAACGGGCCGACGTCCCGGGCGACTTCACCCTCGCCGAGATCACCGGGGACGTCCTGGAGCTCGCCGACCGGCTCGGCTGGGAGACCTTCTCGCTGGTCGGGCACTCCATGGGCGGCAAGGCGGCGCAGCACGTCCTCGCCGCCGCCCCGCACCGGGTGCGCAAGCTCGTCGGCATCGCGCCCGTGCCCGCCTCCGCGTACCCGCTGGAGGGGGACGCGTACGACCTCTTCCACGGTGCCGCGGAGCGGCCGGCCAACCGCCGCGCCATCCTGGACCTGGTGACCGGCAACCGGGCGAACGCCGTCTGGCTGGACCGGATGACCGCCCGGTCGGTCGACGGCTCCCGCCCGGAGGCCGTCGCCGCCTACCTGGACGACTGGAGCACCCTCGACTTCGCCGCGAAGATCGCGGGCTCCCGTCTCCCGGTCAAGGTCTTCGTCGGCGAGCACGACCTCGCGCTCACCGCCGAGGCGATGCGCGGCAGCTGGCTCGCCCACTACCCGGAGGCCGAGCTGGAGGTCCTGCCGAACTCCGGCCACTACCCGATGTACGAGATCCCGGTGGCCTTCGCGACCGCCCTGGAGTCCTTCCTCGGCGCCTGACCCCATCAGCACCGTCGGCACTGTCAGCACCCGGACGGCCTTCCCGGACGAGGAGCAGGCCGCCGCACGGCCGCTCGAACGTCCTCACCGCCGCCGGACGGGGATTCGACGACGGACCCACGGCCGTCCCCTCGTCCGGGACGGCCGTCCGGGGTCCACCCCGGCGAGCCGGGGTCGCGCGGAACCGGGCGGATCGACCTGCCCTGATACCAACCGTCTGCGGGGTCGTTAATCAACGGGGCCGCCGTCACCGACGGTGGGTCGTGGGACGCCCGGCACGGGGACGGGCGTACTCCCGGTCCCGGCGGCCGGGCCGAAGCGGCCCGGGCGGCGCCCTGCGGAGGACCGGACAGGACGACCGGACAAGGGTGAGACGCATGGCAGAGCAGTCGGCGGGCGTGGCCGTCGGAGACCGGGATCGCGGGCTGACGGAGCAGGTGCCCCCACCGTCCCGGGGCGCGCACGACCGCTCCCGGGACGAGGCGGACCGCCCCGCGCGCCGGTCGCGCGGCAGACGGCCGCCCGGGGCGGGCGCCGCCCGGGGCCGGGGATGGCCGGCCACCGTGCTGCTGATCGGGCTGCCGCTGCTCGGGGCCGGGGTCGACGAGGCCTTCGGCCCGGGGGTCGGGCTGCTCTTCGCGGTCTGCGCCGTCCTCGGCTGCGCCGGTGCCGCCGCCCTGGTCGGGCGGGCCGGCTGGTGGTGGGTGGTACCGGCCGGGCCGCCCGTGGTGCTGGCCGCGACCGCCGTCGCCGAACTGCTCGCGAACGCGGGGAAGTACCGGGACGCCAGGAGCGTCGCGACCGGCGCGGCCCGCTGGACGATCACCGGCTTCCCGGTGATGGTCGTGGCGCTCGGCGCCGCGCTGGCCGTGGTGCTGGTGCGGATCGGGCGCGGCCGGGGGCACCATCATGGCTGAGCAGCAGAGCGGCCGGGGCCGGGGCCGGGTCTCCCCGCTGGTCGCCGCCGGGCGGGTGGCCGCCTGTACGGCCTCGCTCGCGGTGCTCGGCACCAGCGGCTTCACCTGGTACGCCTACCACTCGCTGACCGACGGCCTGTCCACCTCGCAGGCGGTGGAGGCGATCCGCAAGGGCGCGCCGCCGCACCTGGACAACTCGGTCAACCTGCTGCTGATCGGCCTGGACAGCCGGTTCGACATGGACGGCAACCCGCTGCCGGACAACGTGGTCTCGGAGGACCTGCACGCGGGCAGCAGCAGCAACATCGGCGGCTACAACACCAACACCCTGATGGTGATGCACATCCCGGCGAACGGCGGCAAGGTCACCGCGCTCTCCATCCCGCGCGACGACTACGTGCAGACCGTCGGCGCCGACGGGAGGATGCACAAGATCAAGGAGGCGTACGAGATCGCCAAGTACGCGGCCGAGCAGAAGCTCGGCGGCAAGAAGCTCTCGCACGCCGAGCTGGAACGGCAGAGCCGGGAGGCGGGCCGCAAGTCCACGCTGGCCACCGTTCAGCAGTTCCTCGGCATCCCGATCGACCACTTCGCCGAGGTGAACCTGATCGGCTTCTACGACATCGCCAAGGCGCTGGAGCCGATCCAGGTCTGTCTGAACAACGCGGTCAGCGACCCGATCGTCTCCCGGACGGCCACCCGCGAGGGCGGCGGCACCGGGCTCAGGCTGCCCGCCGGGATCAGCTCGCTGAACGCCTCGGACGCGCTCTCCTTCGTCCGGCAGCGGCACAACCTGCCGGGCGGCGACCTGGACCGGACGCACCGGCAGCAGGCCTTCATCTCCTCGGTCGAGTACAAGCTCAAGCAGGACGGCGTCTTCGGCGACCTGGGCCGGATGCAGTCGCTGTTCGACGTGGTCAAGAAGGACGTGGTGCTGGACAGCTCCTGGAACATCCTGGACTTCGCCCAGCAGGCGCCCAACCTGACGGGCGGCAACGTCGAGTTCAACACGCTGCCGATCTCCGGCTTCAAGACCGTCGGCGGCGAGGCCGTCAACACGGTCGACCCGGCGCTGATCAAGCGGATCGTGCAGCAGCTCACCGGGCACGACCCGGCGCCGCCGCCACCCGCGGCCACTGCGGCCACCGCGGCCACCGCGGCCGAGACCCCGGCGGCGACGGCCCCGGCGGCGACCGCCGCGCCGGGCGGCGAGCGGCTCACCGGCACGGTCGACGTGTTCAACGCCTCCTCGGTCGGCCACGCCGCCGGGGCGGAGTCCCGGGCGCTGGTCGCCCTGGGCCTCACCGAGGGCCGGATCGGGACGTCCGGCAGCCATCCGAAGAGCACCACCGTCGGCTACGGCAGCGGCGCCCGGGCCGCCGCCGAGCAGGTCGCCGCCCGGTACGGCGTGGCCGCGACGGCCTCCGACAGCGCGCCCGCCGGGCACGTCGTGGTGGTCCTCGGCTCCAGCTACGCCGGTCCGCCGGCCACCGGCGCCGGCAGCACGCCGGGCTCCGACGGCTCCGACGAGCCGGAGAGCGCGCTGCCGATGCAGGGCCCGGCCGTGAAGGCGGGCGGCATTCCCTGCGTCAACTGAGGCCGGGCGGGCGCGGGCCGCTACTTGCCGTAGCGGCCCGCGAACCGGGGATCGGTCTCCCACCACGGGCGGTCCTGCTCCTCGGACGCCTCGGCCGGGCCCGTCTCGACCGCCGTCCTCGCCTCCGCCGCCTCGGCCTCGGCCGCCTCCTGCGCGTCCAGCTCCCGGTCCACCTGCACCGTCCGGACCCGCTCCTCGCGGATCACCCGGACGATCAGCGCGACCATGAACGGGAGCCCTGCGATGTCCCCGAGCCCCCAGAGGACGGCACCGCCCCAGGACTGGTCCTGCTGGGCGGACATGCCCCAGGGGCGGGCGAGCGCGGCCCAGTAGTCCGGCACCAGCAGGTGCGAGCCGAAGACCAGGATGAACCCGAGCGCCGCGTCGAAGATCACCTCGGTGACGGTGATCACCACCCCGATCATCGGGTGGTAGTGCCGGCCCACCGGGTCGATCTGGAGCCTCGGCCAGAAGTACGCCAGCCCGAACGCCACGAACGCCACGTGGAACAGCACGTTGTAGAAGTCGGTGGTGAGCGAGAGCCGGTACCAGTCGGTGAAGTACAGCAGCCACGGCGGCACCACCAGCAGCACCGTCGACACCAGCGGGAACATCAGCACCTTGGAGACCCGCCCGCGCAGCGCCGCCAGGACGCGGTCGCGGTGCCGCCCGGCGAAGCCCTCCACCAGTGCGGTGACCGGCGCGCCCATCGCCAGCAGCAGCGGCACCACCATCAGCAGCACCACCGCCTGCACGGCCCGGTCGGTGAACAGCACCCGCTCGTAGACCCCGATCCCGGAGCAGGTGGTGAACACCCAGAGCGCGACGCCGGACACGAAGGCGAAGGTCCGCCCGCCCGCCCACGGCTCACCGGCCCGCCGCAGCCGCGCCACCCCGAGCAGGTAGCCCGCCAGGGCGAGCGCCGCCAGGACGGCCACCACCGGTTCCCACTGCCACTCGGTGAAGACCCGGCCAAGGGTCCACTCCGGCGGCATCCCGTACTCACCGGCCAGCCTCACGCCCACCACACCCTCGCGATCCACGGCACGGCATCGGCCGCACCCGCCCACGATTGTGCCGGACGCCCGGCGCTCGGCCCGTGCAGGGGCTCACGGCAACCACCCGGGGGCGCGCGCAACCGCCCACCTCCGTAGTGGCCTGGCCGCGCAGTTCCCCGCGCCCCCGAGGGTTCACCGGACGCGTACGGGCAACCACCCGAGGGGCGCGTGGGGGTACCACCCGGCCGAAGGCTGGGGGAGAACTGCGCGAAACGGAAGGTACGGCGCCGCGCCGCACCGCGCCCCCCGTCGGCCACTCCGGCTAGAGGAGCCCGTGCCAGAGCTGCTCGACGATCACGGCCCACCAGTTCTCCGGGTCGCCGAAGACCGTACGGTCCAGCCCGGCCAGGGCCCACTGGAGTTCGGCCACGGCCGGGCCGGCCGCGTACGGGTGGAGGTCCCGCAGGCGCGGGAGGCGGTCGGCGAAGAGGGCGAGACAGCGGGTGAAGGCGGTCAGGTCGGCGTTGCAGTAGCGGGCGGTGGCGTCGTGCGGGTCGATCGCGCGGACCCGGCCCCGGGCGGCGTCGACGGTGAGCAGCGCCCAGCCGTCCCCGCCGATCACGTACTGGCCCAGCAGCTGCTGCCGGGCCTGCGCGGTGGCCTGCCAGGGGGCGTCGAACTCGGCCAGGCGGGAGACCACGTCCGGCAGTGGGGTGGCGGTTCTGCTGCCGTCCAGGACGCCGTCGGAGACCGGGTGGTACAGGGTGAAGAACCCCTCGACCCGGACGGGCAGGCCGACCTGGAGCAGCGGCCGGGCCACCGCCTCGGGCAGGTCGGCGGCCTGGGTGTCGGCGGGGTCGAAGCGGCGTACGCCCTCCGGGCCGAACTGCGCCGCCAGCCGCGCGGCGAGTGCCTGCTCGGCCTCGGGCTGGGCGGGCGGCACCGCGACCGGGAAGGGGACCCGGTTGGGCCTGGCCGCAGCCGCGCCACCCTCCTGGGGGAGCGCCCGCACCGCCGCCGCGCGCTGGTCGAAGTGCGGTCCGTAGAGGATCTCGTGGGTGATCCGGGTGGCCGGGAGCTCGTTGCCGACGCTCTCCCGCGCATAGCCGCCCGGCAGCATGCCGAGCCGCAGGTCGGTGTGGACGGCGAGCAGGTCCTCCGGCCGGACGCCCTGCTGCTGGAGCTGCCGCCAGGCCCGCAGCACGGGGTGCGGCCGGCCGGTGGCCGAGCGCACGACCAGCGTCTGCTCCTCGCCGGGCCCGTCACGGTAGGTCAGTTCCGCGCGCAGGCCCGGGCCGGTGGCGGGCGGCAGGGCCGGGTCGTAGCTGCCGGCGCCGAGCTTGTCCCGGTAGAGCCGGACGATCTCGGCGACGGGGTAGGAGGGCCAGACGGTCAGCTCACCAGTCACCCGGTCGACCACCGCGCAGGCCGCGCCGATCTCCTCCGGCGCGCGCCGGCCGCCGGTCAGCGGGTCCACCTGGACGGGCGCCGGCTCCGGCCAGAGCACCCAGCCGAGGTCGAACTCGTGCGACCGGACGGCCCGTGAACTCTCCTGCGGCAGATCGCCGTTGATCCAGCGGTGGGCGGCGTCGATCGCCTGGTCGCGGGTGGTCATCGGCGCTTGCTCCTGGTGCTGTCGGCCGCGGGGGCCCGGTGGATGGTGAGACGGGAGCGCGGCGGCGCCGGGGCCTGGTCCGCCGGGGCGGTCTCCGGCTCCGGCTCGGGCTCCGGCTCAACCGGGACCGTGACCGGCACGGACGGCTGGACGTCCGTCAGGTCGAGCGGGCGGGACTCGGCGTCCACCGCGATGGCCCACAGCCCGTGGTCCGCGCTGTGCAGCGGGGCACCGGAGCGGCGGCCCGCCTGGTGGTCGAGGAAGGTCACGTCCGTTCCGTGCACGACGGCGTTCCAGGTGTGCGAGCGGCCGTACTCGTCCAGCGTGAGCAGCACCGCCTGCGCGCCGGGGCCGGCCTGCAGCAGCACCTGGGCCAGCAGCCCGAGCGCGCCGTCCCCCGACCCCAGGTCGCTGAAGCGGGTGCCGAGTTCGCGCTCGGCGCGGTCCCGTCCGCCGCGCTCGCCGGCCGGGCCGTCGGGCAGCCTGGGGGCCGAGCAGACGGGGCGTCCGGCGTAGGTGTCCAGGCCGGAGAGTGCGATGTCGAGGCAGTTGTTGGACCGTCCGGGCTCGCGGTGGCCGCCGCCGTTCAGCGCCTCGGGCCAGTCGCCCAGGTACGGGTCGGGGTGCCGGAGGAAGCCGTGGTCCTGCCTGCGCGGCAGGCGGCTCTCCAGCTCGCCCTGGTGCGCCGGGTCGACCGGGCCCAGTCCGCCGGGGTGGCCGTACGGCCGGCTGTCCGCGCCGGTCCGGACGAGTACCCGTTCGGCCTGCGGCACCGGCCCGGGGCTCCGGTACGACTGCGCGACCAGGTACGCGGCCGCGACCTGCCCGGGCTGGACCGGAGCCGTCCAGGCGGGGGCCTGGCCCTCGCCGTAGCCGGGCAGGTCCGGACGCCGCTGGAGTCCGGGGCCGGTGTCGGCGTACGACCGGAACGGCACCGCGCCGGCCGGGCCGGCGGCGGGCGTACGCGGGGTGCCGACCGGCCTGGCGTCCTGGACGGGGATCCCGGCACCGGGCCCGCCGACCACACCGACCTGCCCGGCCACCCCGGGCGCGCCCGGCAGGCCGGGGGCACCCGGCTGCGGGGCGGACTGTCCGGCCGCACCGACCGGGCCGGCCGGACCGCCGGGAACGACCGGGCCGGCCGCGCCGCCACCGGCCGGACCACCCGTCGGGGCGCCGACCGGGCCGCCGACCGGGCCGCTCCCGGCCACCGGGCCGCCACCGGGGACACCGCCCGGCACCGGCACCGGCCCGACCGGGGCGGCCTGCGCCGGGGCGCCGCCGACCTGCACACCGCCGAGCTGAACGCCGGAGACCGGCGAGTCGAGGGTCCGTCCGAGGCCGCCGCCGTCACCGGCGTCGCCGGGACCGCTCGGGCCCCCGGAGCCGCCCCAGCCGACCGGGTCGGCGGAGACAGGTGCGGACGGCGGCGCGACCACGACGGAGTCCGTCCGGACCGAGACCGGGCCGAGCGGCACCGGGCCGGTCGGGTCCGTCACCGGGCCGCTGTCGTAGCCGCCGCCGAACGACCCGGAGGACTGGACAGGTTCCGGCACCCGGTGGAAGCCGCCGCCCACGGGCTGCGGCGGCTGGTAGGACTGGCCGCCACCGAACGAACCGGACGACGACGTACCGAGGCCCGCACCGAGGGGCGTGTTGCTCCCCGGCGCCGTGAGGATCCCCGACCCGCCGCCGAACGGCCGCAGGCCGAGCGGGCCCTGCGGCCCGGCCGGGTCCAGGGTCGACGGCGAGGAGCCGAGCGGGCCGGCCCCGGGAGCGCCGGCATCGAGGGTGCTGGGATCGAGCAGGCTGTGGTCGACCGAGTTGAGCGTGGTGAGGACGGGCAGCGGCTTGCCGTCCGGACCGAGCCGGACGGGCGGGTCCGGCTGCGGCACGGGCCGGCCGTCCTGGCCCATCAGCTCCGGACGGCCGTGGGCGTCGGTGACGGGCTTGCCGTCCGGGCCGAGGGCCAGCATCACGTCACTGCCGCCGACCGTGCCGTCGGCACCGACCAGGACGGGCTGGCCGGTGGCGTCGGTGAGCGGCTTGCCGCTCGCGTCGAGCGCCAGGCCGACCACGGGCATGCCGTCCGCGCCGACCACCGAGACCGAGCCGTCGGGGCCGATGATCGGCCGCCCGTGCTGGTCCCGCTCGATGGTGACCCCGTCCACCCCGGTGACGGTCTTTCCGTTCTGGTCGACCAGGACGGGGTTGCCCGAGGCGTCCGTCAGCACCCGGCCGTCCGGACCGAGCTTGGCGGAGACCATCCGCACCCCCGCGACGGCGGCTCCGCCCGCGGCGGCGCCGCCCAGCGCTCCGGTCAGCTGCCCGCTCCCGCTCAGGTCACGCAGGTCGGACCGGGCCGACTTGCCCTGGGCGCCGGCCGGCGCCATCCGCTCCAGGGCCGTGATGGCCGGCTCCTTGAGCGCCGTCCGGAGCGCCTGCTCCATCTCGTGCCCGAGCTCGTCCAGCAGCGCACCGACCCGCAGCTTCGCCGCTTCCAGCCCGATCAGCTCGCCGCCGCCGACCACCGCGGTGGTGACCACCTTGGCGATGCTGCCCAGGACGCCGCCGCCCAGCGCGCTCTTCGCCTTGTCCTCGACGGCCTGGGCCGTCTTGAGCGCTTCGGCCACCTCGGTGAGCACCGAGATGATCTCGGCCTTGCAGTGGTCGGTGGCGGTGGCGGCGCCGTCGAAGGCCTTGGCGACCAGGTCGGCCGCGCCCTGCGCGTCGTCCAGGTACCCCCGGCCGCCGCCGGAGTAGGCGCGCCAGTGGTCGGCGAAGGCGTCCACCGAGCCGCCGGAGTTCTCCCCGGTCACCCGCTGCGCGGAGTCCGAGCCGCGCTTGCCCAGCTCCTCGGCCGCGCCGCCGAAGTCGCGCCAGAGACCGGCGGCTCGGCGCAGCCCGTCCTCGTCGGCCTGCGGCCACGGATGGCCGAGCTTCGCCAGCACCGGGACCAGTTCCTCGGGCAAATTCCGGGACACGTGGTCCCCCCTTCGGGTTCTGCGGGATCGAACGCACTGCACCGCGCCGCAGGTACGGCGCGGGTCGATGAGGCCCCCTCGTTCGTTCAGACCGCCGCCGGACCTCCACCGGTTCCGCCCGAGGAGAAGCCGGCCGCGACCTCGTCCTCGGTACCGCTCGCCTGGTCGGCCATGGTGTGCAGGCCGGTGCCGATCCCGCCCAGCTTGTCGGCGAGGGCGTTCAGCCCGCCCAGCAGCTCGGGCTGGGCCTCGCCGTACGCGCTGCCGAAGCCGGAGCCCGGCTTGTCCGCGCCCCAGGGCGTCCCGAGCCCGGACAGCCCCTGCTCCAGCGTCTGCGCGGCCCGCGCGAAGTCGTTCGAGATGCTCTCGAACTCCCGCCCCTCACCGTGGATCACCCCCGGCTTGAGCGTGAATCCGCCACCCGTACTCGTAGCCATCGCGCACACTCCCCCGTCTCGTACGGCCACCGACCACGCGGTACGCACCCGGCGGCCGCCATCCTAGGCCCCGGATCCCGGCCCCCCGCAGGCCCTGTGTGGGTTTCTCACGCCAACTTCACGACCTGCCAGGCCGGGAGCGGCCGCCCGGCCGTTCGGAGGCCCTACCCTTGCCAGGTGGCAGCAGAGACCCCCAAGAAGACCAAAAGCCCCAAAACCCCCAAGAGCGACAAGGGCCCCAAGGGCACGAAGGCGCCCAAGGCCCCCAAGAGCACCGGCACGACCATCGACCTCGCGATGCCCAAGATGTACGAGGTCCCGCTCGACTTCGCCCGCGCCTGGGTGGAGTTCGCCGACCCCACCGACGAGGAGCAGGTCTTCCGCTGCGACCTGACCTGGCTGACCTCCCGGTGGAGCTGCATCTTCGGCAAGGGCTGCCACGGCATCCGTCCCGGCCGGGGCGAGTCGGACGGCTGCTGCACCCTCGGTGCGCACTACTCCGACGAGGACGACGAGCAGCGGGTGGCCGGGCACGCGGCCCGCCTCACGCCGGAGAACTGGCAGCTCTTCGAGCACGGCACCGACGCCAAGGGCCGGATCAGGATCGACGGCGGCATCACGATGTTCGACGAGGACGGCGACCGCCAGACCCGCCGGGTCGACGGCGCGTGCATCTTCCTCAACCGCCCCGGCTTCGCCGGCGGCGAGGGCTGCGCCCTGCACACCCTGGCCCTCAAGGAGGGCAAGGAGCCGCTGGAGACCAAGCCGGACGTCTGCTGGCAGCTGCCGGTCCGCCGCACGTACGACTGGATCGACCGCCCGGACGACACCCGCTACCTCCAGGTCACCATCGGCGAGTACGACCGCCGCGGCTGGGGGCCGGGCGGCCACGACCTGCACTGGTGGTGCACCGGCAGCCCCGAGGCCCACAACGGCCCCGACCCGGTCTACGTCAGCTACCGCCCGGAGCTCACCGAACTGATGGGGCCGGAGGGCTACGCCGTCCTCGCTGGCCTCTGCGAGCAGCGGATCGCCTCCGGCGCAGACCGGAACCTCGCTCCGCACCCGGCGGATCCCAAGAGTTAGGGCTCCCGACAGTAAGGGCGAACCTCAAGGGGCGCGGGGAACTGCGCGATCAACCGTGCACCTTCGTCGTGCCCTGGTCGCGCAGTTCCCCGCGCCCCTGTGGGTTCGCCGTTACTTGTCGATGTCGCCGACGACGAAGAACATCGAGCCGAGGATCGCCACCATGTCCGCGATCAGCGTCCCGGGCAGCAGTTCGGTGAGGGCCTGGATGTTGTTGTAGGAGGCCGACCGCAGCTTGAGCCGCCAGGGCGTCTTCTCGCCGCGCGAGACCAGGTAGTACCCGTTGATCCCGAGCGGGTTCTCGGTCCAGGCGTACGTGGTGCCCTCGGGGGCCTTGAGCACCTTCGGCAGCCGCAGGTTGACCGGGCCCTGCGGCAGCCCGGCCAGGCGGTCGAGGCACGCGTCGGCGAGGTCCAGCGAGTTGGCGGTCTGCTCGATCAGGCACTCGAACCGGGCCAGGCAGTCGCCCTCCTCGCGGGTCACCACGGTGAGGACGTCCTGCAGCTCGCCGTACGCGAGGTACGGCTCGTCCCGCCGCAGGTCGAAGTCGACGCCGCTGGCGCGGGCGATCGGGCCGCTGACGCCGTACGCGTGCACCTGCTCCCGGGAGAGCACGCCGACCCCGGCGGTCCGGCCCCGGAAGATCTCGTTGCCGAGGACCAGGTCCTCGAAGACCGGCAGCTGCGCCCGGACGGTCGCGACGGCGGCCCGCACCCGGCCGAGCCACCCCGCCGGGATGTCCTCCTTGAGGCCGCCGACCCGGTTGAACATGTAGTGCATCCGGCCGCCGGAGGCCTCCTCCAGCACGTGCTGGAGCTCCTCGCGGCCGTGGAAGGCGTGGAAGACCGGGGTGATCCCGCCCAGCTCCAGCGGGTACGAGCCGAGGAACATCAGGTGGTTGAGCACCCGGTTCAGCTCGGCGAGCATGGTGCGGATCCAGACCGCGCGCTCGGGCACCTCCATGCCGAGCATCCGCTCGACCGCGAGCACCACGCCCAGCTCGTTGGAGAAGGCCGACAGCCAGTCGTGCCGGTTCGCCAGCATGATGATCTGCCGGTAGTCCCGGGCCTCGAAGAGCTTCTCCGCGCCCCGGTGCATGTAGCCGATCACCGGCTCGGCGGCGACGATCCGCTCGCCGTCCAGCACCAGCTTCAGCCGCAGCACGCCGTGGGTGGACGGGTGCTGCGGGCCGATGTTGAGCACCATGTCGGTGGTGCCCAGCTCTCCCTGGAAGTTCTCTGCACCCGCGCCGATGCCGACCGTGGTCTCCCTCATGGGGTCAGAGTCTGCCATCCCGGCACCCCTTGCAGGGCCTGCGGTACCGACATCCGGACGGTCTGCGCCAGCCACCCGAAACCGCCGAGCCCGGACGGCTCGGTCAGCTCGGCGGCCTCGCCGGCGCCGCCGAGCGCGCGCAGGTACGCCGCCGGGTCGCTGGAGGCCAGTGCGAGCGGGGGGCGTGCGCCGCTCACGCCGAGCGCGCGCAGGGCCTCGCGCTGCGTTGTCCACAGACTGTGCAGAGCGGGCACGGCCACCGCGTCGAGGGCCACGTGCGCGGTCACGTCGCAGGTCCCGTCAGGGACGGGCCGCACCTCGCGCCCGGCCCGGAAGCCGGTCAGCGAGCCGAACAGCGGGCGGTCGGGCCGGGCGTGCGCGTAGTCCACCGCCACCGCCAGCCCGCGGTCGAGCCCGCCGACGGCCGCCGCCCAGGCGGCGTCCCGGGGGGCGCCCAGCTCGACCCGCGCACCCGGTTCGCCGGCCGGCCACCACCGGGCGGCCCACTCGGCGTCGGCCCCGGACACCGGCTCGCCCGGCCGCTCCTCGCCGTCCGCGGCGACCTCGACGTAGCGGAGCACCCCGTCCTCGTCCACCTCGGCGACGTCCAGCGGCACGTTGTCCAGCCACTCGTTGGCGAACAGCAGGCCCGAGACCCCCTGCGGCATCCGGTCCGTCCACCGCACGGCGGCGGGCAGGCCGTCCGGCCGGTCCGCCAGCTCGACCGCGTACGGGCGCAGCCGTCCGGCCAGTTCCGGCCCCACGGCGCGCAGCACGCCCGCCAGCAGCTCGCCGCGCCCGGCGCCGAGATCGACCAGGGCCAGCTCGGCGGGCCGGCCGAGGGCCTCGTCGACCTCCCCGAGGAGGCGGGCGACCGCCCCCGAGTACAGCGGCGACGCGTGCACGGAGGTCCGGAAGTGCCCGGCCGGGCCCTCCGGCTTGCGGTAGAAGCCGCCGCCGTCGGCGTACAGGGCCTGTTCCATGGCGGGACGCCACCGCTGCCAGCTCATGTGACGGACGTTACCGGGGAAGGGTCGGTCTCCACCCTGCGGAGTAGGACGGATCGCCCTCCCGGTGGACCTGGACGGCTTCCACGGCTGCCTAGGCTTGAGAGGTGCATCGACTCAACGCCTGGCTCCGCCGTCACCCCATGGTGGTCGACTCCGCCTGGGCGCTGCTGGTCTTCTCCCTGAGCGCGCTCTCCGCCGTCCAGTCCGTCGGCGGGGGGCCGGACCTCGAATGGGCCGTCGTCGGCCTGATGACCCTGCTGATGGTCTTCCGCCGGCGCAATCCGGACGTCACCAGCGCCGTCGCCGTCGGGCTCGGCCTGGCCGAGATCGCCCTGCACGTCACCCCGGGTGCGTCGAGCATCGGGTACCTGGTGTTCGCGTACACGGGTGCCGCCTTCGGCTCGGCCTGGATCTCCCGGCTGGCGCTCGGCGCCGGGCTGGTGGCGGGCCCGCTGACGGTCCTGCGGTTCTACCCGGGCAGCGGGTCCGGCCCGGGGAACAGCTGGCAGCACGCGGTGTTCTACTCCGTCCTGCTGTCCACCCCGTTCGTGCTGTGCTGGGCCTGGGGGCGGCTGACCCGGGTCCGCCGGGCCTACCTGATCGAGCTGGAGGACCGCGCGGCCCGGCTGGAGCGCGAGCGCGACGCCCAGGCCAAGGTGGCCGTCGCCGCCGAGCGGGCCCGGATCGCCCGCGAGCTGCACGACGTGGTCGCGCACAACGTCTCGGTGATGATCGTGCAGGCGGACGGCGCCGCGTACGTGCTGGACAACTCGCCGCAGCAGGCCAAGGAGGCGCTGTCCATCATCGCCTCCACCGGGCGGCAGGCGCTGGTCGAGATGCGCCGGCTGCTCGGCGTCCTGCGGACGGCCGACTCCGCCGAGGAGTACGTGCCGCAGCCCGGGGTCGAGGAGCTGCCCGAACTGCTGGATCAGGTCCGCACCGCCGGGCTGCCGGTGTCCTACCGCACCTCCGGCGAGGCCCGGGAGCTGCCGCGCGGGGTGGAGCTGACGGTGTACCGGATCGTCCAGGAGGCGCTGACCAACGTCCGCAAGCACGGCGGGCCCGACGTCCGCGCCAACGTCGCGGTGGACTTCCGCGAGCGCGAGCTGGAGGTCCTGATCGAGGACGACGGCCGGGGCACCACGGACGAACAGCTCACCACCGGCGGAACCGACGGACTCGGGCATGGTCTGATCGGCATGCGGGAGCGGGTCGGGATGGTCAGCGGCAGTCTGACCGTCGGCCCCAGGCCCGGGGGCGGCTTCCGGATCCGCGCGATCATGCCCCTCAAGACAGCCAAGTGAGCAAGTGGGCCGGACCGACCGGCCGATGAGAGCGAAGGAAGCCTCTGTGACCATCCGGGTGATGCTCGTCGACGACCAGGAACTGCTCCGCACGGGCTTCCGGATGGTCCTCCAGTCGCAGGGCGACATCGAGATCGCCGCCGAGGCGGGCGACGGCCAGCAGGCGCTCGCCGTGCTGGAGCAGACCGAGGTGGACGTGATCCTGATGGACGTCCGGATGCCCAGGCTGGACGGCGTCCAGGCCACCCGCCGGATCTGCCTGGCCGAGGACGGCACGCCGCGGCCGGACGCCCCGCACGTCCTGATCCTCACCACCTTCGACCTGGACGAGTACGCCTTCGCCGCGCTCAAGGCCGGGGCCAGCGGCTTCCTGCTCAAGGACGTCCCGCCGCCCGAGCTGGTCGCCGCGATCCGGTCCGTCCACGCGGGCGACGCGGTGGTCGCCCCGACCACCACCCGCCGCATGATCGACCGCTTCGCCGAGGTCCTCCCCACGCAGCAGTCCACCCCCGGCTCGACCGTCCTGAGCCCGCTGACGGACCGTGAGCGCGAGGTTTTCCTGCTGGTCGCCCAGGGCCTCTCCAACAGCGAGATCGCCGCCAAGCTGGTCCTCTCCGAGGCCACCGTGAAGACCCACGTCGGCCGCATCCTCGCCAAACTCGGCCTCCGCGACCGCGTCCAGGCCGTCGTCCTCGCCTACGAGGCCGGCCTGGTCCGGGCGGGCGCCTCCGACTGACCGTCCGGGTCCGGCCCCGGCCCCGCGCACGCCTGTGGGCGGGGCCGTCCCACAGGTTCCGGCCGACCGTAGAATGGCCCGGTACGTCTGGTACCCGCGGAGGACCGGAACGGAAGCTAAGGACGAGAGCCGAACCGTGAGCACGTCCGACCACGCATTCGCCGATCCCTTCGGCGACCCGTCCGACCCCGGCAACCGTCCGGCCCGGCTGGCCGTCGGGGTGGTCGGCGCCGGGCGGGTCGGCCCCGCGCTGGGGGCCGCGCTGCAACTGGCGGGCCACCGGGTGGTGGCGGCCTCCGGGGTGTCCACCGCCTCGCGGCGCCGGGCCGAGGCGCTGCTGCCGGGGGTGCGGCTGGTCAGCCCGCCGCAGGTGCTGGCCGCCGCCGACCTGGTGCTGCTGACCGTGCCCGACGACGCGCTGGCCGAGCTGGTCGCCGGACTGGCCGCGACCGGCGCCGTCCGCCCGGGCCAGATCCTCGTCCACACCTCCGGCGCGCAGGGCTGCTCCGTCCTGGAGCCCGCGGCCCGGGCCGGCGCGCTGCCGCTGGCCCTGCACCCCGCCATGACCTTCACCGGCACCTCCGTCGACCTGGCCCGGCTGGCCGGCTGCCCGTTCGGCGTGACCGCGCCGCCGGAGCTGCGGCCGGTCGCCGAGGCGCTGGTCGTCGAGATGGGCGGCGAGCCGGAGTGGGTGCCCGAGGAGGTCCGCCCGCTCTACCACACGGCGCTCGCGCACGGCGCGAACCACCTGGTCACCCTGGTGGCGCAGGCGCTGGAACTGCTGCGCACGGCGGGTGTCGCGGAGCCCGGCCGGCTGCTCGGCCCGCTGCTCGGCGCCGCCCTGGACAACAGCCTGCGCTCCGGCGACGCCGCCCTCACCGGCCCGGTCGCCCGCGGCGACACGGGGACGGTGCTGCGGCACCTGGAGCAGCTCAGTACGGTGTCCCCGGACATCGGGCAGGCCTACCGCGCGATGGCCCGGGCCACCGCGCAGCGCGCGGTCCGGACCGGATCGCTGAAGGAAGAGTCGGCGGCGGCTCTGCTGGACGTACTCAACGAGGAGAAGCACTGATGGCACGTGGCAAGCAGCCCTCCAAGGCCCCGAAGGTCCGCAAGGCGGTCCTGACCCACACGATCGCCGACTTCGAGCCCGCCTTCTGGCCGGACGAGCAGCCGGTGGACAACGCGGTCGTGATGACCATGGGCGCACTGCACGAGGGCCACGCCGCGCTGATCCGCGCCGCCCGCAAGCAGGTCGGGCACGACGGCCGGGTGGCCGTGACGGTGTTCGTGAACCCGCTGCAGTTCGGCGAGGGCGAGGACCTGGACCGCTACCCGCGCACACTGGCCGCCGACGTCCGGCTCGCCGAGGAGAACGGCGCGGACGTGGTGTTCGCGCCGCTGCCCGAGGAGGTCTACCCCAACGGCACCCCGCAGGTCCGGATCGCGGCGGGCTCGATGGGCGAGCGCTACGAGGGCGCCACCCGCCCCGGGCACTTCGACGGCATGCTGACGGTGGTCGCCAAGCTGCTGCACATCACCGACCCGGACTTCGCCTTCTTCGGCGAGAAGGACGCCCAGCAGCTGGCGATCGTCCAGCGGATGGTCGCCGACCTGGACTTCGACGTCGAGGTGATCGGCGTGCCGACCGTCCGCGAGGAGGACGGTCTGGCGCTCTCCTCCCGCAACCGCTTCCTCTCCGAGACCGAGCGCGAGCAGGCGCTCGCCCTCTCCCGTGCCCTGCTGGCGGGCCGCGACGTCGCGGCCCAGGGCCCCGAGGCGGTCCGCAAGGCGGCCTCGGCCGTGCTCGCCGACGCCGACGGCATCGCCCTCGACTACCTCGCCCTGATCGACCCGGAGGACTTCACCGAAGCCGCCGACGACTTCCAGGGCGAGGCCGTGCTGGCCGTGGCCGCGAAGGTGGGCGCCACCCGCCTGATCGACAACGTCCACCTGATCGTCCGCTAGGACCGCCGGACGCGTCCGGCCACCGGACCGCCCGACCCGCTAGACCGCACCCGCCGAAGTACGGCATGCACTCATCTCTGGAGGCGTGACCCCATGCTCCGCACCATGCTCAAGTCCAAGATCCACCGCGCCACCGTCACCCAGGCCGACCTGCACTACGTCGGCTCGGTGACGGTGGACGAGGACCTGCTGGACGCCGCCGACCTGCTCCCCGGCGAGCTGGTCCACATCGTCGACATCAACAACGGCGCCCGGCTGGAGACCTACACCATCGCCGGGCCGCGCGGCACCGGCGTGATCGGCATCAACGGCGCCGCCGCCCGGCTGGTCCACCCGGGCGACCTGGTGATCCTGATCGCCTACGGGCAGATGGAGACCGCCGAGGCCAAGGGCTACCAGCCCAAGGTGGTCTTCGTGGACGAGCGGAACCGGATCACCGGCTACGGCTCGGACGCCGCCGAGGCCCAGGACGGCAGCGGGCTGCTCCGGGGCGACCAGGCGTACGGTGGCGACACCACCGCGGCCACGACCACCGCCGCGCGCTGAAGGAGCCACTGAGAACACCATGCCCGTCTCACACCGCCTGACCGCCCCCGCCCCCGGCTGGACCACCACCACGGACGTGGTGGTGGTCGGATCCGGCGTCGCCGGTCTCACCGTCGCGCTCAACGTCCGCAAAGCCGGTCTACGGGCCGTGGTGGTCACCAAGGCGATGCTCGACGACGGGTCCACCCGGTGGGCCCAGGGCGGCATCGCCGCCGCCCTGGGCGAGGGTGACACCCCCGAGCAGCACCTGGACGACACGCTGGTCGCGGGTGCCGGGGTCTGCGACGAGGAGGCCGTCCGGGTCCTGGTGACCGAGGGCCCGGACGCCGTCCGGCGTCTGATCGCCATCGGCGCGGCCTTCGACAAGGGCGCCGACGGCGAGATCCTGCTCACCCGCGAGGGCGGCCACCACCGCCGCCGGATCGCGCACGCGGGCGGCGACGCCACCGGCGCCGAGATATCCCGCGCCCTGGTCTCGGCCGTCCGGTCCGACCCGGGCCTCGAACTGATCGAGCACGCGCTCGTGCTCGACCTGCTCACCGACGCCGACGGCCACGCCGCCGGACTCACCCTGCACGTGATGGGCGAGGGCCAACGTGACGGAGTCGGCGCGATCCGCGCCAAGGCCGTCGTGCTCGCCACCGGCGGGATGGGCCAGGTCTTCTCCGCCACCACCAACCCGGCGGTCTCCACCGGCGACGGCGTCGCGCTCGCGCTGCGCGCCGGGGCCGAGGTGACCGACCTGGAGTTCGTCCAGTTCCACCCGACCGTGCTGTGGCTCGGCCCGGAGGCCGAGGGCCAGCAGCCGCTGGTCTCCGAGGCGGTCCGGGGCGAGGGCGCCTACCTGGTGGACGCCGACGAGACCCGCTTCATGGTCGGGCAGCACGAGCTGAACGAGCTGGCGCCGCGCGACATCGTCGCCAAGGCGATCACCCGGCAGATGCAGCTCAAGGGCACCGAGCACATGTACCTGGACGGGCGGCACTTCGGCGCCGAGATGTGGGCGGAGCGCTTCCCCACCATCCTCGCCTCCTGCCGTTCGCACGGCATCGACCCGGTCACCCAGCTGATCCCGGTCTCCCCCGCCGCGCACCACGCCTCCGGCGGCGTCCGGACCGACCTGCGCGGCCGCACCACCGTCCCGGGCCTGTACGCCTGCGGCGAGGTCGCCTGCACCGGCGTGCACGGCGCCAACCGGCTCGCCTCCAACTCCCTGCTGGAGGGCCTGGTCTTCGCCGAGCGGATCGCCGCCGACCTGGCGGACCGGCACCGCTCGGGCGACCTCCCCGAACGCGCGGTGGACGTCGCCGGGGCCCGTGCGGCCCGCAGCGTCCCGCTGCCGGCGCCCGAGGCCCGGGCCGAGATCCAGCGGCTGATGTCGCGCGGCGCGGGCGTGCTGCGCTCGGCCGACAACATGGCCGCCACCGCCGCCGGGCTCGCCCTGCTCGCCGAGGAGGCGCACGCCCACGCCGCCGAGGAGAAGCCCGCCGACCCCCGGGTGGAGACCTGGGAGGCCGCCAACCTCCACCTGGTCGCCACCGCCCTGGTCGCCGCCGCCGCCCAGCGGCGCGAGACCCGGGGCTGCCACTGGCGCGAGGACTTCCCCGAGCGGGACGACGCGCACTGGCAGCGCCACCTGATCACCACTCTCTCCGTCGCCACCGGCGCCCCCGTCAGCACCCCCGAGGAGCACTAGCACCATGACGACCCACTCCCACGAGGACCTTCCGATGGCCGACCAGGACGGCTGCGGCGACGGCTGCGCCTGCGGGGACGCCGAGGCGTACGAGACCGGGCTCGACCCGGCGCTGGCCGAGATGCTGGAGGCCGCCGGTCTCGACCCGGTCGAGGTCGAGGACATCGCCACCCTGGCGCTGGCCGAGGACCTGGCGGGCGGCGAGGACGTCACCTCGGTCGCCACCGTGCCGGCCGACGCCGTCGCCACCGCCGACTTCACCGCCCGTGAGGCGGGCGTGGTCGCGGGTCTGCGGGTCGCCGAGGCCGTGGTCTCGCTGATCTGCGAGGAGGAGTTCGAGGTCGAGCGGCACGTCGAGGACGGCGACCGGGTCGAGGCCGGGCAGGTGCTGCTCTCCGTGCGCAGCCGCACCCGCGACCTGCTGACCGCCGAGCGCAGCGCGCTCAACCTGCTCTGCCGCCTCTCCGGCATCGCCACCGCCACCCGTCAGTGGGCGGACGCCCTGGAGGGCACCGGCGCGGTCGTCCGGGACACCCGCAAGACCACGCCCGGCCTGCGCGCGCTGGAGAAGTTCGCGGTCCGCGCGGGCGGCGGGGCCAACCACCGGATGTCGCTCTCGGACGCGGCCCTGGTCAAGGACAACCACGTGGTCGCGGCGGGCGGCGTCGCGGAGGCGTTCCGCGCCGTCCGCGCCGCCTACCCGGACCTCGAGGTCGAGGTCGAGGTCGACACCGTCGAGCAGATCGCGCCCGTCCTGGAGGCCGGCGCGGACCTGATCCTGCTGGACAACTTCACCGTGGCCCAGCTGAAGGAGGCCGTCGCACTGGTGGCGGGCAAGGCCAAGCTGGAAGCTTCCGGCGGCCTGACCCTGGCCACCGCCCGCGAGGTCGCCGAGACTGGTGTCGACTACCTCGCCGTCGGGGCTCTGACACACTCCTCGCCGATCCTGGACATCGGCCTGGACCTGCGCGCCTGATCCCCCACCCCCTCCGGAAAGCAGCCCATGCTCCTCACCATCGACGTCGGCAACACCCAGACCACGCTAGGCCTGTTCGACGGTGAGGAGATCGTCGAACACTGGCGGATCTCCACCGACCCGCGCCGCACGGCGGACGAGCTGGCGGTGCTGATGCAGGGGCTGATGGGCTCTCACCCGATCGTCTCCGCCGAGGACCAGATCGCCGGGCTGGCGATCTGCTCCTCGGTGCCGGCCGTCCTGCACGAGCTCCGCGAGGTGACGCGCCGTTACTACGGCGACGTCCCCGCGGTGATCGTGGAGCCGGGGGTGAAGACCGGGGTGCACGTCCTGATGGACAACCCCAAGGAGGTCGGCGCCGACCGGATCGTCAACGCGCTCGCCGCCAACCACCTCTACGGCGGCCCGTGCATCGTGGTCGACTTCGGCACCGCGACCACCTTCGACGCGATCAACGAGCGCGGCGACTACGTGGGCGGCGCGATCGCCCCCGGCATCGAGATCTCGGTCGAGGCGCTCGGCGCCCGGGGCGCCCAGCTCCGCAAGATCGAGCTGGCCCGCCCGCGCAACGTGATCGGCAAGAACACCGTCGAGGGCATGCAGTCCGGCATCCTCTACGGCTTCGCCGGCCAGGTCGACGGCCTGGTGACCCGGATGGCCAAGGAACTCGCCAAGGACCCCGAGGACGTCCAGGTCATCGCCACCGGCGGCCTCGCCACCCTCGTCCTCGGCGAGGCCACCGTCATCGACGTCCACGAGCCGTGGCTCACCCTGATCGGCCTCCGCCTCGTCTTCGAACGCAACAAGCCGACCACCTGAGCCTCGTACGCACCCGGAGCAACCCCCCCCCCAGGGGCGCGGGGAACTGCGCGCACGACCATGCACCTCCGTAGAGCCCTGGTCGCACAGTTCCCCCCGCTCCCTCGGGTTCCCGTCTGCAAGGGTTCCGATCCGATCGGATCAACGCACGATCGGCCAATCGGTACAAACGCGCCGCCAATCGTCATAAATCGGACGCCCCCCACGTAGTGTCGAGCCATGCCTACGCCACACGGATCGCGCGGCGGCATGGCCTTCAGCGCCGACGAAGTCCGCGTGCTGCGCCGTGCCCTCGCCCAAGCGCTGTACCCCGTCCACTCGCCGGACCCGGCCACCCTCCGCGACCTGTGGACCGAGGACGTCCAGGAGTCGCTGCGCCTCGCCGAAGCCGTGGACGAGGCGGTGCACGAAGGCGGCAGGCTCCGCACGTTCCTGCTCGCCGACCTGGCCCGCTACCGGACCGCGCTGCCCGGCAGTGCCGCCGGCTACCTGGAACGCCTGGAGGAGGCCGTCTCCGACGGCTACCTGCCCTCCGCCGAGGATCTCGCCGCCTTGCGGGCACTGGCCCGGCTGCCCTGCGGCACCACCGAGCGCCACCGCCGCTCCCGGCTGGCCGGCCGCTGCCACGCGCTGGCCGAGGCGGACATCCGCGAGCGGCTCGCCCTGGGCGCCGGACCGCGCCACCTCACCGCCGTGCCGAGCCCGGCCTCCGAACCCTTCCCCTCGGCATTCACCAGCAGTACCCCTACCCCAGTTGGAGGACGGATCCCGATGAGCAACTCCGCCGGCACCACCACCCCCAAGGCTCCGACCCCCGCCGGCCGCACCCAGCCGCACCGGATGCCCACCCCGGCCGAGCTCTTCGGCCGCCGCCCTCAGCCGCAGCCCGCGCCCGAGGAGGTCGAGCTCGCCACCGGCACCGGCTGACGGGCCGACAGGCCGGGGGGAGGCGGTTCCACCCGCCTCCCCCCGGGTCATTTCTTGGCAAAGAGCTGTCTAAGCCGCAGACCGGTCCCGCCCCGCAGCGGCCGTCGCCCCAACCGGGGAAAGTGCCGCGGGCGTGGGAAAAGCGCAGCCGCCGCACCCGGTGCGCGACCCGGTGGCGCCCTCACCGGATATACCCGTGGCGGGGCACCCCCGGCTGGTGGCTACCCTGGGGGGGTGAGCGATCAGAACAGCGTCCCCGCGACCGACGACCTCCCCGAGCAGATGCGCGTCCGGCGCGAGAAGCTGGACCGGCTCCGGGCGGCCGGGGTCGACCCGTACCCGGTCGGATTCCCCCGGACCACCACCATCGCCGACCTGCGGGCCAAGCACCCCGACCTGGAGCCCGACGTGGCGACCGGCGAGCGCGTCGGCGTGACCGGCCGCGTCGTGCTGGCCCGTACCGGCGGCAAGCTGTGCTTCGCCACGCTGCGGGACGGCTCCGGCGACCTCCAGGTGATGTTCTCCCTGGACAAGCTGGGCGACGAGCGCCTCGCCGCCTGGAAGGCCGACATCGACCTCGGCGACCAGGTCGGCGTCGAGGGCGAGGTGATCACCTCCCGTCGCGGCGAGCTGAGCGTCATGGTGGACCGCTGGGAGCTCACCGCCAAGTGCCTGCGCCCGCTGCCGGACAAGCACAAGGGCCTGACCGACCCGGAGGCCCGGGTCCGCCAGCGGTACGTCGACCTGATCGTGAACCCCGAGGCGCGGGACATGATGTACCTGCGCAGCAAGGTGGTCCGCTCGATCCGCCGCACCTACGAGGAGCGCGGCTACATCGAGGTCGAGACCCCGATGCTGCAGCCGGTGCACGGCGGCGCCAACGCCCGCCCGTTCAAGACCCACATCAACGCGTACGGCATCGACCTGTTCATGCGGATCGCCCCCGAGCTGTACCTCAAGCGGCTGGTGGTCGGCGGCGCGGAGAAGGTCTTCGAGATCAACCGGAACTTCCGCAACGAGGGCGCGGACTCCACCCACAACCCGGAGTTCACCTCGCTGGAGTCGTACGAGGCGTACGGCGACTACGACACCCAGGCCGAGCTGATCCGCGCGACGATCGTCAACGCGGCCCGCGACGCGCTGGGCACCACCGTCATCCGGGGCCTCGACCCGCACGGCGTCGAGCACGAGATCGACCTCGCCGAGCCGTGGGAGGAGATCACCGTCTACGGCGGGATCTCCGAGCGTCTCGGCGTGCAGGTCACCCCGGAGACCTCGGTCGAGGAGCTGCGCAAGCTCGCCGACGAGGCCGGTGTGCCGTACGAGGCGAAGTGGGGCCACGGGCAGATCGTGCTGGAGATGGTCGAGCGCCTGCTGGAGGAGAACGCGATCCGGCCGACCTTCATCAGGGACTACCCGACCGAGGTCTCCCCGCTCACCCGCGAGCACCGGACCGACCCGGGCGTGGCCGAGAAGTGGGACCTGATGATCTTCGGTACGGAGATCGGCACGGCCTACTCCGAGCTGGTCGACCCGGTCGAGCAGCGCGCCC
Source organism: Kitasatospora kazusensis (assembly GCF_039529945.1). NCBI lineage: Bacteria > Bacillati > Actinomycetota > Actinomycetes > Kitasatosporales > Streptomycetaceae > Kitasatospora > Kitasatospora kazusensis. The sequence continues at coordinate 43,212 of NZ_BAAANT010000001.1, read as the reverse complement.
GGCTGACCGCGCAGTCCCTGCTCGCGGCCGGCGGCGACGTCGAGGCGATGCAGGTGGACGAGGACTTCCTGCGGGCCCTTGAGTACGCGATGCCGCCCACCGGTGGTCTCGGCCTCGGCGTGGACCGCCTGATCATGCTGCTGACCGGCAAGAACATCCGCGAGACGGTGCTCTTCCCGATCGTGAAGCCGGAGCAGAAGCGCACCGCCGCGGACAGCACCGCCGCGGGCGAGGGCGCCGCCAAGGACGGCGGCTCCACCGATGACGGCTCCACCGACGAGAAGGAGTGACCTGATGGCGTATGTCAGTGCGATCGTGCCCCCGCTGGTGATGGCGATCGGCTTCGGATTCCTGGTGCGGGCCATCATCCGCAGCCAGGGCGGTGCCCAGAAGGGCAAGGAGGACGCCGCGGCCGAGGCGATGGCCCGGGTCGGCGCCACGGCCCCCGTGGCCGAATAGCACCCTCGCGACACCGCTGATCTCCGCACGTCCGGCGCGCCGCCATCCCTCTCCGGGGGTGGCGGCGCGCCGGTTTGCTCCGTGTTAGCAAATTTTGTCCGAATCATTCCCTATCCTGGCCCGACTATGGTGCGGCAACTCGGAGAACTAGAGAACGACGTCATGACCAGGGTCTGGCAGTGGAACCGCCCGGTCACCGTTCGCGAGGTTCTGCTCGATCTCCGGTCGGAACGCGATATCGCCTACACCACCGTGATGACGGTGCTGGACAAGCTCTTCAGAAAGGGCTGGCTACGGCGCGACCAGGTCGGCCGGGCGTACCGATATGAAGCCGTCTCCTCGCGCGAGGCGTACACCGCCGCGCTGATGAACGACGCGTGGGGCACCAGCGACAATCCGGCCGCGGCCCTGGTGCACTTCTTCGGCATGATGTCCCCCGAGCAGCGCGAGGCACTGCGCGACGCACTGCGTGTCGTCCCGGATGCGGACCCCGATACCGAGGAGACCCCGGGCCCGCCGACGCGATAACGTCCCCGCCATGGAGGTCACCATCCGCCGGGCGCGGACCACGGACGTACGAGCGGTGCGGCGGCTCATCGACGGGTACTCGCGCAACGGCATTCTGCTCGACAAGCCCACCGTGACGTTGTTCGAATCCGTACAGGAGTTCTGGGTCGCCGAACGCGACGACAACGGCCTGGTGGTCGCCTGCGGCGCACTGCACGTGATGTGGGAGGACCTGGCCGAGGTGCGCACCCTCGCGGTCGATCCGTCCTGCAAGGGGCTCGGCCTCGGGCACCTGGTACTGGAGAAGCTGCTGCAGACCGCACGCTGGCTGGGCGTACGTCGGATTTTCTGCCTGACGTTCGAGGTGTCGTTCTTCGCGAAACACGGTTTCGTCGAGATCGGCGAGCTCCACGAAACGGACGATGGTACGACAGATCCGGCAGCGATCGCTACGGATGTCTATGAGGAACTTCTGCGGTCGTACGATGAAGGCGTCGCGGAGTTCCTCGACCTGGAGCGGGTGAAGCCCAACACGCTGGGCAACTCGCGGATGCTGCTGCACCTCTGAACCGGCCCGCTGAAGGGGGCCTTGTCCGGCCCCGAGTCACCAGGGGTTTGTGTTTTCCGGAGAAAGACGCTTTCCTTTCCCTAAGGCATTGGATCGTTTAGGCGGAAAGGGAAGCCCGTGGCACAGAGGGTGCAGGTCATTCTTGAAGACGATCTCGACGGCGGTTCGGCGGACGAGACGGTGACGTTCGCTCTCGACGGCGTTGCCTACGAGATCGACCTGACGAGCACGAACGCGGAGAAGCTGCGCAACCTGCTCACTCCGTACGTCGACAAGGGTCGCAAGCAGAGCGGCCGGCTCACCAGCGCCCGCCGCACCAGCGCCGGTCGCAGCGCGGGCCGTACCGCGGTCGGCGCGGCGGACACCGCGAAGATCCGCTCCTGGGCCAAGGAGAACGGCCTGGAGGTCAACGACCGGGGCCGCGTCCCGAGCACCGTGCGCGAGGCGTACGAGCGGGCCAACGTCGCCTGACTCCGTCATCCACCCGGATCCCGGATCCCGGACGAATGACGAACGACGAACGACGAATGGGACGAGACCGGCGGGTCCGGCCGATCCGGCCGGTTCGCAGGGGGGTCGCGTCGCGTCGGGCCCGATCGGGCCGGGCGGGCGCTCTCAGTCGGCCGGCGCCAGGCCCATGAGGTCGCGGGCGCAGGCGTCCGCCAGGCAGTCGAGCAGCCGCAGCAGGTCGGGTGAGCACAGGTCCAGACCCGGGCCGGGCTCCCCCTGCCGCAGCCAGACCGCCGGGACGGCAGCGGGACACCATTCGGGGCGCGGAGGTTCCTCCTCCGCGCCCCGCGCCCGTGGCAGCAGGACGGCCGGGCCCGGTGCGGCCGGGCCGGTCCGGGCGGCCGGTTCCGTCCAGGCGGCCCGGGCGGTCAGGCCGAGGCCCAGTTCGGCGCCCCAGCCGAGCCAGTGCAGCAGATCCGGCACGGTCTCGGCGGCCCCGGGGGCGAGCAGGAACGCCGTCACCGCGCCGTGGCCGATCACCGGCCCGTACGGCCGCCGCAACCGGTCCAGCCGGCCGAGTGCGGCCGCCCCGGCCGGTCCGGGCACCTCGACCCGGTCGGAGCCGAGCAGGGCGGCCAGCGGAGCTCCTCCCGGAGCCCGCGCGGCCGGAGCGGGCGCGGCGCCGACGGCCGGCCGGAGGTCCGGCGGGGGCGGCGCGGCGGTCATGGGCTGTGCAACGCTGTAGGTGTGGAGCGGTAACGCGGCTCCACCTGTTCGGCCGCACCGGCGTACCCCGTCGACCTGCGGCGGACCCTCCCGGGGCCGGGCTGACCCGCCGTCAGCCGGGCCGTTCCGACGGGCGGTCAGCCGGCGGACTTCTCGCCAGGCGAACACGGCCGCTGCGGAAAGTACGCGAATCTCACCGTGATACCGGGTATGAATGCAGGTGGGCAGGGTCATGGACACTGCCCGACGAAGAACTGCGGGACCAGTTGCCCGATCCTCGGCGGGGCTTGTTCGCCGATGGCGTAGCGGTATCGGGTGCATCGGGCCCAGCTGTGGGAACACCGTCTCCCAGCATCAGGTTGGGAATGGTGTCGGCTGGTCGCGCAGCAGTTTCTCCCACGCGAGTGGGAGTGATCCTGAGCCGCGCCGCTGAGCGGGACTAGCATGCGGAAGGACAGGGCGGGGACAGTCCCCGAACTGCCCGACCGCTCTGAGGAGCGATAAACGATGTTCGAGAGGTTCACCGACCGCGCGCGGCGGGTTGTCGTCCTGGCTCAGGAAGAAGCCCGGATGCTCAACCACAACTACATCGGCACCGAGCACATCCTCCTGGGTCTGATCCACGAGGGTGAAGGTGTCGCCGCTAAGGCCCTGGAGAGCCTCGGGATTTCGCTCGAGGCTGTTCGTCAGCAGGTCGAGGAGATCATCGGTCAGGGCCAGCAGGCCCCGTCCGGCCACATCCCCTTCACCCCGCGGGCGAAGAAGGTCCTGGAGCTGTCGCTCCGCGAAGCCCTCCAGCTGGGCCACAACTACATCGGCACCGAGCACATCCTGCTCGGCCTGATCCGCGAGGGCGAGGGCGTCGCCGCCCAGGTCCTGGTGAAGCTGGGCGCCGACCTGAACCGGGTGCGCCAGCAGGTCATCCAGCTGCTCTCCGGTTACCAGGGCGGCGGCAAGGAGTCGGCCACGGCCGGCGGCCCCGCCGAGGGCACCCCGTCGACCTCGCTGGTCCTCGACCAGTTCGGCCGCAACCTGACCCAGGCCGCCCGCGAGGCCAAGCTCGACCCGGTGATCGGGCGCGAGAAGGAGATCGAGCGGGTCATGCAGGTGCTGTCCCGCCGCACCAAGAACAACCCGGTGCTGATCGGTGAGCCCGGCGTCGGCAAGACCGCGGTCGTCGAGGGCCTGGCCCAGGCGATCGTCAAGGGCGAGGTCCCGGAGACGCTGAAGGACAAGCAGCTCTACACCCTCGACCTGGGCGCCCTGGTCGCCGGTTCCCGCTACCGCGGTGACTTCGAGGAGCGCCTGAAGAAGGTGCTCAAGGAGATCCGCACCCGCGGCGACATCATCCTGTTCATCGACGAGCTGCACACCCTGGTCGGCGCGGGCGCCGCCGAGGGCGCGATCGACGCGGCTTCGATCCTGAAGCCGATGCTGGCCCGTGGCGAGCTGCAGACCATCGGTGCCACCACGCTGGACGAGTACCGCAAGCACCTGGAGAAGGACGCCGCGCTGGAGCGCCGCTTCCAGCCGATCCAGGTCGCGGAGCCGTCGCTGCCGCACACCATCGAGATCCTCAAGGGCCTGCGGGACCGCTACGAGGCGCACCACCGGGTGTCCATCACCGACGCCGCCCTGGTCGCCGCGGCCACCCTGGCCGACCGGTACATCTCGGACCGCTTCCTGCCGGACAAGGCGATCGACCTGATCGACGAGGCCGGCTCCCGGATGCGCATCCGCCGGATGACCGCGCCGCCGGACCTGCGCGAGTTCGACGAGAAGATCGCCGACGTCCGCCGCGAGAAGGAGAGCGCGATCGACGCGCAGGACTTCGAGAAGGCCGCGTCCCTGCGCGACGACGAGAAGCAGCTCCTGACTGCCAAGGGCAAGCGGGAGAAGGAGTGGAAGGCCGGCGACATGGACGTCGTCGCCGAGGTGGACGAGGAGCTGATCGCCGAGGTGCTGGCGACGGCCACCGGCATCCCGGTCTTCAAGCTCACCGAGGAGGAGTCCAGCCGGCTCCTGCGCATGGAGGACGAGCTGCACAAGCGCGTCATCGGCCAGACGGACGCCATCAAGGCGCTCTCCAAGGCCATCCGGCGCACCCGTGCGGGCCTCAAGGACCCGAAGCGTCCCGGCGGCTCGTTCATCTTCGCCGGCCCGTCCGGCGTCGGTAAGACCGAGCTCTCCAAGACGCTCGCCCAGTTCCTCTTCGGTGACGAGGACGCCCTGATCTCCCTCGACATGTCGGAGTTCAGCGAGAAGCACACCGTCTCGCGGCTCTTCGGCTCGCCCCCCGGCTACGTCGGGTACGAGGAGGGCGGCCAGCTCACCGAGAAGGTGCGCCGCAAGCCGTTCTCGGTCGTCCTCTTCGACGAGGTCGAGAAGGCCCACCCGGACATCTTCAACTCGCTGCTGCAGATCCTGGAGGACGGTCGCCTGACCGACTCCCAGGGCCGGGTGGTCGACTTCAAGAACACCGTCATCATCATGACGACCAACCTCGGCACCCGGGACATCTCCAAGGGCTTCAACCTGGGCTTCGCGGCCACGGGTGACGCCGCCACCGGGTACGAGCGGATGAAGGCGAAGGTCAGCGAGGAGCTCAAGCAGCACTTCCGCCCCGAGTTCCTGAACCGTGTCGACGACATCGTGGTCTTCCACCAGCTGTCCGAGGACGACATCATCCAGATCGTCGACCTGATGATCGACAAGGTGGACGGCCGCCTCAAGGACCGCGACATGGGCCTTGAGCTCAGCATCGAGGCCAAGAAGCTGCTCGCCAAGCGCGGTTACGACCCGCTGCTCGGCGCCCGTCCGCTGCGCCGCACCATCCAGCGCGAGATCGAGGACCACCTGTCGGAGAAGATCCTCTTCGGCGAGCTGCGCTCCGGCCACATCGTGGTCGTCGGCGTGGAGGGTGAGGGCAAGGAAGCCAAGTTCACCTTCCGCGGCGAGGAGAAGTCGCCGGTGGCGGACACTCCGGCGGCGGTGGCCTCGACCGGTCCGGACCTGACGAAGTAAGCACCACCTGGCGATCGGTCACCTGACGCGATCGGCCGCCTGACGCACTACCAGCTCCTGCCCCCGGTGAACAGCCGGGGGCAGGAGCTTTTTCACGCCTCTTTAGGTTTACATGGCTTCATCTTTGCTGTGATGAAACCCACGACGATCCCAGCCGTTCGGCGGGTTCCCCTGGTCGTTCGAATACGACGGATACCCCTGCCTAGCAGGTCGACATGAGAGTCGAATGATCGTCAGATGAACGAAATCGGCGGAGGATAGCGCCGTGCCATGTCATGGTCAAGGTCTTTCTTTTTTACCTTCTCTTGGATCAAATGTGCCCCACCTGTCTTTCATAGGTTCACCGGCAGGCCAAGAGCGTGCCGGCATGGGGAGGACGTCACACCTTGAAGATATCCATGAGGAGCGTCGCGGCCGGTGCCGCCGTGGCGGTCATCGCCTCACTCGGCATACTGCCCGGATCGGCCACCGCCGCGCCGGCCAACATCTCCGCACACGACCCGTCGGGGACTGCCCAGGGCCCTGCCGACTACGACCTGCCCGGCCCGCTGACCGAGAAGGTCAAGGCCGAACAGAAGGAGGCCACCCAGCAGCTCCTGGCCGGCACGGCCAAGGTCGAGCAGCACGGTGGTGGCACCAGCGTGAAGCTCGGTCCCGAGAAGTACGTGGAGCTCAGCCGTCAGCGCACGGACAAGATCTTCACAATCCTGGTCGACTTCAGCGACCAGGTGGACAACACCACCAAGACCGCCGACGGCAAGATCAAGTACGGCGGCACCCCCGGCCCGCAGCACAACCAGATCGAGAAGCCGGACCCGGCCACCAACAACTCGACCGCCTGGCAGGCCGACTACAACCAGCAGCACTACCAGGACCTGTACTTCAGCAAGACCCAGAACTCGATGAAGACCTTCTACGAGCGGCAGTCCTCGGGCCGCTACTCGGTCGACGGCCAGGTCTCGGACTGGGTCCGGGTGCCGTGGAACGAGGCCCGCTACGGCTCCGACTTCTGCGGCGCGCACATCTGCAACAACGCGCAGGACCTGATCCGCGACGGCATCAACGCCTGGGTCGCCGACCAGAAGGCCAAGGGCCAGACGGACGCTCAGATCAAGGCCACGCTCTCGCAGTACGACCAGTACGACCGGTACGACTACAACCACAACGGCAACTTCAACGAGCCCGACGGTTACATCGACCACTTCCAGATCGTGCACGCCGGCGAGGACGAGTCCGCCGGCGGCGGCAAGCAGGGCACCGACGCACTCTGGGCCCACCGCTCGTACGTCTACGGCACCCAGGCCGGCCAGACCGGCCCGGAGGGCAACAAGCTCGGCGGCACCCCCGTCGGCGACACCGGCATCTGGGTCGGCGACTACACCATGCAGCCCGAGAACGGCGGCCTCGGCGTCTTCGCCCACGAGTACGGCCACGACCTCGGCCTGCCGGACCTCTACGACACCACCGGCAAGGACGACAACTCCGTCGGCTTCTGGTCGCTGATGTCCTCGGGTTCCTGGCTCGGCGCGGGCAAGAACCAGATCGGCGACACCCCCGGCGACTTCGACGCCTGGAGCAAGCTCCAGCTCGGCTGGCTGAACTACGACAAGGCCACGGCCGGCACCACCTCGACCCACACGCTCGGCCCGGCGGAGTACAACACGGACAAGGCCCAGGCCCTGCTCGTCACCCTGCCGAAGAAGACCGTCACCACCGAGATCAACACCCCGTTCGCGGGCACCGGTGAGTGGTGGAGCGGCAGCGCCGACAACCTCGACGTCTCGCTGACCCGTGACCTCGACCTGACCGGCAAGACTTCGGCGACCCTGGCCGCCAAGGGCTGGTACGACCTGGAGCAGGACTTCGACTACGGCTACGCCGAGGTCTCCACCGACGGCGGCGCCCACTGGAACGTGCTGGACGGCACCTTCAACGGCACCGCCATCGCGAAGAACGCGGCGGGCAAGGCCGGTCTGACCGGCTCGTCCAAGGGTGCCTGGGGCGACCTCTCGTACTCGCTCGACGCGTACGCCGGCAAGGCCGTCAAGGTCCGCTTCCACAACACCACCGACGGCGGCGTGCACAACCCGGGCTTCGCGATCGACAACGTCGTGGTCACCGCCGACGGCGCCACCGTCTTCACCGACGGCGCGGAGAACGGCGACAACGGCTGGACGGCGACCGGGTTCTCCCGGATCTCCGGCAAGTTCTCCAAGGACTACGCCCAGTACTACCTGGCCGAGAACCGCCAGTACGTGTCGTTCGACACCACCCTGCAGGTCGGCCCGTACGTCTTCGGCTCCGCCAAGAAGGCGGGCTGGGTGGACCACTACGCCAACCAGAACGGCCTGCTGATCTGGCTGTGGGACACCTCGCAGTCCGACAACAACGTCACCGACCACCCGGGCCAGGGCCTGATCCTCCCGATCGACGCGCACCCGACCCCGCTGAAGTGGGCCGACGGCACCCTGATGCGCTCGCGCCTCCAGGGCTACGACTCGACCTTCACCTTCGACAAGACGGACGGCCTGAAGCTCCACAAGGCCGACCAGCTCACCACGATCTACCCGACCGGTGGCGTCCGTGGCTTCAACGACCACACGCACACCTACTGGGACCCGTCGACGCCGTACAGCAGCGTCAAGGTCCCGGACACGCACACCGGCATCTCGATCCTGAACGAGAGCCCGGACAAGATGGAGACCACCGTCCAGGTCAAGGTCATCCGCTAGTCCCGGACCGGCCTCCGGGCCAGCCCGGCCTGACTTCGCCTGACCTGGTGTCACTTGGCCTGGCCTGGTGTGGCCTGGCCTGGTGTGACTCGACGACAGCTGCTGCGGCCCCGGTGCGACATGCCGGGGCCGCAGTGCTGTCCGGACAGCAAGGTCCGGACCTTGCCCGGACCGGGCCCGGAGGTGTCAGAGCAGCGCGAGGAAGGAGGAGGCCGCCTCGGTGATCTCCTTCGGGGTCCACTCCAGGGCCGCGGCGGCGATCGTCACCTCGGTGTACGAGAGACCGGGGAGGCCGGGCTCGGTCCACCTCCCGAACAGGCCGATGCCCTGCTCGTCGGCGAGGCGCAGGTTCGCCTCGTCGAGGACGTCCGCCGGGTACGGGAGCCAGAGTTGGAACTGGTGCGTGTGCGGGGGCTCGGGGTTGACCCGGGCGCCCGGGAGGGCCGCCAGGACCTCCGCCGCCACCTTCGCGTGGTCCACGTACGCCTCCAGGCGCGGCAGTTCACGATCCAGCCCGGCCAGGGCGGAGAGCGCGGCGGGCCACTGCTGGAAGAGCTGGCCGCCGTACCGGTGGCGCCAGATCCTCGCCTCGCGGACGGTGTGGACGTCCCCGGCCAGCGCCGCGCCGCTGATCCCGCCGAGCGTCTTGTAGAACGAGATGTAGACCGAGTCCGCCAACTCGGCGATCTCGGACAGGGAGTGGCCCAGGTGGTAGACCGACTCCCAGAGCCGGGCACCGTCCAGGTGGACGGCCCGGCCGGCCTCCCGGGCCGCCGCGACCGTCGCCGTCAGCTCGTCCCAGGTCGGCAGGACGAACCCGGCCTCACGCAGCGGGAGTTCGAGCATCAGGACGTCGTAGTCCTCCTCGATGTCCCGGACTTCCTGTGCGGTGGGGAGACGCGGCGCCGTGGTCGGCCAGACCGACTGAAGGCCGGTCAGCCGGGAGTAGGCGCGCCGCTCGTGCTGCTCGGGGTGGGAGAGCGGGTGCATCGCCACCGTCCGGTGCTCGCTCGACCAGCACCGCAGCGCCACCTGCTGGGCCATCGTCCCGGTCGGGAAGAAGGCGGCGTCCGGCATGCCGAGCAGCCCGGCGACCCGCTGCTCCAGCGCCCGCACCACGCCGTCCCCGTAATGGTCGGGAGACTCGTCCAGGTCGTACGCCGCTTCGGCGTCCGTGGTCAGGCCGGCCAGCCGCTCGCGCAGGTTCTGCGGGCGGGCACCGGAGAAGAACCGGTCGCACCGGCGCAGCGCCGCGAACCGGCGCTCCTTCAGACCGGCGGTCGGGACCGCGTCGGCGGGGACCGCGTCGCTGAGGACCGCGTCGGCGGGGACCAGGGTGGGGGTGTCGCCGGGCGTGGCGCTGGGTGTGTCGGTCATCCGTTGATCATCCCGCAGGAGCAGGGACGCGCAACCGCATAAACCGTCGGAGGTGATGTCCCCGGCGGTTGCCTGAGCGGCCGCCGGGGGTGTCGGGGATATCGAGGGCGTTGGAGAGTGCCAGGGGACGTTGGAGAGTGCCAGGGGACGTTGGGGAGTGCCAGGGGGCGCCGGGAACCGCCGGGGCAGGGGTCCCGGGCCCGGTGGCTCAGCGCACCGGGTAGAGGGAGTAGGACGGGAAGTTGCCGTAGAGCTTCTCGTCCGGGCCGTCGGCGCCGTAGGTGACGGCCCGGACGAGCAGGTCACCGCCGACGAACGCGCCCTTCCAGGAGGCTCCCAGCCCGCCGAAGACCTCCTCACGGTCGCCCCGGCTGCGCGGCTTGTTGATGCCGACCTTGAAGGCGAGCAGGTCGGGGGCCACCCGGTCGGCGAACTCCTGGTCGTCGGTGGCGAGCGAGGCGACCAGCGAGCCGTTGCCCGCGTTCATCGCGGCCAGCAGCTCGGACTCGGTGTCCACCAGCACGATGGAGTCGAGCGGGCCGAACGGCTCGGAGTGGTGCAGCGCCCAGCTGGCCGGCGGGTTGAGGACGGCGGCCGGGGCCAGGTAGGCGGCCCGGGACTGGCCGGGCAGGAAGCTGCCCTGGTCGAGGTCCCCCACGTGCAGCGGGACGGCGCGGGCGGCGACGGCGCTGTCGAAGTGGGCCCGGAGCTCGGTGGCCTTGGCGGCGTGGATGACCGGGCCGAAGTCGAGTTCGGGCAGCGGGTCGTCGGGGGCGGCGACGGCCAGCGGGTGGCCGAAGCGCAGGCTGCCGAGCACGCCGAGGTAGGTCTCCAGGAAGGCCGGGAAGAGCGAACGCTGCACGACGTAGCGCGGGTACGCGGTGCACCGCTGCTTCGCGTACTCGAACCCCTTGCGCAGGTGCGCGGCGAGCGCGGGCCAGTCGCTGTAGCGCCAGACGCCCCAGGTGTTGAGGCCCTCCTGCTCCAGGAAGTGGCGGCGGTTCAGGTCCGCGAGCGAGGTGGCGGCCTTCCGCCCGTTCGCCCGGCCGCCCACGAAGGCCAGCGCCCCGAGCCCGTCCGCCCGGATCAGCGCGTCGGCGATCTTGCTGCCCTCGCCGGAGAGCAGGGTGACGGGCAGCCCGGCCCGGAGCATCACGGCGTGGGCGAGGGTGAGGCAGTGGAAACCACCCTGCGAGGGGGTTTTGGCGACCACCGCGTTGCCGGCCAGCAGCTGGACCAGCTCGGCGTGCACCTGCACGCTCATCGGGTAGTTCCAGCTGGCGATGTTCGAGACCGGGCCCGGCAGCGGCGTACGGCCGTCCAGCTGCCGTTCGATGTTGTCGAGGTACCAGCGGACGCCGTCCAGGGCCCGGTCGACGTCGGCGCAGGCCAGCCGCCACGGCTTCCCGATCTCCCAGACCAGCAGCAGTGCCAGCAGGTCGCGCTGCTCGGTGAGACCGTCCACCGCCGCCGCCACCCGTGCCTTCCGCTCGTCCAACGGGACCTTCCCCCAGGCGGTGTGCTGCTCGATCGCGAAGGCGACGGCGCTCTGCGCCTCGTCCATCCCGATCCGGGGCGGTCCGGGGATCTCGGTGCCGTCCAGCGGCGTGGTGTGCTCGCCGGGGGCGCCGACGGCCCGCCACTCGCCGCGTACGAGGTTGAGCAGGCGGTCGGCGGCGAAGGCTTCGGGGGCCTGCTGGACGCACCGGGCGTAGGTCTCGGACCAGGAGGTGCCGGGCTTGAGTTGTGCGGCGGCCGGGCGTGGGGGTGTCGCCTGCGGGTTCGTCGGCTGCTGGGCTGTCGTCTGCGGTGCCGTCATGAGGAGGTCCTCCGGTCGGGGAAGGTTTCTCAGGCAGGTGGGGTGAGACGGGTGCGGTCGGGCGGGTGCGGTCGAGCGGGTGGGTCGGTCCGGGCGGGTGGGCCGGTCCGGGCGGATTGCCGCCCGTGCGGCGCGGGCTCAGCCTGGCACGTGGCCCTGCGCCTGGACAGCCCGTCCGTGGAATGCCGTCCGGCGGGGCTGTGGCCCGGGCCACGATTGGCCTCCCGACAACCAGGGTAGGCACGCGCCGTCCCGGCCGCCGAGGACCGGTGGACGACGCGCTCCCGGTGGCGATTGTCACAGGGCGCCACGGTGTTACGAGGCGGAGTAGTCGTGGAGTGGTGGACGAGCGGCGCGCGCTCCGGCGGCGGCGCTACGGCGGTCCAGCAGTGGCCCAGCCGTGGCCCAGCGGCGGCATCGCGGCCGCCCGCCGGGGGCGGTGGCGGGCATCGCGGGCGCGCCACCATCCGATCAGAGGGATTAACCATGATCGGATCAACTGACCATTAGGCCGACGGCTTGAAGTTGGCGGGCGCGGACACTACACGCCGTAGTAGGTACGTGATTTGGGGCAGGACGTTATGACCGTATTACATCTGTTTGGTCCTACCAGCCCGGCGAGCCCCAGCGGCTCGGCCCCGCGCTGCCCCCGACCACGAGGTGCCGTCACTTGATGCCTTCCCCGCAACCCGCCCGCCACCGACTCGCCATGGCAGTCCCCCACCGCACTCCGGCCCTGCTCCGGCCGGCTGCCTCCTGGCTCCGGGAGCGCCGCTCGGTGGTGGCCTGGAGCGGAGCGATGACGCTGGCTTTCGGTGCACTGCTGATCCCGGTCTCGGCCTCCGCCCAGACCGTCCGGCCGACCGCTCCGGGCGGCTCGGTCTTCACCGCCGCCCTCGCCTCGCCCCCCGCCTCGGCGGAGGCGGCAGCGGGTGATGCGGCAGCCGGTACGGGCGCCGCGCGGGAAGGAGCGTCGGGGGCCACGACGGTGGGAAAGCGGGCCCGGCCGGGGAAGGCCGTCACGGGGAGCCTGGTCCAGATCGCGACGCCGATCGCGTACCAGCTGCCGAGCTCGGCCTCCCCCCAGGACGCCGTGGCGGTGGCGCGCGACCTGGCACCCGCCACTCCGGCGGCCCCGCCGCCCGCGCCCGCCCGCGCGGCCGAGCCCGCACCGGCGCCCGCGCCGCCACCCGCCTGGTACGCACCGGCCCCCGGCGCGCCGATCACCAACCCGTACGGGGTGCCCAACGCCGAGTACGCGGCGGGGTACCACACGGGTGTCGACTTCGCGGTGGACAGCGGCACGCCACTGCACGCCGTGGGCGACGCCACCGTGGTCTCGGCCGGGTGGGCGGGCGCCTACGGCAAGGAGGTCGTGCTGCTCCTGCCGGACGACCACTACGCGCAGTACGCACACCTGTCGTCCCTCTCGGTGAGCGCGGGGGACACGGTGGCGGCGGGACAGGAGATCGGGCAGTCGGGGAGCACCGGCAACTCCACGGGACCGCACCTGCACTTCGAAATCCGGACCAGCAACCACTACGGGGCCGTGGTGGATCCGATCGGCTACCTGTCGGAGCACGGTGCGACCGACTTCTAGAGGTTGACGGAGGCGCGATGACGGATGACAGATTTCAAAATCTGTCATCCGTCATCTGCCGACCGTCATCGGTCATCCGCAGTCGCCCAGCCGTCAGCCGTCAGCCGTCAGCCGTCAGCCGTCAGCCGTCAGCCGCATCCTCTACCTACCGCGCCGGCTGCGGCTCGATCCGCCCGGCGATCTCCAACGCGACCTCCAGGGCCGCCGTCATCGCCTCCGCCAGCGTGGTGTCGTTCACGTCGACCCCGACCCCGCAGGCTTCGGCCACGGCGCCCTGCTCGGCTCCCGCCGCACCCACGACCTCCGCCGCCGCCTGCTGGTCGTGCTTCAGCAGGAAGAACGCAGAGTTGATCGCGAACAGCGACATGGTGGCCCGCAGCCGGTCCTGGAAGTTCGCGTCGGGCCCGTGCACCAGCCCGATCATCGCCAGCATCCGGGACTTGAACTCCAGCCCGGCCGGGGACTCCCGCAGGGCCGGCTGGTTGTCGTGGAAGAACCGCAGCAGCGGCATCCGCTCGGCCATCCCGTCCGCGAACCGGCGGACGGCCTCGTCCCGCAGCTCGGGCGACCACTCCTTGCCCTCGCCCCACGCGATGGCCTCGTCGATCGGCGCCGCCATGCTCTGGACGATGCCGAGGACGATGTCGTCCTTGGTCTTGAAGTGGTAGTACAGCGCGGCCTTGGTCACCCCGAGCCGGTCGGCGATCTCCCGCAGCGAGGTCTTCTCGTACCCCTGGCCGGCGAAGAGTTCCAGCGCCACGTCGATGATGCGCGCCCGGGTGTCACTGCGGGGGCTCTGCGTCGTACTCATGGCTTGCTGGCCTGCCTCATGACTGCGTGGTCGGTGACGGGGACGCCGATCTGCGGGAGTCCGCCCGGAGTGCATTCTCCCTGCCCGCGGGCCTTCGGCCGAAACCGGCTTGACGCCCGCCTTATGGACAACTTACCGTGCGACCGGACGATTCACTAGCCGGTCGTCAAGTAAGTGTGCCGAGAGGCCCGGCAACCGGCACCACGCTCACCGGGAGACGCACCATGTCACAACAGCAGGTCGAGACTGCGGCGGAGAACCCTCCCGCCGGAGTCGAGGGGGCCGACCCCACCCCCAGGTCGCCGCGCGAGATCCGCCTGGTGATGATCGGGCTGGTGGTCGCCATGCTGCTGGCCATGCTCGACAACCTGATCGTCGGCACCGCGATGCCGACCATCGTCGGCGACCTGCACGGCGCCGAGCACCTGTCCTGGGTGGTGACCGCCTACACCCTGGCCACCGCCGCCTCGACGCCGATCTGGGGCAAGCTCGGCGACCTCTACGGCCGCAAGGGCAGCTTCCTCACGTCCATAGTCATCTTCCTGGTGGGCTCGGCGCTCTCCGGCCTGTCCCAGTCGATGACCCAGCTGATCGCCTTCCGCGCGATCCAGGGTCTGGGCGCCGGCGGTCTGATGGTCGGCGTGATGTCGATCATGGGTGCCCTGGTGGCTCCGCGTGACCGTGCCAAGTACCAGGGCATGTTCGCCGCCGTGATGGCGCTGGCCACCGTCGGCGGCCCGCTGGCCGGCGGGTTCATCACCGACCACTTCAGCTGGCACTGGATCTTCTACATCAACCTGCCGCTCGGCCTGGTCGCCCTCGCCGTCATCGTGGTCACCCTGAAGCTCCCGAAGGTCCGCTCCACCGCGAAGATCGACTACCTCGGCGCCGTCCTGCTCACCGTGGGCATCACCTCGCTGGTCCTGATCACCACCTGGGGCGGCCAGCAGTACGCCTGGGGCTCGAAGGAGATCCTCGGCCTGGCCGCGCTCGCCGCCGCCTCGCTGATCGGCTTCTGCTACGTCGAGCAGCGGGTCGAGGAGCCGATGCTCCCGCTGGCGCTCTTCAAGAAGCGCAACTTCTCGATGGTCTCCATCATCGGCTTCATCGTCGGCTTCTCGATGTTCGGCGCCGTCACCTTCCTCCCGCTCTACCAGCAGACCGTCCAGGGCGCCTCGGCGACCAACTCGGGCCTGCTGCTGATGCCGATGATGTTCGGCATGCTGGTGGTCTCGCTGGTGGTCGGCCAGGCCGTCAGCAAGACCGGCAAGTACCGGATCTACCCGATGATCGGCACGACCGTGATGGCCGGCGGCTGCCTGCTGCTCTCCACCCTCGGGGTCGGCAGCAGCAGCTTCACCTCGGCCTGCTTCATGGTCGTGCTCGGTGCGGGCATGGGCTTCCTGATGCAGATCACCATGCTGGTCGCCCAGAACAGCGTCGAGCTCAAGGACATGGGCGTGGCCAGCTCGACGGCCACCCTGTTCCGCACCATCGGCGGTTCGTTCGGTGTCGCGCTGTTCGGCGCTCTCTTCAACGACCGGGTCACCGCGACCATGAAGGCGGCCGGCGGCAGCGGTGCGGTCAAGGGCTCCGGCCAGCTGGGCCCGGCGCAGCTGCGGAAGCTGGACCCGGCCGTCCAGGACGCCTATCACCACGCCGTCTCCAACGGCATCCACACCGTGTTCCTGTGGGGCGCCGTGATCAGCCTGGTCGCGGTCGCCGCCGCGGTCTTCCTCCGCGAGATCCCGCTGCGCGGCGGCCCCGGCCAGCAGGCCGAGGCGCAGCTCGAAGGCATCTGACCGCCCGCAGTACCTGAGACCGCGCCCGCCCTGGTCCCCCCGGGGCGGGCGCTTCCATGTCCCGCCGCGGCCTGCCCCGCCCCGCCCTGAGCGGATCCGTCCCGAGCGGATCGGCCCCGGACGGATCCGTCCGGAACCGGCAGCCGTCAGACCGGCAGCCGGTACACCCCGGGGGCGACCGGGTCGACCAAGCCGTCCTTGACCAGTCCGTCCAGCGCCCGCGCCCGCTGCACCGGCTCGGGCCACACGGCGTCCAGCCGGGCCTGCGGCACCGCTCCGTGCGCCTCCCGCAGGACGGCCAGCAGCTTGCCGCGCACCTGGCGGTCCGTCCCCTCGTACGTCTGCCCGCGCCGGGCCGGGCCCTGGTACGGCGGCTTGCCGGCCGCCTGCCAGGCGCAGTGCCGGAGCAGCGGGCACTCGGCGCAGTCGGGGTTGCGGGCGGTGCAGACCAGTGCGCCCAGCTCCATCACCCCGACCGCCCAGGTCGCGGCGGTCTCGGCGGTGGCGGGCAACAGCTCGGTCGCGGCCCGGCGCTCGGCGGCCGTGGTGGCCTGCGCGGGGAACTCGACCCCCGTCACGGCACGGGCGAACACCCGGCGGACGTTGGTGTCCAGCACCACGTGGCGCTGCCGGTAGGCGAACGAGGCGACGGCCGCGGCGGTGTACTCGCCCACGCCGGGCAGCGCCAGCAGCGCGGCGTGGTCCTCCGGCACCTGGCCGCCGTGCTGCTCGGTGATCGCCACGGCGGCGGCGTGCAGCCGCAGCGCCCGGCGCGGGTAGCCGAGCCGGCCCCACATCCGGACCGCCTCGCCCGCCGCGTCGGCGGCGAGGGCGGCGGGGGTGGGCCAGCGTTCGAGCCAGGCGGCGTAGGCGGGCAGCACCCGCTTGACCGGGGTCTGCTGGAGCATGAACTCGCTCACCATGACCGCCCAGGGCGACGCCTCGGCGGTGCGCCAGGGCAGGTCGCGGGCGTTGGCCTCGTACCAGTCGAGGACGGTCGAGTGGAGCAGTGCGGCGGGGGCGGGGGAAGTGGCAACCATGGCTCCTCGATCCTCCCATGTCCGCGCCGCGCGGTCGGTCGGAAGCCGGTTCTCCCCACGGAACCCCGGTGCTGCGGGGTGCCGCCGGGGTGCCCGTTCGCGCGGCCGAGCCGGTTCGGGGACGGTACGGACCCGATCTGCGAACCGGTCGCGACCGTTCCCCGGAGCCCTCGCAGGGATGATCGCCGACGAACGAGGCGGTCTGCGTCCGGCTCCCCCATCCGGAGCAAATGGCGGATCATGTGAAGGAAGCGACGCCAGAACAGTGTTGATGCGTCAACGGGTGCACACAGTCTCGTAGAGTTTGCGCGTGCCCTCTCTGCGTCAACCCGTGGGACCGCTGCCGGCCTCGATCTACTGGCGGCGGCGCGTCGTCGTGCTCGGCGCGCTGGTCGCCGTGCTCGCCGTGCTGCTCTGGTTGACGTCGGGTCAGGGCGGTGGCGGAAAGTCGGACAAGACCGCGCTGCCGGCCCCGGCGCAGTCGATCACGCCCGGTGCGACCCCGAGCGGCCCGGCGATCACCAGCCGCCCCGGCGGGACCGGCGGCGGCGGTTCGGGCTCCACCGACGCGCCCAGCGGCAGTGGCGGCGTGTCGGGCAGCGGCGGCGGCGAGGTCAGCCTGACCGGTGGCGGCTCCGGCGGCAGCGGTACGGCCGGCACCGGCACGACGGCCGGCGGTACCGGCGGCTCCTCCGGCGGAACGGGCGGAGCAGGGAGCAACGGCGGCGCGGGCGGCGGGTCCACGGGCCAGCCTCCGGTGAACACCGCCGAGGTGATGGCCCTCCCGGTCTGCACCGCCTCCCAGGTGACCCTGGAGCTGGCCGGTTCGCAGAACTCGTACGAGCTCCGGGACAAGCCCCGCCTCGCCCTCACCGTGCGGAACGCCTCCGGCTCCAACTGCCGGGTGGACCTGGGCCGCGCGGCCTCGACCATCGTGGTGACCTCGACCACCAACGAGCGGATCTGGTCCTCGGGCGACTGCCCGACGGACCACCAGAGCACCTGGGTGCAGATCCCGGCGGGCACCGGCCTGACCGAGACGTTCAGCTGGGACCGCAGCCGCAGCAAGCCGCAGTGCGCCACGGCCGACGCTACGGCCGCCCCCGCCGGGAACTACCTGGTCCAGGCCTACCTGAACGGCCCGGCCGGCGGCCCGGTCACGGCCCGCACCTCGGTACGCCTGGAGGGCTGACGACGCCCGCCCCGGCCTGAAACCAGCCTTTCCGGTCATCCGGCGGGGTGGTCCGGCGGCATCGGGGCGGTCCGGCTGTGACGCCACGGTGAACACGCCGAACTGATCGTCACACCGGAGGGTCGCAGGCAGCCGCCGCGGACCGTTCTGTCCGGGTTCGCGTCGGCGGCGCAGGTGCTCCGATGTCCGCCGGATGTCCGGGACATGACGACGCGAAAGACACCTTGTCCCGTCCCGGTGGAGCCATCACTCTGGTGACAGCAGCTCGGCGGGCCGCCCCACCGGCCCGTCGAGAAGCCCCCTGGCCAGGTCGGCCGCCACCCGCGCCGGGCACGGCTTCAGCACCGAGCCGAGCCCGGGGCCGGGGCCGACCCAGGCCCGATCCGGGCCCTCAGACGTGGCGTTCTCAGACCCAGCGCTCTCAGACCCAGCGCTCTCAGACGCGGCGTTCTCAGACGTAGCGTTCCAGGATGGACGATTCTGCGAGCCGGGACAGCCCCTCGCGGACCGATCGCGCCCGCGTCTCGCCGACGCCCTCGACGGTCTGCAGGTCGTCGATGCTCGCCGCGAGCAGCTTCTGCAGCCCGCCGAAGTGCTCGACCAACCGCTCGATGACGGTGTTGGGCAGCCGGGGGATCTTGGCCAGCAGGCGGTACCCGCGCGGCGAGACGGCGGAGTCCAGCGACTCCGGGGAGCCGGAGTAGCCGAGCGCCTTGGCGACGGTCTGCAGGTCCAGCAGTTCGGCGTGGGTGAGCGCCTCCAGGTCGGCGAGCACCTCGGGCACCGTGCGGCCGCGCTTGGCGGCCCGCTCGGGGAAGTAGTCGCGGGCGACCAGTTCCCGCTCGGGCTCGACTCCCTGGATCAGCTCGTCCAGCTGGAGCGAGAGCAGCCGGCCGTCCGTACCGAGCTCCAGGACGTACCCGGCGATCTCGGTCGCGATCAGCCGGACCATCTCCAGCCGCTGGGCAACGGCGGTGACGTCCCGGACGGTGACCAGGTCCTCGATCTCCAGGGCGGAGAGCGTGCCGGCCACCTCGTCCAGGCGCAGCTTGTAGCGCTCCAGGGTGGCCAGTGCCTGGTTGGCACGGGAGAGCACGGTCGTCGAGTCCTCCAGGACCCGGCGGGTGCCGTTGACGTACATGGCGATCAGCCGCATCGAGTGCGAGACGGCCACCACCGGGTAGCCGGTCTGGCGGTTGACCCGCTCGGCGGTGCGGTGGCGGGTGCCGGTCTCGTCGGTGGGGATGGTCGAGTCGGGCATCAGGTGCACCCCGGCCCGGACGATCTTGGTGATGTCCTTGTCGAGCACCACCGCGCCGTCCAGCTTGCACAGCTCGCGCAGCCTGGTGGCGGTGAACTCGACGTCCAGCACGAAGCCGCCCGTACAGACCGACTCGACGGTCTTGTCGAAGCCCAGCACGATCAGACCGCCGGTGTTGGCCCGCAGCACCCGCTCCAGTCCGTCGCGGAGCCCCGTCCCGGGGGCGATGGCACTGAGGGAGGCCCGCAGCAGGGCCTCCTCGCGGGGGGACTTGTCCACCCGGTCGCTGGCTGCCACGTGACTCCTCCGGTCGACCCGGACCGTGTGGCGTGGCGCCCGACGGCCTGTCGCTAATTACTGCACTTCATGCCAATTAGACAGGGCAAAGTCTAACTGCGTGCGGCAATAACAAGGTCTGGGTCAGGCCAGTTCGTCGGAATCGATCGGATCCCACCCCTCCATGAGCTCCTCCGGATAGGCCGGAACGGGCTGCACGGCAACCGACTTGGACTCCGTACGGCCCCCCGCCCGAGCCGCTCCGGCGCCGCCCGGGCGAGCCTCCGCGCGCGGCTTCGCGGCGGCCCGGCGACGGCCCGGGATGGCCTGCAGCGCCTCGCCGATGTCCGAGACCTCGACCACCGTCATGCCCCGGGGGACCTTCCCCGGATCCGGTGGAACGAGGGCGTGGGTGAAGCCCAGCCGGTGCGCCTCCGCCAGGCGGCGCTGCACGCCCGTCACCCGGCGGACCTCGCCGGCCAGGCCGACCTCGCCGATCGCCACCAGGTTGCTGGGCAGCGGGGTGTCGGAGGAGGAGCTCGCCACGGCGAGCGCGATGGCCAGGTCGGCGGAGGGCTCGCTGAGCTTCACGCCGCCGACCGTCGCCGTGTAGATGTCCTGCTTGCCGAGCTTGACGCCGCCGTGCCGCTCGACCACGGCGAGGATCATCGCGATCCGGGGCGACTCCAGCCCGGAGGTCGTCCGGCGCGGCGAGGGGATCTGCGAGTCGACCATCAGCGCCTGTACTTCGGCGACCAGCGGACGGCGGCCCTCCAGAGTGACCGTCAGACAGGTGCCGGGCACCGGCTTGTCACGCCGGGTCAGGAACAGCCCGGACGGGTCGGCGAGACCGGCGATGCCCTCGTCGTGCAGCTCGAAGCAGCCGACCTCGTCCGTCGCGCCGTACCGGTTCTTGATGCCCCGGATGATGCGCAGCCGGGCGTGCCGGTCCCCCTCGAAGCTGAGGACGACGTCGACCAGGTGCTCCAGCAGGCGCGGGCCCGCGATCGAGCCGTCCTTCGTGACGTGGCCGACCAGCAGGGTGGCCATGCCGCGCTCCTTGGAGACCCGGATCAGCGCCCCGGCCACCTCGCGGACCTGGGCCGGGCCGCCGGGCGCGCCGTCCAGCTCGGCGGAGGCGATGGTCTGCACCGAGTCCAGGATCAGCAGCCCGGGGTTGACCTGGTCGATGTGGCCGAGGACGGCGCCGAGATCGGACTCGGCGGCCAGGTAGAGGTGGTCGGAGAGCGCGTTGATCCGGTCGGCGCGCAGCCTGACCTGCCCGGCCGACTCCTCGCCGGTGACGTACAGCGTGCGGTGCCGGTCGCTCGCCGCCTTGGCCGCCACGTCCAGCAGCAGGGTGGACTTGCCGACACCGGGCTCGCCCGCGAGCAGCACCACCGCCCCCGGGACGATGCCGCCGCCGAGCACCCGGTCCAGCTCGGGCACACCGGTGCTGCGGGCGGTCGCGACCTGGCCGTCCACCTGCCCGATCGGCTTGGCGGGCGAGCTGACCGGCCCGGCGGCCGTCGTCCGGATCGGCACCGCGCCGTACTCCTCGACGGTGCCCCAGGCGTTGCACTCCGGGCAGCGGCCGACCCATTTGGGCAGCTGGTTCCCGCACTCGGTGCAACGGTAGGCCGGGCGCGGCTTGGCGGTGGTCTTCGTAC
Source organism: Kitasatospora kazusensis (assembly GCF_039529945.1). Lineage (NCBI taxonomy): Bacteria > Bacillati > Actinomycetota > Actinomycetes > Kitasatosporales > Streptomycetaceae > Kitasatospora > Kitasatospora kazusensis. Next base: position 21,898 of record NZ_BAAANT010000001.1, on the reverse strand, counting down.
GGGCTGCCATGCGGCCCACCGTAGCGGGTGGGTACGACAACGCCGGACGGGACGGCGGGCGGCGGGCGGCCGCGGGACGCGGCGGAGGGATGCGCGGACAGCGGCGGGCACGGATGACGGTGTTGTTACCCGAAAGAAGTACAACAGCAGGGAATCGCCCGGGCCCGGCCCGCCGTCTCTCTACCGTCTGTCGGGTGACCACCAGACTGGCCCCCCAGGCTTCCCCCACGCTCCAGGGCTACGAACACCACGTCGACGGGCTCTTCACCTACTGCCTCTCCGTCCTCTGCGAGCACGACGCGGCGGTCGCCGCCGTCCGAGAGGTGCGGGATCTCGCGCTGCGGCACGGTGCCCGGCTGGCCGAGCCGGGGCTGCTGCGGGCCTGGCTCTACTCGCTGGCGCGGCACTGCTGCCTGCGGCGGCTGGGCCCCGGCCCCGGGCGCGCCGAGGCCGCCAGGGGGCCCGGGGGCGTTGGCGGACCGGCCCCACAGGCCCCGCAGGCCGCGCAGGCCGCCGAGCGGCAGCGGGAGCTGGCCTCGCTGGCCTGGCCGGAGGCGGCGGGCACCACGGCCGAGCAGCGTGAGGCGTTGGAGCTGGCGGTCCGGCACCGGCTGCGGCCCGAGGAGATCGCGGCCGTGCTGGGGCTGTCCGGTGCGGCGGCGCAGGCCCTGCTCTCGGCGGCGGGCGCCGAAGTGGGCCGGACCAGGGCCGCGCTGCTGGTGCTCGGCGTCGGCAGCTGCCCGGTACTGGCGCAGCTGGGCGGGGTCGGCGCGGAGAGCTGGCGCGGCTGGGTGCTCGGCCCCGCACTCCGCCGTGAGCTGGTGCAGCACGTGCTGGACTGCCCGACCTGCCGGGGCACCGCCGAGCGCGTCGCGGAGGTTCCGACGGCACCCGGGACGCCCGGGCCGACGGGAACGACGGGAACGGCCGGGGCAGGCGGCCGGACGGACGGGCCGGACACCCCGGACGGGCTCGCCGACCTCTCCGGGCTGCCGATGCTGCCGGCCCCTGCGGCCGTACGGGCCGGGTCCGGCGGGTCCGCCGTCCTCGGCGGACCCGGCATCCCCGAGTCGCACGGGGCGCACGAGTCGGCGGGGGCCGCCTTCCTGGCCGGGGCGGCGGCCGGGCGGCGGGCGGTCCGGGCCGACGACGCTGCGGACCTGCTCGACCTGCGGTTCGACCAGCGCGGTTTCCCCCGGCACCGGGCCCCCGGCCCGGGGCGGGGGCTCACCGGGCGCGGGCTGGCGGTGCGTCAGCGGATGGTGACCACGGGGGTGCTCGCCGCCGTGCTGACGGCGCCGGTGGTGGCGCTCTGGGTCGCCCATCGCGGGGGCGACCCGGCCGGGACGGTCTCCTCGGTGCGGGTGGACAGCGCGGTTCCCACCCAGGCCGCTTCGGCGGTGCCGGAGGCCGCCGTGCGTCCGGCAGGCGGCGGGCTGCAACTGGCCGGGGCGGCGGGTGCAGAAACGTTGCTGCCGATGGTCCAGGGCGCGGCCGTGCCCGTACCGTCCCGGGGCGCGTCCGCGCCCGCGGCTCACCCCGCGCCACCGGCCTCCGGCGGTACGGCCGCCGACCCGGCTCCGGCGCCCGCACCCGCGCCGGCCGCCGGGCAGCTGACGGTCGAGGCCAACGACTACGCGGGCCGCACGATCCTCACCCTGACCAACTCCGGCGGCACCGCGATCGATTGGCACGCCGTGGTGGACGCCGCCTGGCTCCGCCTCAGCCGGGACTCCGGCTCGCTCGACCCGGGCCAGCGGATCACCGTGACGGTGACGGTGGACGAGAGCCGCGCGCCGCAGACCCACTGGACGGCCCGGATCGCCCTCCCGCCGTCCGAAGCGGTGGTCACGCTGGAGGGCGGCCCCCCGGCGCCGACCGGGCAGCCCACCCCGCCGCCCACCTCGTCGGCGCCCCCGAGCACCGGTCCGTCGCCGTCCCCGTCCGCCAGCCCCTCCAGTGCCCCGCCACCGACCCAAACCCCGACGCCGACCGCTCCGGCCACCGCCTCCCCGGCTTCGCCGTCCGCACAACCGGCGTCGTGACACCCGTCGTGACACCCGTCGTGACGGCCGTCGTGACGGCCGTCGTGACGGCCGTCGTGACGGCCGTCGTGACCAGCAGCGCCCCCGAGGGCCCGGGGGCGCGCTCCGTCACCTGGTCAGGCCCGAGAGCGCGTCACCCACGTACCCGCTGCCGAGCACGACCAGCACCACCGGCGTGATCGCCGAGCTGTGGACCGACGCCCAGGCCTTCCACTCGCCGAGCACCTTCGCGGACCGTTCCCCGTCGAAGAGCCCGAGCAGGTGGACGGCGAGCGGGAGCAGCGTGCCCATCGACCCCAACAGCACCATCAGCATCACGGCCACCGCCTTGTCACCGCCGTCCGCAGCGGACGTGGCGATGGCGGCCCCGCCACCGACCGCCAGCACGAGGTTCTTCGGGTCGGCCGCGACCAGCGCCACGGCCACCCCCGCCGCCCGCGCCGGGCCGAGGCGGTCGACGGCCCGCAGCCAGACCGGCGGACCGTGCACCCGTCCCTCGCGCGGCCGGGCCCGCCATGCGGCCGCCCCGAGCCCCAGCAGCACCCCGCCCAGCGCCAGGCCGAACCAGGACGACCAGGCCGGGTGCGGGCCGCTGGTGTCGAGGCCGGAGCCCACCAGCACCGCCGCCGTGGCCACCGCCGACAGCGCCGCGACCCACCCCAGCGCGAAGGCCGCAGCCGCCGTCCGGCCGCGCGGCCCGGCCAGCATCAGGACCACCGCCGTCAGCGGCAGCGGGCTGAGCGCGATGCCCACGGCCGAGGCCAGCATCCGGCCGACCGCGTCACCCACCGGCGGGCCGCCCGGGCCGGGGCCCCGCCGGGTGGGACGAGCCGCGCCTCACCTGGGCCGGATCCCCGGCAGCCGGTAGGAGCCGTCCAGCACCTCGGCTCCCGGCTGGTACATCCGGATCACCGGCCGGAACTCCCCCGCCGGGGCGGGCAGCCAGTTCGCCGCCTCCGCCGGGTCGGCCGGCGGCCGGTGCCGGAGGTGGAGGGTGAGCGAGCCGTCCGCGCCGTACACCAGGCCCGGGGTCCGGTCGCCGACCGAGTAGCGGCCGGCCGGGTTGGCGACCAGCGCCAAGTCCGGGAGGTCGTACACGGTCACCGACCAGAAGGCGCCGACCGGCGGAGTGGCGTCGAAGCGCAGGGTGTACGAGCGGGCGCCGGTGAGCACCCCGCCCTCGGTGTCCTCGACGGTGCTCGCGTACGCGGCTTCGTAGGCGTGGTTGCCCCAGAGCCCGGTCCGGGCCGCCACCGCCCGGGTCAGGTAGGCGGCGCGCCGGTCGGCGATCCGCCACCGCGGGTCGTCGAGGGTGCCGGGACCGAGCTGGTCCAGGTTGTAGTCGAAGAGGTGGAGGTTGGCGTTCCACTCCCCCGCCGGCTGCCCGGCCGGGCGGTCCTCGGGCGGCCTGCTCGCCTGCTCGACCCGGTCCTCCCCTGCGGCCAGCCCCTCGGCCAGCGCAGCCGTCCACTCGGCCGCGGCCCCGGGGTAGGGGGAGGCGCCGGTGTCCAGCAGTCCGAGCGGTGCGAAGCGCTGCTGGTACTCGATGTCCGGCGCGGCGGGCGGGAAGGCCGCCATCCACCGGCGCAGCCGCTCCAGGAACAGCAGCTCCGCCGGCGTCCCCGGGTCGGGCTGCGGGAGCCCCGCGTACACCCCGCCCGGCTCCAGCGGCGCGAGTGCCAGCCGCTGCTGGAGGGCGCGCACGCGCGGCAGGTCCGCCGGGCCGTCGCAGGCATAGCGGCCGACGATGCTCGCGACGGTGGTCGGGCAGGTCATCACACCGACGCCGGGCGGGGGTGTGCCGTGCCAGTGCGGCGGGGTGAGCAGCAGGCGCTGCTCGGCGGTCCCGGTGGCCCGGCGGCCGACGTAGGCGAAGTTGTTGGTCCAGGCGTCGACGAACTGGAGCACGTAGTACGCCCCGCCGCTGTCCGGGACGTCCAGCAGCAGCGGACCGCCGGAGAGGTCCAGCAGCGCGACCGAGTACACGGTGTCGTTGTTGACCGGGACGACCCCGGCTCCCGCGACGGTCGGCCCGCCCGAGTGCCCGAACCGGTTGAAGTCGGTGGGCGGCGTGCTGCCGATGCCCCGGGTGCGGAAGGTGTCGACCCTGGTCAGATCGGCGACCAGCGCGGAACCGTAGACGTACGCGTCGGCGGCGAGTGCCACCAGGGCGGCCGAGGCGGCATCGGTCATGCGGGTCCCTCCACTGTCGCTGCCTTCCGGTGCCGCCGACCGGGCCGCAGCGGCAGGCCCTGCCTGGTCGGCGTTCGGCCGTGGTGCAGACCGACGGCCGGTCGTTCGACCGGCCGGGTCCGACATGGACATACGGGTCCGACATGGACATAGGGGATATAACGCCCCGGGTGGATGCTATGCGCAGTCCGCCGGGCCGGCACCTCGACCCCGGCTCGGGCCGGGCCCCGTCCGGGTCCTGCCCATGCCCTGGGCGCTCAGCTCGCAGTGAACCTCAGTTCGAGTCGGGCCGATCCGGGTGAAGCTTGCGCCATGGACATCCTGATCATCGGCGGCTCCTCCTTTCTCGGGCGCGCCTACGTCTCGGAGGCGCTGCGCCGCGGCCACCGGGTCACCACCTTCAACCGTGGGATCTCCGGCGCCGACCAGCCGGGTGTCGAGGCCGTCCGGGGCGACCGGAACCTCCCCGCCGACCTGGAACGGCTGATCGCCGACCGGCACTGGAACGCCGTGGTGGACACCGCCGGCCAGCAGCCGCACGCCGTCGGGCTGGCCGCCCGGCTGCTGCGCCCGCACACCGGCCACTACACCTTCGTCTCCTCCGTGCACGCCTTCGCGGACTGGGGGAAGCTGCCGGTGGACGAGAACTCCGGCACCCACCCGTGCCCGGCCGACACCCCGCCCGACCAGCCGCCCGGCAACCACCTGAAGGCCGGGTGCGAGCGCGCGCTGCTGGAGGAGTTCGGCGCCGATGGGTCGCTGATCCTGAACTGCGGCCTGCTCATCGGCCCGTACGAGAACATCGGCCGCCTGCCCTGGTGGCTGGAGCGGATCGCCCGGGGCGGGCAGGTGCTGGCCCCCGGCGACCCGGCACGCGGGATGCAGCTGATCGACGCCCGGGATTTCGCCGCCTTCGGCCTCGACCTGGTCGAGCAGGGCCGGACAGGCCGGTACATCACCACGAACCGGCCCGGCAGCAGCACCTTCGGCGAACTGCTCGACGCCTGCGTGCAGGCCACCGGAGCCGAGGCCGAGCAGGTCTGGACCGACGAGGAGCTGCTGCACTCCGCCGGAGTGCAGCCCTGGACGGAACTGCCGATCTGGGCTCCCGACCAGTCCGACTGGGCGGCGATCTGGCACGCGGACAGCTCCCGGGCCCATACCGCCGGGCTCCGCTGCCGCCCGCTCGCCGAGACGGTGCGCGACACCTGGGGCTGGCTCCAGGAGCGCGGGCCCGCCGCGCAGCCGTACCGGCAGGGCACGATCCCGCTCGGGATCACTCCCGAGAAGGAACGCGAGATCCTGGCGGACAGCGCCGGCCGGTAAGAAGTTCCGCGGTGGAGCCTCCGCCCGGAACGGCTCCAGGGGGCGTGTGCGGGGACACACCCACACGCCCCCTGGTCAGCCTGCCGCTCCGGCCTACTGCTCCGGCCAGCGGCCCGGTCAGCGGCTCCGGCGGGTGACCAGCTCGGCCAGTGCGAGCAGCTCGTCGGCGTCGGCCGGGTCGGGCACGGCGTCGGCCAGGTGGCTCATCGCGGCCGCCATCCGCTCGCAGGACTCGCTCTGCGCCCAGGCCCGGCCGCCGGCCGAGTCCACCGCCGCCGCGGCGGTCAGCAGTTCCTCGGGCGTCAACGGACGGTCGAGCGCATACAACTCGGCGAGCACCGCTCCGGCGGCCGTACCGGACTGCAGTGCGAAGACCACCGGCAGGGACTTCTTACGCGCCGCGAGATCCGCACCGACCGGCTTGCCGGTGACGGCCGGGTCGCCCCAGATCCCGATCAGGTCGTCGATCAGCTGGAAGGCGAGTCCGATCTCGCGTCCGAAGGCCTCCATCGCGTTCGCCGTCGGCTCGTCGCCGCCCGCGTACAGCGCCCCCAGCGCACAGGCGCAGCCCAGCAGGGCCCCCGTCTTGGCGTCCGCCATGGCCAGGCACTCGGCCAGCGAAACGTCACTGCGTCGCTCGAACGCACAGTCGCTCTGCTGCCCGGCGCAGAGCTCGACCACGCAGTCCGCCAGGCGGCGGACTGCTGCCGAGGAGGCCGGGTGGCCGTCCTCGGCGAGGAGCCGCAGCGCCAGCGCGTGCATGGCGTCGCCCACCAGAACGGCGTCGGTGGTACCGAAAACCTTCCAGGCGGTGGGCCGGTGGCGGCGGGTCTCGTCCCGGTCGATGACGTCGTCGTGCAGCAGGGTGAAGTTGTGCACCAGCTCGACGGCGGCCGCCGCACGTACCGCGTCGGCGGGCCGGCCGCCGACGGCCCGGGTCGCGGCGAGCACCAGGGCCGGGCGGATCGCCTTGCCCGCGCCGGCCTCGGACGGCTTGCCGTCCGCCTCCCACCAGCCGAAGTGGTAGCCCGAGATGTGCCGCGCGGACTCCGGCAGGGAGTCGACGGCCTCCCGCAGCGCCGGATCGACGACCGCCCTGGCACGGGCCAGCACGGCGGCGGCCTCGTGGCCCTCCCGCTGATCACGCTCTAGCGCGAAAATCCCCATGTCTGTCTGCCCCCACGTTCGCTCGGCTTGGTTGTCCCCGCCCGGGCAGCCGTGCGCGAGCGCCCCGGCCGACCCGGCCGGACCGCCGCACACGGCTGCCCGTACTCGCTCAGGTTTTGCGCTCAAGTTTTGCGCGCAGGTTCTGCTCTCAGTCGCGTCCGTGGGCGATATCGACGTTCTCCAGCACGCCGACCGCGTCAGGAACGAGAATGGCGGCGGAATAGTAGGCGCTGACCAGGTAGGAAATGATCGCCTTTTCGTTGATGCCCATGAACCGGACGGAGAGGCCCGGCTGGTACTCGTCCGGGATACCGGTCTGGTGCAGGCCGACGACGCCCTGGTTGTCGGCTCCCGTACGCATCGCGAGGATCGAGCTGGTGTGACCGCCCACGATCGGGATCTTGTTGCAGGAGAAGATCGGCACCCCGCGCCAGGCCGGGACGTGGTGCCCGTGCACTTCGACCGGCTCCGGATAGAGCCCGCGCCGGTTGCACTCCCGGCCGAAGGCGGCGATCGCCTTGGGGTGGGCCAGGTAGAACTTGGTGCCCCGGCGGCGGGTCAGCAGCTCGTCCATGTCGTCCGGAGTGGGCGGGCCGGACCGGGTCTGGACCCGCTGCTCGTAGTCGGCGTTCTGGAGCAGGCCGAACTCGGGGTTGTTGACGAGCTCGTGCTCCTGGCGCTCGCGGAGCGCCTCGATCGTCAGCCGGAGCTGCTGCTCGGTCTGGTTCATCGGCTCGTTGTAGAGGTCGGCGACCCGGCTGTGCACCTGGAGCACCGTCTGCGCGACGCTCAGCTCGTACTCACGCGGCGCGAGCTCGTAGTCGACGAAGGTGCCGGGCAGCTCGTGCTCGCCCCGGTGGCCGGCCGACATGTCGATGGCGGCCTCACCCTTCTTGGTCTGCGGCTGCCCCGCGGCGGTGAGGTAGCCGAGCACCTGGTCGCGCAGCCCGGCGGAGCGGCCCACCAGCTCCTCGAAGGCGGTCAGCGGCAGTGCGAGCACGGTGCCCGCGGTGACCGCCTTGACGGAGTGGCTCCAGAGCGCGTCGGCCTGCGACAGGGCCTCGTCCCCCAGCCGGTCGCCGTCGGCGAGCACGCCGAGCAGTGCGGGCTCGCCGTACTTGCCGAGGCCGACCCGGTTCGCCTTCCCGTGGGCGATCAGGAAGATCTCGTCGATCGGACGGCCCGCCTCGGCCAGCACCTCACCCGCCGCGAACTCACGCCGGCTGAACCGGCCGGCGAGCTCGACCAGCAGCGCGTCGTCCTCGAAACCGCTCAGCACCGGCAGCTCGCGCAGCGACGGCGGCACGATCCGCACCTCGGAGCCGGTCTTCACGAAGCTCACCCGGCCGCGCCCGACCGCGTACGTCAGCCGCCGGTTCACCCGGTACGTACCCCCGGGGACCTCCACCCAGGGCAGCATCCGGAGCAGCCACCGCGAGCTGATCTCCTGCATCTGCGGGGCGGACTTGGTGGTCGTCGAAAGGTTCCTCGCGGCTGCGGTGCCGAGGCTCGACTGCTGCGCTTGAACGTCCGGCGGCCCGCCCGGTGCGGGAATGCCGATACCGGTCTCGGTGGACATGAAAGAGAGCCCTCCCCATGAGCGCATGACGCATCGTCACTTTTCACTCACCATTGTTGGGCCGTCCGGGGCGCCCGTGCAATCACTCGTTCGAGTGATCAATGCCGGGGGATAATTAGTACGAGACGATCATTTGGTCGATTTTATTTCGATCACTTGATCGACCGCTCCGATCGTTTCCGCATGTCATGGCGGTGGAACCCGCACACCCGTCCCCAAACCCTCGAACACCACCCGCCGCACCTCGTCGGCCCACCGACCATCCGACCGTACCGGCGTACGGGCGTACCGGCGTACGGCCCAGGGGCAGAGGATCAGGGGGCCGCGTCGGGCCCATCCCAGTCGAGGGTCGCCGGGAGGACCCCCTCCAGGGTGAGCAGCCAGCGCTTGATCTCCATCCCGAGCGGTCCACCGCCGAAGCCCCCGAGCCCGTCCGCCGCGACCACCCGGTGGCAGGGGACCAGCAGCGCCAGCGGGTTCGCCCCCATCATCTGGCCGACCGCCCGCGCGGCGACCCCGCCGACTCCGGCCAGGTCGTCGAACACGCCGCTGCGCCTGGCGAGTTCGCCGTACGTGATGGTGGCGCCGTACGGGACCTCGGCGAGCAGCGTCTGGAGCACCACCCGGTGCGGGCCCGAGGTGAAGCGCCAGTCGATCGGCAGGGCGAAGGTCCGGCTGCGCCCCTGGAAGTACTCGTCCAGCCGGGCGGCGACGGTGCGTGCGCGCGCCTCATCGGTGCAGTCCGGCGTGCCGGCCCGGCCCGGCACGCCGGCCACCGACTCCCCGGCGAACGAGCAGGCGGCGACGCCGAGGTCGGTGACCGCGAGGCGGACCGGCCCGCTGGGCAGCGGGGTCCCGACGGTGACCCAGGAGATCGACATGACCGGCACGCTACCGGGCCGGCTGACGACCGGTGGGGCGGACCTGTGATCAGCCCCGGAACCTGCCGGGGGCCCGCCGGGGAGCCGGTGAAGACCGGGTGGCCGGGCGCAGGTCAGAGATGCGCCTTGAGGTACTCGGACAGCTCCTTCGCCCACTGGGCGAGCTCGTCCCGGTGCTGCACCCGCCCCCCGGACAGCGCGCCGATCTGCGCGTCGGTCAGCCGGTCGGGCCCCTCCATCGCCAACAGTCGCGGGATCTCCCGCAGCATCGTCGTCAACCGCTCCGCATCGGGGTGGCTGAGCATCACCAGCGCATCGGTGTGGCTGATCGTGACGGAACCAGGCATCGCGGCCTCCTACAGTCGGCCCCCGGTCCACCGTACGACCCCCGCCCGCCCGCCGCCCACCCGCGCCGCCTGCTCGCTCGGCGCACCGTCGGAGCGCTCCGGACCACCCCGTGCGGCGCCCGACACGTCCGCCCCACAACGGCCGGCTACCGGACGCCGCGCCTGGTTCGAGTTATCAACAGATGAGTCACAAACTGGGACAAACTCGACACAAGGAGTCAGCGTGCCGCTCGACGCCCCGCGCCCGGACCTGCTGTTACCGCCCCTCGCCGGGACCGGACTGGTCACCGAGATCGAGGCCTACCTCGCATCGCTCCAGCCCCACCCGTCGGCCCCCGAAACGGGCCCGAGCCCACGCCCGGCGGCCGCCGCACCACCGCCGGGGCCGGCCGTGCCGTACATCTGCTCCTTCGGCAGCGTCCCGCAGCCGTGGAACGCCGACCACCCCCTGCCCCGGCCGACGCTGCTGGACCGGCTGGCCCGGCGGCCGGCCCGGCCCGCCCAGGTCAGCGTCGCCACCCAGCTGCGGCTGGCCTCGCGGTACATCGCGTTCCACGGCTGGATCCAGGGCGCGCTGCGGGACAGCACCGGCCGGGTCTGCCTGCTGGGCGCCCAGGCCGCCGTGCTCGCCCACGGCTACGGCACGCCGGACGGCGCGCGCCGCGCCCGGACGCAGGTGATGGAGGTCCTGCACGCCACGGGACGCCCGGTCAGCTCGCCCGACGAGTACAACGACGCGCCGGGCACCCGGCAGGCCGACATCCACCACCTCCTCGACCACGCAGCGGCCCGGGCCCTGAGCCTCGGCATCTGAGCACCCGACGGCCGCGTCCCGAGCGCGCCGGGCGCCCCGCCTCCCGCAGGCCCGGAGTCCTCCCGCGGTTCCGGAAGCCACCGGGTGGCGGCGGACGCCCGGCGGCCCGCTCCGCGGGCGCTGCCGAGGGTCCGGTCCGCCTCGCTCCCGGCGCATCGGACGCGCGTGCCGCGTCCGCACGATGCGCCCGTCCTCACAGGCCGGAGGCCAGCTGCCGGCGTCCGGGGATCTGCTCGAAGATCAGGTTGGTCCGGGTCTGTGCCACCGCGGGATGGGTGGTGAGGTGGTCCACCACGAAGTCGCGCAGGGCGTCGGGGTGCGCGAGGGCGACGTGGAGCAAGTAGTCGTCGGATCCGGCCATGTGGAACACCGCCACGACACCGGGCATGTCGGGGGCCGTCGCGCGGAAGCTCTCGTTCTGTTCACGGGTGTGGGCCCGGAGCCGGACCGAGATCATCGCCTGCAGCGGCAACCCGATCGCGGCGGGGGCGATCTCGGCCCGGAACGCGCGGATGACCCCGCGCTCACGCAGGGCGCGCACCCGGGCCAGACAGGTCGAGGGGGCGATGCCCACCGCGTCCGCGAGCGCATTGTTCGGGGTACGGGCGTTGTCGGCGAGAATCCGCAGGATCGCCCGGTCGACGTCGTCGATGGGCGCTCGGCGGGCTTCGGAAAAATTCGGCACGGCACCCAGGGTCCCCGCTCATACCGCCGATGTGCAAGGTATCGACCGCTGATTCCGAATCTTCTGCGGAAGACTTCCCTCTCCCACGTCACAGGTTCCATCCTGGCGTTCGATCGGACCGGCCATCGCCGGCCCCCCGGATGTGCCCGGCGGGTCCTCCGACCCAGCGAACCCGGAGTGCTGCGCCATGAGCCCAACCGACACCCTGACCGTTCGAGTCGGCCAGGACGAGGCCGCGCGACCGGACATCCTGATACCGCCCCTGGACGTGTCCGCCCTCCTCCCGCCGCAGGGCCCGGCCGAGGAGCCGGACGTCCAGGACTTCGAACTTCCGGCCGGCGGGCTGGACGACGCGCAGCGGCTGCGCGCCCTCGACACGATGGACGAGTACCTGACGAGCAAGCGCCGGTACCTGCTCGGCTACCAGGCGACCCAGGAGATGGGCGGCGGCGCCTTCGACCTCGGCCGGTTCCTGCACCACAACATCAACAACCTCGGCGACCCCTTCCAGAGCGGCGGCTACAAGCCGAACACCAAGGTCGTCGAACGCGCGGTGCTCGACTACTACGCCGCCCTGTGGCACGCCAAGGGGCCGTACGACGCGGAGGACCCCCAGTCGTACTGGGGCTACGTGCTGTCCATGGGCTCGACCGAGGGCAACATGTACGCCCTCTGGAACGCCAGGGACTACCTGGGCGGCAAGGCGCTGATCCAGTCGCCGGCCGGCCCGTCGGGCGCCCCGCGGTACGTCCGGGCAGCGGCCGAGCCGGGCAACCCCAACGCCTACCGCCCGGTGGCGTTCTACTCCGAGGACACCCACTACTCGTTCGCCAAGGCGGTCCAGGTACTGGGCGTCGAGACCTTCCACGCCGTGGGCACGGAGCAGTACCCGGACGAGTGCCCGCTGGCCGGACCGTCGGCCGCACCGCACGAGTGGCCGGCCGAGGTGCCCTCCCGGCGCGGCCCCTCGGGGCACACGTGGGACGGCACCGGCGAGATAGACATCGACGCCCTGGCGGTGCTGGTGGAGTTCTTCGCCGCGAAGGGGCACCCGATCTTCGTCAACCTCAACCTCGGCAGCACCTTCAAGGGGGCCCACGACGACGTCCGGGCGGTCTGCGAGCGCCTGCTGCCGATCTTCGAGAAGCACGGGCTGGTCCAGGGCGAGGTGACCTACGGCAAGGACCCGGGCACCGGCGAGCCGCTGACCGACCTCCGCCGGCGCTTCTGGATCCACGTGGACGGCGCCCTCGGCGCCGGGTACGCGCCCTTCCTGCGGATGGCCGACGCGGATCCGGCCGGGTACGGCTGGGCCCCCGACACCGTCCTGCCGGAGTTCGACTTCGGCATCACGCTGCCCACCCGGGAGTTCGGCAACCTCGACATGGTCTCCTCGATCGCCATGAGCGGCCACAAGTGGCCCGGCGCGCCGTGGCCCTGCGGCATCTACATGACGAAGGCCAAGTACCAGATCGAGCCGCCGTCCCAGCCGGAGTACATCGGCGCCCCCGACACCACCTTCGCCGGCTCGCGCAACGGCTTCTCCCCGCTGGTGCTCTGGGACCACCTGTCCCGGCACTCCTACCAGGACCAGGTGGACCGGATCCGCCGGGCCCAGGAGCTGGCCGCCTACCTGGAGCGCCGGCTCCGCCTCCTGGAGCAGGAGAAGGACGTCGAACTGTGGCCGGCCCGCACCCCGGGCGCCATCACGGTGCGGTTCCGCAAGCCCAGCCCCGAGCTGGTGGCCAAGTGGTCGCTCTCCTCGCAGGACGTCCTGCTCGTCCCCGGCGACGAGACCACCCGGCGCAGCTACGTCCACGTCTTCCTGATGTCGTCGGTCGACCGCTCCAAGCTGGACGCCCTGCTGGAAGACCTCGGCAACGACCCCGCCATCCTCCGCCGACCCGGGCGGTGACCTTCTCGATACCTGTGGATCAGCCGGAACTCGAAATGACCACGCACCGGCGGGAGTGCGCTGCCAAGGACCTCCGCCCCCGTCCGCGCCGGAGGACTGTCTCCCTTGACCTCGGGGAAGGCACTTGGTCATGAGCGAAGTCCTGAGTGAGTGGGCGTGGCAGGTAGCAGCGGCGGAACTGTCCGTGGCACTGCCCCGGAGGTGGACGCACTCACAAGGGGTCACAGCACGCGCGGCCGATCTTGCTCACATGCTGGGCAAGAACGCCGACATGCTCCGTGCGTCAGCTGTGCTCCACGATGTCGGGTACGCGCCACGGCTTGCGTTCACTGGGCTTCACCCGCTCGACGGCGCCCGGTTCCTCCGCGATGTTCACGGCGCTGACGAGCGATTGGTGCGGTTGGTAGCGAACCATTCGTTCGCGTTGTTGGAGGCCGAGGAACGCGGGCTTCGCGATGTGCTTGAGGCGGAGTTCCCGCTGCCAGAGGACCAGCTGTTGGTGGATGCGCTGGTCTACTGCGACATGACGACGACGCCCAACGGCGCGCTGACGACGGCCGAGGAGCGGGTGGCGGAGATCGTCGGCCGCTACGGAGCGGACAGTGTGGTGGGGCGGTTCATCCGTCGGGCGTCGCCGGAGATCTTTGCGGCGGTGGCGCGCGTGGAAGCGGCTCTGGCCGCTCAGCCGAGATAGGGGTACGTGCCGGTGAGGTAGTCGCCGATCTGCTGGCGCATGCTGGGGTGGATGTCGTACTGGTCGAGGTCAGCCGGCTGGATCCAGCGGACGCCGTCAGCCTCGTCGTTGATCGTGGGTTCGCCGCCGACGGGGCGGCCGATGTAGGCGTTCTCGTACTGCTGGCGGATCTCGCCGTCGGTGTAGGCGACGATGTGGTTCGGGTTGGTGTAGACGCCGAGGAAGCCGGTGACCTCGGCGATGACGCCGGTCTCCTCCAGGCATTCGCGCACCGCGCACTGAGCGGCGGTCTCGCCGATGTCCTGAGCTCCGCCTGGCAGGGCCCACTGGCCGGTGTCGCGGCGGCGCTGGAGCAGGATGGCGCCGGTGTCGTCTACGACGAGCAGGTTGCTGGCGGGGATGAGGGTGTTCGCCGCCGGGGCGTCGGGGTCGTTGAGGTACTCAGTCCTGCCCATGCGCGTTGGTCCCCTCCAGATCCGGTGTCCAGGGCTTTGAGTTTTCCCAGACGGCTTCGAAACTCTGAACGTAGTTGTCGAACCAGCCCGAAGCGTCAACTCGTTGGAGGTGGAGCAAAGGGTTGGCGCTGGCCGGCTGGCCCCACACGTGCGGGTTGAGCAGTAGGTCGTCGTCGTAGCGGAAGAGCGAGTTGTAGAGCGTGGTGTCATGGAGGCGCACTTCGCAGCCGGACATCGCGGGCAGGGGCCGGTAGTAGGTGAGGGAGGCGCGGATCTTCGCGGCGAGGGTGTCGCCGATCCCCTCCTCGCGGCCCCGGATGGCGACTGCGTGGCCGCTCGGGTCTCCGAAGCACAGACGAACCCGGACACCGGCGCCGGCGCGTTCGGCGAGCATCTTGGCGATGTGTGGGTTGGACTGGGCGAAGAACGTCCCGGAGAACACGAGTACGTCGATCTGCGTCTCGGCTTCCCGCAGGAGGGAGAGCCACATCTCGCGGGGGACGCTCGCGCGGTTGGCGTAGGTGCCGACAAGCTCGGTACCGGAAGTGGCCGACCGGCCCGTCCGGGGCTGTGTGGCAGGCCAGAGGAAGGCCTCTTCCACGCGTAACTGCTGCGCTGCCGTGAAGCGGTGCCGTGGGTGCGGCATTCGGCCGCTGAGCCAGCGGCCAACTGTTTTGGGGTCCACCTCGCATGCGGCGGCGAGCGACTCGGGTGAGACGCCGCGCTGGGCGAGTACGGAGCGAAGTCGCTCGTTCACGGAGGCAATACAAGCCGAGGCGGGCTCGGCTCGCAAGGACGTTGCGGGACGTTTCGCTTCACCTGACGCTGCAACAGGGTGTCTACGCTGGCGGTATGCCGCTCATCGTCCTGTGGGACATCGACCACACGCTCATCGACAACGGGGGTGTGAGCAAGGAGATCTACGCCGCCGCGTTCACCTCCCTCGCGGGACGTTCACCGACCGAGGCGGCACAGACGGAGGGCCGCACCGATCGGCTGATCATGCGTGAGATGTTCCTCCGGAACCATCTGCCCGAGCCCGACTGGGCGACTGTCCAGGCGGCTCTGGCGGGAGCGGGGGCTGAGCGTCTCAGCGATCTGCGCAGGCGCGGCACGGCCCTGCTTGGCGTACGCGAGGCGCTCAAGGCAGCAGCGGCCCGTGCTGATTGGGTCTCGTCGGTGCTGACCGGCAACATCGCGGCCAACGCGCGCGTGAAGCTGTCGGCCTTCGGCCTCGATGAACTGCTTGACCTGCCTGTCGGGGCATACGGGGCCGACGCCGTCCAACGCCCAGAGCTGGTAGCCGTCGCCCGTGAACGCGTGCAACGACACCACGGACTTCCCACTGACGCGCCTGTCGTGCTGGTGGGCGACACCCCACGGGACGTCGAGGCGGCCCTCTCCGCGGACGCAGGGATCATCGCGGTTGCCACCGGAGTCCACAGCCAGACCGAACTCGCAGCCGCCGGCGCGCACACCGTGCTCCCAGATCTGTCGGACACGGCCAACCTCCTGCGGCTCGTCGAATCGTTCGCGTCGCACTGAAACGTCCCAGGACGTCCCCGAACCGTCCCGGTACGCGGTGATGCGGTCCCATCGCTCTCCGTCACCATCAGGTCACCAACCAGACACTGGCCGAGGGAGGCCCACGTGATCGGTGAAGTGACCGGGATCCGCCGGATCCGGATGCTGTACCTGCAGCTGCTCTACCGCTGCAACTTCGAGTGCCTGTTCTGCTTCCACGGCGAGCGCCTCAAGCACGCCGACGCCTTCACCCTTGAGGAAGCGATCAACCTCCTCACCCTCATGCGCGACCAGTACGGCACCGAGGCCGTCACCCTGCTCGGCGGCGAACCATTCGTCTACAAGGACCTGACGCAGGTCGTCCGCCACGCCAAGCAGGAACTCGGCCTGCAGGTCGAGATCTGCACCAACGGCTACCGGATCGAGCGGCGCCTGACGGAGATCGCTCCGTACGTGGACCTCCTGCGAATCTCACTGGAGGGCATCGGCGCCACCAACGACCACCTCCGCAAGTTCGGCAGCTACCAGGGTGCACTCAGCGCACTGGACCTGGCCCGGGAGCTCGGCGTGGCCACGGGGGCGACCATGACGGTCAACGCGCGCAACATCGACGAGGTGCTGCCGCTCGCACGCACTCTTCAGGACTTCGGCGCACGACAGTTGAAGCTGCACTGCCTGCGGCCCGTCGGCCACGCCGCCGACCATCCCGAGCTGGTCGTCACGGACCCTGCCGCCTACGCCCGTCTCCGGGACCAGCTCCAGGACGCCCGGTTGACCATCGAGGTGATCGTGGACGAGGACCTGTCCACCGACGGCGCTCCAGAGATCTGCGTCCCGGCGGGCGGCCCGCGCGAGATCGAGCGGATCGAAGCCGACCCGCGCGGCGCGCTCACCATGTCCTGCAAGGCCGTCGGCAAGGACTCCCACGCCTTCTGGTACGACAAGGACGCCGGCCACATCATCCACCGTCCGAGCGCCACCGACGAGCTCACCCTCGCCGTGCCGGACGTGGTGTACGGCCGTGTCTGACCATCCCCCGTTCGAGAGCCTCGAAGGGCTGCGGGGCACGGGCAAGTCGACCATCGCGCCGATGCTCGCCGCAGCCCGCGAGGCTGTGCTGGTCCCCACCGTGCCGGACTTCTACCAGCCGCTCCGGCAGCAGGTCGACCACCGGACCAGCGTCGAGGCCCGGATGTCCCTCTACCTCTCCGCGCTGTTCACCGCCGCCGAGCAGGTACAGCGCTACCTGGATGTCGGGATCCCGGTAGTCGTGGAGAGCTACTTCGCCCGCTGCCTGGCCACTCACCAGGCCTGCGGCGCCCACCTGGGCATCACCCTGCCCCCCGACCTACCGCAGCCCGTCACCTACCAACTGGTCTGCTCGGACAGCGAGCGCCGACGCCGACTGGCCCGACGGGACAAGCCCATCTCACGGTGGGACGCCCTCGGCGAGAACGCCTCCGAACAGATCACCGCCGCCTACACCCAGTTCCCGATGTACCAGGTGGACACCACGGGCCTCGCACCGGACCAGGTCGTCCAGGCCATCCTCGCCACAGACACACAAGGAGCCCACCGCCGTGCAGACACGGAGCCTGTGGGAGCACACCCTCACCTTCTTCCCCCAGTTCCTCGCCGCGCTGAAGGAGCACGCCTCCCCTGACGCCACCGTCGCGGTCGTCGGTGCGAGCGACGGCAAGTTCGTCCTGCCGCTCGCCGCCGCCGGCTACCGCGTCATCGCCATCGAGTGCGACCCGCTCGCCCTCCACGGCGGAGAGGTCAACCTCCCGGGTGACGTCAATGCCCACGCGATGGGGCTGATCGACCGTCTCAAGCTCGAAGAGCTCTACGACCGAGTCCAGGTCGTAGAGGAGGACTTCCTCAACGCCGAGCCCCTCGACATGCTGTGCGACGCGGTCTGGACGAGCTGCTCGTGGCACTACAGCGCCAACCACCACCGCCCGCTCGCCGAGTTCGTGGCCCGCATGCAACTCCTGGTGCGCGCAGGCGGCCTGTTCGGCGCGGAGTTCATGATGCCGGTCGAGTCACGCCACCGCCTCGTGGAGCACTACACGTCCCCCGAAAAGCTCAGCCGTCACTTCACCAGCGCCTGGAACGTTCTACTCGCGCTGCGAACAGCCGAATTCACCGAGCGAGCGCACCTCGGCCGGCTCCAAGACCACACTCATCGCATGGGCCTGGTCCTCGCGGCCCGCACGCCCAACCCCTCTCCCCCCTACCAGAAGAAGGACTCATGAAGCACGAGTACGAGGCGAAATTCCTCTCCGTCGACGTCGCCGACCTCCAGGCCAAACTGACCGCCCTGGGCGCCGCCCAGGCGTTCCCCCGCACCCTGCTCACCCGGAAGATCTTCGAGAACGACGCGCTCGACGGCGGTCAGTGGGTCCGGCTGCGCGACGAGGGCACCCGCTCGACGCTGACGCTCAAGCACGTCACCGACGCCACCACAATCGACGGCACCACCGAGATCGAGACCGAGGTCACCGACCTGGCGGCCATGGCCGAGATCCTCCGCAGCCTCGGCCTGAGCGAGGTCCGCTACCAGGAGAACTACCGCGAGGAATGGCGCCTCGGCGAAGTCGCCTTCGACTTCGACACCTGGCCCGACCTCCCCACCTTCGTGGAGATCGAAGGCCCCGACGAGGCATCGGTCCGCCAGGCCGCTGCCCTGCTCGAACTCGACTACTCCGAAGCCCGGTTCGGCAGCGTCGACGAGATCTACAAGAGCGAGGCCGGCCGCGACATCCTCGCCGAGCCCACCCTCCTGTTCGCCGACGGCGACAAGAACAGTCCCGCCCGCACGCGCGACGGTGACCGCCCGACCCCTGTGACCGTCGAGGGCTACTGACCAGAGGGCCGAGCTGTGCTTACGGAACTGGCGCTGCCGCACAGGGTGGTGCCCGGGATCGCCGAGTTCGCCCGTGGTGGCCTGCCTGCTCAGGCGGCTACTGACGACGGCAACCACTGGGTCGACGGATTCTGCTGGCTCTACTGCGGCCAACAGTGGACCCGTGTGCTGTGGATCGGCCCGGCGATCGTCGCCGGCGCCCAGGCGGCGATGTTCGCCTGCGGGCCCTGCATCCAGGAACTCCATGAACGGGTCTGGCAGTCGATCCTCCTCAACGACGAACCAGCCCGACCCGACCTCGGAGCAGGCGAGGCCGAGGAGGGGTTGCCGACCGGTCGGCGAGCAGGACGCCACCGGAGCCGAAGGAAGCTGCTGCGCCGCTTCTGAGCATCCGATCCGGGCACGAAGGCGGCCAACCGCGTCCAGGGCCGTTCACCTCCGTGGTGAACGGCCCTGCAGGTAGGGGCCCTCCACCACGGTGTCCACCACGACCGGGCCATCCACTCACGCAGACGGCCCCGGACGAGTCGTCCGAGGCCGGCGATGGAGCTCCCAGAAGGCCAAACCTGCAGCTCATCCGAGGTGGTGCGCTGAGCCCCCTGTCGGGTTCGAACCGACGACCCCCGCTTTACAAGGATTGGCGTGGCTCACGTGCTCTGACCTGCGCCGTTGAGGCAACGGTCTGCAGCCTGACCGCCACCCGAACCCGACCGCAATTCCCCGGTGTTTCCCGCACGATCGGGCACGACTGGGGCACGTGGCAGAGACCCATTCGGGCTCTCCACTTGGCCCGTCCACGCCGTCGGACGCTGACCGACTGCCGGGACCGATCCCAGGCAGCCTCGGAGCTCCGGTCCGAAGCCGTGCACCTGGACCGAGTACGTCTCCGCCATCGAGCAAAATTCACACCAGCTGACAGCAGGTGGCTGGAATTCACCTTGGTTAATCCCAGGTCGCCTGCCAGCGTGGCTGTCCTACCGCCTGCGCATGCGGGCGATCCGAGGGGGTAGCCATGGCGGGGTCCGGCGATGTGAGTGCGGAGCCCACCCCCACCTGGGCTCTGATCCTCAGCGTGACGGTGATGACAGCGCTGCTAGCCGGCCTGACGGCGCTCACCCTCACGCTCCTGTACCGCCTGACGGTGGAGGAGATCGGGACCACGCTGTGGGGCACGCACGGGCAGTTCCAGGTCACCGCGACCGAGCCCCAGGAGAACGGTGACGGGGAGCCGGGATCCCACGGGACAACCCTGTCCGGGGACTTCACGTCCGACTCCGGCGACGAGCACTTCACGGGCATCAAGGTCGGGATCTCTCTCGACGAAGAGCACCAGGTCGGCGACACGCTGCAGGTGCGGCTGTGGACTCCCGTCGCCGACAGCGCCTACGAGCACCCCGGCATCCTGCACCCGCTGCTCCGGGCGCCGCTCTCGCAGGCCGTCGCACTTCCCGTGCTTTTCATGGGGTGGGTGGTCCGCAGTTCGTGGGTGACATTCAACGCGGAAGAGGCGGCGGCCGCCCGAGCCCGGAAAGCCGACAGCCCCTGACCGTTTCAGCTAGTCAGGGGTCGTTCTGCTGCGGAGAGCGTGGGATTTGAACCACGGTGCGGGGTCACCGCACGACAGTTTTCAAGAACACCCGGCGCGAGCCCCTGTCTTTCGGTGATGACCAGCCCTCATGCATGTGAGACCAGTCGCACCACCTACGCGTTCCACGCCCGTTCCACAGCCTCCGGCTCCCCATGGAGCAGCCCGCCATAGCGGGCGTCCAAGTCGAGTGCCTCGTCGTAGGGCACGATCTGCCCCAACAGTGTCCATGCGGTCCCCGTCGGTGGAATCAAGCCGACCCGGCTGCAGCAGGGAGGCCGGTTCCCAAACCACCCCGCTTGCTGGGAGGGCCCGGAAGCCTCCGGGAAGAGCTGCACTCAACGAATGCCTGGCAAGCATAACGCTGACTCGATTCGCGGCGGTAGCATTTCTACACGCATGCGTCAGGACTACGAGGGGTGTGGGTTAGTGATAGGCAAGGGCCAACGGGGGAAAAGTCGGCACCGTCCACAGTCAGAGCTGGAGGAGATCGGCGACTTCATCGAGGAAGAGGAGCGCCGAGCAGAAGCACAGCGCCTGACCCTCGACAACCTCCTGAAAGCATTCGGTGCAATCACTTTCGCGCTTGCCGTAGTAAAAATAATGCTCGTCGCACGCGGAGACTTGAACACCGCCTTGACACTAATCTCAAAGAACGGCGCGCTCCAGGTTGCCATCGGCGTGCTAATTCTAGAAGTCCCCATCTTGACGACTGGACTGTCTTCATTGGCCGCATCTATCGCGGCTCGCTCAAATCTCAACAAACGCCTAAAGAGAATCTATTGGGCGTGGTTCGCCGGACTCAGCCTCTTTGCCTCATTTATAGTTTCATGGTCGGCCATGGTAGCCATGGCCATGATCGTGGCATTCCTCATAATGACATCAAGTTACCTTGATTCCCGGCGAGAGGAAAAAGGAAAAGCGGCCCTCCGGGGGAAATCGGCAAACGGAGGTTCCATCTCCCCCGCCTCTCGCCTCGACAAAGAGACCAATGTGCTCCAGCAGAAGGCCGAAGATGCCAAACGGCGCGTTGATCAACTGTCGTCAGACAGGGTAGTTGACCTGGAAAAGCTCGCCGAGGCGCGGCAGCTGCACCATGAAAGTTTCAATTCATACCTTGATCGCCTTAAGCGGCTCAGTTCAACACTGACGAGCGGCAAGACTTCAATTCTTCCCGTTGCCCTCCTGGCCCTACTCCCACTGACCCAGGGCTTCTTCAACGACAGGCCCTGGCTTGCCGCCGAGCAGCTCAAACTTCGCAGTGGGGCTATCGTTTCAGGATACGTAATCGACGAGTCATTGAACTGGGTTACAGTTCTGATTGACAAGAGCCGAACCGTCGAGACATATCGCGACCAGGATATAGAATCACGCACGGCATGCATCCCGAATGGCCAATCCAAGAAAAGGGAAGTCACCATCTGGAGAATTGGAGAGATATCCAGACTGGACTATCCATCCTGCCAGTAGAATGCACATAGGTTAATTCTGGATCGACATCCCGTAGATTAGTTTTTTACGTATTATTTTGACGGCTCCCGAGGTGGCAGTACTGCGTGATCAATGGAGCCGGTCCGATCGGTGCAAATTACGTCCCCCCACTGCGTCGGCGTCCCCACCGGACCCACGCAGCCTCATCTACCGTTCCTTGCATTTTCACAGCCCGGGGCTGACAGTGAGACTGTCTACCCCGGGCTTTTTGCGTTTCCGTCAGGCTAGCCTCAATACCAGTGACTTAGTGGTCCCAGGCTCGTCTGACCGTGACGGGTGGGTTGATCGGGGCGGTCTTGTGGTGCGGCGCGATGGTGACTGCTTCGAC